>NZ_JAMPQO010000006.1:0-92168 GCF_028482485.1 Providencia sp. PROV116 | reverse complement strand
AACGGGAAAATTATGACGGGAAAAACAGAGTATTGGAAACGTAACCTATACGTCGTGTGGTTCGGCTGTTTTTTAACAGGTGCCGCCTTTAGCCTGATCATGCCTTTTCTCCCGTTATATATTGAAGAACTTGGTGTCAAAGACCATGCTTCGTTGAATTTATGGACTGGTGCCGTTTTTAGTATCACCTTTTTATTTTCTGCCATTGCCGCTCCATTTTGGGGGAGATTATCCGATCGCAAAGGGCGAAAATTAATGCTATTGCGATCCGCGCTGGGCATGGCGATTGTCATGGTGTTAATCGGCTTTGCGCAGAATATTTGGCAATTATTAGCCTTAAGAGCCATATTAGGTTTATTGGGTGGCTTTGTTCCTAATGCTAACGCGTTGATTGCAACTCAAATTCCCGTGAAAAAAAGCGGCTGGGCTATGGGCGTCCTTGCGACTGGTGCGGTCAGTGGCGCACTTATTGGCCCATTAATCGGCGGTTTTCTTGCTGACCAATATGGCTTACGCCCCGTCTTTTTTATTACAGCAACGGTGCTGTTTATTTGCTTTTTTGTCACGCTCTTTTATGTTAGAGAACGCTTCACACCCGTTTCGCGCAAAGATGCATTGTCCAGCAAGCAAGTATTTGCCTCACTACGCAATAAGAATTTAGTCATTAGCTTGTTTTTCACCACGATGATCATTCAAGCTGCGATGGGGTCAATCAACCCCGTGATCACCCTCTATGTTCGGGATCTATCTGATTCTTTAGAAAACCTCGCCTTTGTCAGTGGTGTAATAGCCTCCATTCCCGGTGTTGCGGCTTTAATCAGTGCGCCCATGTTAGGTAAACTCAGTGACCGAATAGGCCCTGAAAAAGTTTTACTCGCCGTGCTGGGCGCATCTATTTTTGTATTATTCCCAATGGGGTTGGTAAGTAGTTATTGGGAGTTAGGCTTTCTCCGATTTATGCTTGGGGCACTAAATGCTGCACTATTACCTGCAGTACAAACGTTAATTATCTATAATATTTCTCACCAAGTGACTGGGCGTATTTTCAGCTATAACCAAGCATTACGCGATGTTGGAAACGTGACAGGGCCTTTAATGGGCTCCTTTGTCGCTGCCACCTATGGTTTCAGAGCCGTATTCTTTTTCACTGCGGCGTTAGTTCTCTTCAACTTAATTTATTCATGGTTAGTTATCCGGCGCCAATCCGATGGTCTACGCGCTTCCCCGTCCGACCAATAACCCCCTTGCTATTTTTTGTACAAAAACCTGATGATTTATACGCTTTATTGTCTCACTTTGCTTAAAATTAAAATTTTACAACTTCAAACAATTGATTTTAAACAACTTAATCGATTCAAAATTCTTTCTTTTATTGTCAACTAAAATCCTGTATCTTCCCCTAGCTTATCGTGAGAAATGAGAGTTATATCGACTTTTCACCTTAAAAGCACACCTTTTACAATAAATTCATTCTGTATATAGGTGATTCTATAATAATGTATGTTAAAAATATGTTTCACATGTTTATGTTAACATATCAATAACAATTGACATTCAAGCGCACGGCTTGGTGTTTTATATCATGCACAACCTCTCAAGAGAGTATTTATGGGAGTTCACAGATGAACAATTCTGCGACTAAAACAAAAACTTTTTTTGGGCATCCATACCCATTGAGTTCGCTTTTCCTCACAGAAATGTGGGAACGCTTCTCTTTTTACGGAGTTAGACCGTTACTTATCCTATTTATGAGTGCGGCATTATTACAAGGCGGAATGGAATTACCTATTGAACAAGCTTCCGCTATTGTCGGTATTTTCGCTGGTGGGGTTTATATCACCTCGTTGCCGGGTGGTTGGTTAGCCGATAACTGGTTAGGCCAACGCCGCGCGGTTTGGTACGGCTCATTAATTATTGCGTTTGGCCATTTATCCATCGCAATGTCTGCCTTTTTATCAAATACCTTCTTTTTCGTTGGTTTATTACTCATCGTATTAGGTACAGGGTTATTTAAAACCTGTATTACTGTGATGGTAGGAACGCTGTATAAGAAAGAAGATACACGTCGTGATGGCGGTTTCTCTCTGTTCTATATGGGTATTAACATGGGTTCATTTATTGCCCCGTTAATTATTGGTCCACTTCATGAAAAATATGGCTGGCATTTAGGTTTTGGCCTTGGTGGCTTAGGAATGCTAATTGCCCTGTTAATTTTCCGTTTTTACGCCATTCCTCAAATGCGCCGCTATGATAAAGAAGTTGGCCTTGATTCCACATGGAACCGCCCAACAGTTGAGCGCAAAAACGTGGGGAAATGGGTAACCTTTGCCATGGTATTATTGGCCATACTGGTTGTCTTGATTGATAATGGTACGATTCCATTTAATGCCTCAATCATCGCGAAAAGCTCTGCTTATGTTATCTCGACCTGTGTGGGCATCTATTTCTTATTTATGTTCTTCCTTGGCGGTTTAAACAGTAGCGAGCGTTCTCGCTTACTGGCTTGCTTAATTTTACTGATTGCAGCCGCATTCTTCTGGTCCGCTTTTGAGCAAAAACCGACTTCATTTAATATCTTTGCTCGCGACTATACTGACCGCCAAATGGGCAGTTTTGAAATCCCAACCATTTGGTTCCAATCAATCAATGCGTTGTTTATTATATTGTTAGCCCCAGTATTTAGCTGGTTCTGGCCTTCTCTGGCTAAACGTAATATGAACCCAAGCAGCATGACCAAGTTCGTGATTGGTATCTTATTTGCTGCAGGTGGCTTTGCTATCATGATGGTGGCAGCAAACCAAGTGCTTGCAACACAAAGTGGCGTTTCCCCTTTCTGGCTAGTTGGCAGTATCTTATTACTGACATTAGGAGAACTGTGCTTGAGCCCTATCGGCTTGGCAACAATGACTTTGCTCGCACCACAAAAAATGCGTGGTCAAGTGATGGGGTTATGGTTCTGTGCGAGTGCGTTGGGTAACCTTGCCGCAGGTATCATGGGTGGTAACATCCGTAAAGACCAATTGGATTCAATGCCTGAGCTATTCTCCCATGTCTCTATTGCGCTGGTCATCTGTGCGGTCGTATTGGCAGCGTTGATTATCCCTGTCAGGAAAATGCTCAAAAATGCAGACAAAAATGAAGCAAATGCTTAATAACGCGGATTAATTGTCTTTTATCCGGTAGCAACCCACACGCTACCGGATCTCCCCCCAGCTTCATTAGCCTATTAATAATTTGCCTATTATATTTCATAAAATAGGCGTTATACTGGCCTTTCATCATCCCATAATGACTCTTGGAAACCCTATAATGAGCCTTTCTGCTCCCATTTACTATGTTGATGCTTTTACAGATACCCTTTTTCACGGTAATCCTGCAGCGGTTGTATTACTCGATAACTGGTTATCAGATGAACAGCTAATTGCAATTGCTGCAGAAGTTAATTTGTCAGAAACCGCATTTTTAGTCGATCGTCATATTCGATGGTTCACCCCTAAAGTTGAAGTAAAATTATGTGGTCATGCAACACTTGCCGCAGCCTTTGTGTTAAACCATGTGCTCCAACAAAACATTCATCCTTTAACATTTAGCTCTTTATCAGGTGAGTTGGTTGTGACACAAAATGCCCAAGGGTTTACACTCGATTTTCCAATTATTGAATCTGTACAAAGTCATCCAGACCAATACCCACACCTCGCTGACATCCTTGGAATCAAAATCAAAGAGCTTTGGATAGCGAAAGACCGTTACCTGTGTTTTCTTGAAGGTGCAGAACTCGTTCAAAACTGCCAGCCGGATATGCTAAAGCTTTCACAGCTTTCTCTACCTGGATTAACAATTACAGCAGAAAGTGCGACTAACGATTGTGATTTTGTTTCTCGTTATTTTGCCCCAGCAAAAGGGGTTGATGAAGACCCTGTAACAGGCACTTCACATTGTGCTATTGCACCAATATGGGCAAATCGGCTAAATAAAGTGCAGTTAGTTGGCCATCAAATATCATCACGCGGAGGAGTAGTTCATTGCGAGCTAGCCTCTGGTCGAGTAAAACTAACAGGTAACGCCGTTTTGTTTCTAACAGGCCAAATCCTAATTTAAGTTTTATAAATCAATAAACTAGAATAAAAGCCATTTTTTCCTGCCTGTTTCTCCTACTTCAATTCCGCCAGCGCCATTATTTTTCTTGAAATATTGGCGCCCATTTCATATTAGAAAAAAAAATTTTTTAACATTTAACTAAAAATTTTAATTCCACATTAATTTAGTTTACAATCATAATCATTATTAAAGATATAATTACAATTATAAATATTTCTAATTGAAGCTTTGGCCAATTGTGAAAAACTCATTCGATATAAGGAACTTATAAGATGGCTATTACTAGAAGAAAATTTTTGATTGGTGGTGGTATTGTTGCCGTTGCTGCAGGGGCCGGAATTTTAACTCCAATGTTAACTCGTGAAGGTCGATTTGTTCCTGGTAAACCGCGACATGGTTTTGTCGCAGGAACAGAAGGTCCTCTACCACAGCAAGCTGACGTCGTTGTTATTGGTGCTGGAATTCTAGGAATTATGACAGCAATTGAGCTGGTTGGGCGCGGTTTAGATGTTGTTATTGTTGAAAAAGGTAATATTGCAGGCGAACAATCATCCCGCTTCTATGGCCAAGTCATCACTTATAAAATGCCAGATGAAACCTTCTTACTCCACCACTTAGGCAAACAACGTTGGAGAGAGATGAACGCGAAAGTCGGTGCAGATACAAGCTATCGTACTCAAGGGCGCATTGAAGTACCGTTCGATGAAGAAGATCTTGTTAATGTTAGAGAATGGATTGATACTCGCAGTAAAAACGTCGGTTCAGATATTCCATTCAAAACACGCATCATTGAAGGCGCAGAACTCAACCAGCGCTTAAATGGTGCACAATCTAAATGGACTATCGCAGGTTTTGAAGAAGACTCCGGTAGCTTAGATGCTGAAATTGCGACCTTCGTCATGGCAGATTACGCGAAAAAATTAGGTATCAAAATTTACACTAACTGTGCTGCTAGAGGCTTAGAAACACAAGCAGGCGTTATTTCTGATGTCGTCACCGAGAAAGGGCCTATTAAAACCTCGCGTGTTGTTGTTGCAGGTGGAGTCTGGTCAAGACTGTTTATGCAAAACTTAGGCGTTGATGTCCCAACATTACCAGCTTATCAATCTCAGCAACTGATCACCGGTTCACCAACTGCGCCAGGCGGTAACGTTGCTTTACCAGGCAATATTTTCTTCCGTGAACAAGCGGATGGTACCTACGCAACATCTCCTCGCGTGATTGTTGCTCCGGTTGTTAAAGATTCCTTCGTCTATGGCTACAAATACATTCCACTGCTGTCGATGCCAGATTTCCCTGTCCATATTTCATTAAATGAACAGTTAATTAATTCATTTACTGAACCAACAAGCTGGAAAATGGATGAAGTTTCACCATTCGAAAAACACAGAAATATGACTGCATTACCTGACTTGCCTGAGCTGAATGCATCATTTGAAAAATTAAAAACAGAATTCCCTGCATTTAAGGATTCTAAATTGATTGACCAATGGAGTGGTGCTATGGCCATCGCACCAGATGAGCACCCAATCATTTCTCAAGTCAATGAATACCCAGGTCTAGTTATCAATACTGCGACAGGCTGGGGAATGACAGAAAGTCCTGTTTCTTCCGAGCTCACCGCTGACTTGTTATTAGGCAAAGAACCCTCACTGAATGTGAAACCATTTAGTCTATACAGATTTAGTTAATACTTGTTTGTAAAATTTGCTCACAAAAAACCCTTCAATATGAAGGGTTTTTTTATTACCTATTGTGGCTCTATTGCTTAGTATTCGAAACTTAAATCAAATGGAGTGATTATGAATAAATCACTATTGGCAATAGCAATTTCACTGTTAAGCGCCAAAGCTTTCGCTGAAAAAAGTTACACCGTAGGGCAATTAGAGGACATGATTGCTGATAACAACAAACCACAAATTGCAGCCCCTGTTTTAGATGGTTCTATCGCAAAAGCTGTTCGTATGAGTGCAGAGTATTTAGATAATTAATTCCATGCCTCATTAGAATTTAAAAGCTCATAATTTGAACTCTGGGCCTTTAATATTCCCTCTTCTGATTTTAGCTACAGCTGACATTCTCAAAAATTTCCCTGCCGGAACGATTCACTTCACATTTATTGCTGAATTAGTTTGAAATGAGTATTACACTTAGCTTTTAACATTATTGCTTTTAACAATTACTAGCATACTAAGTAACAATTGTAAGGTAGACCATGAGTTCCATCGCTGACGATGTCATCACACAAAAAATTGAGCAATCCATTTCTCGCGTCTCTAAAGTGGTATTTCCAACAACAACTAACCACCACAGCACCCTATTTGGCGGTACTGCTCTCGCTTGGATGGATGAAGTTTCTTTTATTACCGCAACACGTTTTAGCCGTAAGCGCCTTGTTACGGTCTCCACTGAAAAAATTAATTTTACTCATCCAATCCCTTCAGGAACCATTGTTGAGTTGGTGGGTAAAGTCATTCGAGTTGGAAGAACCAGTTTGACGGTCAATGTATCGATTTTTTTAGAAGATATGTATTCAGAAGGTCGAGAAGAAGTGATACATGGCCAGTTTAATTTTGTTGCAATTGATGACAATGGTAAACCTACCCCACTATTTGAGTCATAAGCTTTTTTAAGCCATCAACATAAAGGTTTTGTTTATATTGCTAAAGGTGCGAATTCTGTAAACTTTAATTCACACCTTTCTAATAACACATCAGCCGCCCTTATTTAATTCACTTTTCTCACTTCTGATGTGTTTTATATCGAAAATTTATTCGTATTAAATGTTTTTATAAAATAATCACCCTAACGCCTTAAACCACACTTAAAATATCAATTAATATTCCATTCCCTTATCTTTTCATCTGTCTGGCATGACTTCTTAATCATTTCTCTTATTAATATCTTGTTACAACAAACACATAACGTGGCTAAAAGATAGGAAATCCCATACCCTAATATATTGTATATTTTTATTATATATTGATATTTTTAAATTAAAATCGTAGAGTATAGATGATGCCAATAACTCTAAAAATGCGTAAAGTCCTCAGGCTTATAGCTTATTTTATATTACGTATTTTGATGTAAACTTTTCTTTATGTAATATACTTTGTTGGTAATAAATCTCATTGAGACATTTTATTAAAAATAGAAATAAACAACGCTAAAATAAGATATCAAATTATGCTTAGAATTCTTTCATTTATTATTTTATGTGCCTTTTCAATTAACCTAAGTGTCGCTGCGGTTCCCAAAGAAACTATCAAACGTATCGAGCAAGAAGCGCAAAAAGGCGATATAAAAGCGCAAGTCATGTTAGGAATTGGCTATTACCTTGGTAACGAGCTTAAACAGGACTATGGTAAAGCAAAAAAATGGTTAACGATGGCATCGAATAAGGGCAATTCTGATGCTCAGTTGTTTTTAGGGGACATGTATTTAAATGGTAATGGCGTTGAGGCCAACCTTGAAACAGCCATGGATCTATTCGAAAAATCAGCCAATAAAGGCAATGTTGAAGCCCAAAATTATATGGGCCAGTTTTACTATCAAGGTATTGGTGTAAAACAAAATTATATTACTGCTTTTGAGTGGTTCAAAAAATCTGCTGATAAAAAATTTCCACCCGCACAATACCAAGTCGGTAAAATGCTAGAAAGTGGAGAGGGAATTGAAATCAATGAAAAATCTGCAGCTGAATATCTAGCTCAAGCCTGCAAAGCTGGCTTAAAAGAAGCTTGCGTAAAAAAATAAATCTACCCCAATATTTCCTGCATTTTACCTGATGTTATTCATTATAATGGCATCAGGCTCCCCTCTTTTTTTGATGAAAAATCTTTTTACGGCTACTTGCTCACACCCTTCCACCAATAAATTCATTACTATTAATAATCAATTTCACAATGTATGATATTGTTCTAAACTTATAATATAAAAGAGTAAGGGAGATATTATGTACAATACAATCTTAGTTCCGATCGATGTAACCGAAGATGCTCTCACTAACTTATTAGTTCCTCATGTTAATTCGCTACAAAAATTGAATGATGCAACAGTGCACTTTCTTGCCGTAACCGCACCAATTTCAAACTATTTACGCTATGGTGGCACCATCTTACCAGGAGACTTCCCTGACGACGAAAAACAAGCTGAAATTATCCTTACAGAATTAAAAGAAAAAATTAAACTATTTGATATCCCTGCAGATAAAATAAAGGCGAAAGCAACCGTTGGTTCTGTTAAAGACGAAATTTTGGCAACCGCAGAAGATATCAACGCCGATATTATTCTATTAGGTTCACGCCGCCCGAGTATGTCAACCTATTTGCTGGGTTCTAATGCCGCCTCAGTAGTTCGTTATGCAAAAACTAGTGTATTAGTGGTTAGATAATAAAGACTAAAGTGCTATTTGGAGCTTAAGCAAACACATTTTACAAACAAAAGGTTTAGCCTTAATGATTGTTACAAAAAACAGCAAAGACATACACTTTATAGGGCTATTTATGTGTTCATTTAGGGTAAATTAAAGGCTCATAAACATTTTCGTGATTTTCACGCCCTGCTTTTTTAGCGGGGTTTTTTTATGCTATAAAACTGATGAATGGCTTAATCTAAAGCGTTTAAAAGGAATACCATCAAAATCAACAATGCGTTCTTCAGTAAAACCATAACGTAAAATCGCGGATACTTTCTTGCGTGTTAACGGTAAATGTATTGTAACTGACTCAACCTTCAGTGATGTAAAAGCTTTATTAATAATATTCTTAACAATAGATTTTCCCTTTCCCCAAAACTTAGGATGTAACACTAAAGCTAAATCTGCATCACCCGCTTCATTTTGTAACCCTCCCCAACCGGCAAACTGGTCATCAATCACAATGGCCCATACTCCATAGCCATGTTGCTTCCAATGCTGCTCTTTTCCTGCGACCCACTGCTGGCAGGCCTGCTCATCGAAATGGCTGCTGCCTAGAGGCATATGTTCAAGTACAGATGGATGAGTATTTAATGCGATAAGATCTGCGGTAGCAATTTGATTTAGCTGAAAAAACTGAATAGGCATAGTGACTATTTTGTCCACATAAGATATTAATAAACCCAATATATAATTTGGCTATCTTCCCAAAAAATGATGCCCCGCTCAAGTTTGTAGGGCATCAATATACCGTGATTACTGTTCTAAGGCTGTCGCCATGACTTTTTGAAAATCTTCCCAAGAACAATAGCCGCTTTTATCAATTGGACACCCTTTTAGCTCTAATGTGACATGTTTAGGCGGTGTTTGTAATGATAAATACGTATTATCTCTAAGCTGGTCTGCAGTTTGGTAAACATATTCGACTTTCATAAAATCTTTATTCGCTTGCTTATCTGTCCAGCGTTGGAACACTAATTTACCTCCAATCGGGGTATGTTCATACTGCTCTGGTAATTGATACGGTTTAAAATCCATTGCTGACATGAGTGACGCAATATTCGAGTCATGACCGACTAAGAATATAAATTTTGCTGTTTCTCCTTTATCGACCGAAACAAAGCCTTTATCGATATAATTGAGTATTGGATGTGCGACATTTTTTGCAATGATTTTTGGCGTAAATAACGTTTCTTGGTAAGCATTTTTTAGCGTATTCAGTTTTTTCCATTTTTCAGGGGTATTCACAAGCCCCCAAGCCACTTCATTAGCAGGAAAACCTTCATAATATTGAAGGTCTATCGCATCCACCGCTGAATTCGCAATTTTTAATGGACCACTGACGCCTGGTTCTTTTTCAGCTTCAATAATAAAGCTGTTTTTTTGGTTATTTAAATTACATAATTTGTCTGTTTTACATTTCTGAGAATCTTTAATATTCAGAACACTATCTAATTCGTCATAACCCGCAGTCAGTGATAACCCTTTAAAATATTGTTCCATCTCAGCGAGTGCCTGCTGTTTAAATTCAGGGGAAGCATTGGTAATAATTGGGTTAAAAACAGGGTCCATTTTACCAATTTCAGGCTGATGATGAATACTCACCTTGCATCCTGGAAATGCGCCTGCAGCAAAGAATTGGGCAGTTGCTATCGTTCTTTGGAGACTATTTGTATAAAGGTATACATCCTCATTACTTGTTGGACACAGTTCATCTGCAAGTAATTTGTTTTGGTCTATCCACTCCCTAAAATAATGCCCCATGTAGACTTCAAGTGCGCCGCCTTTAGTAGTGAGATAACCACTTTGTGCATCCCATGCAGGCCATTTTTTATCAGTCACTTCAGTAAGAATACCGGTATTTACGATAGGTGTACGTAAATTATGGCGGCTAAGGACTAAAACTTGATCTAAAACCATATCTGTTTTGCTATCTGTACTCGCTAATACAGGCGCAATAGGTGTTAATAATGCCGTAGATAAACAGAGAGTTAGCAATTTATATTTCATTAATATACCCCTACAATTAAAGCAACAAAGAAAAATACGTTCATCGCTATATAAAGAACTTAGCGAAAAATCACACCGCAACTTATCTAATAATGACGAAGTTGACTTTTTTTTCTGCGATAAATATCTCAAAAACAATCTTAAGGTAAATTAAAAACAAACGATTGACAGAAGAAAACCAGCAGTTAAGATTTTCCAATCAATACACGGAGATAATATAATGATAGTCCAAAGCGCAACACGTGCACACGATGATGATATTATTCGTGTTTGGGAGTCTTCAGTGAGAGCAACTCACCATTTTTTAACTGAAGAAAAAATTGCTGAACTAAAAATTGCTATCAAAGATATTTATTTGCCGTATTTAGCTGTTTTTGTGACATTCAATAGCGCAGGCAATATGACCGGTTTTCTAGGGTGCGATAAACACCGCCTTGAAATGTTGTTTATTTCCCAAGAAAGTAGAGGCCAAGGTACAGGGAAAAAACTGCTTCAATATGCCATTGATACCTTAGGCATTACTGAGTTGGATGTTAACGAACAAAACCCTCAAGCTATCGGGTTCTATCAACATATGGGTTTTACACAATATGCACGTTCTGAATTAGACGGCGAAGGCAATCCATTCCCTATTCTTCATATGCGTCTTAATAAAAATAGTCATGATAATCATTGAGTTAGAAACAACACATTTACGGCTGCGTGGGTGGCAAGAAGAAGATAAACAGTCATTTTACCAAATGAATAGCCATCCCGATGTCATGCATTATTTTCCTTCTGTGCTTAATGAGCAGCAAAATGCACAATTTATGCAAACCATCATAGATAAATTTGCTCAACAAGGAGGATGGGGATTATGGGCTGTTGAATTAAAATCCAATAAACAATTCATTGGGTTTATCGGTTTAAATATTCCTTCAGCAACACTCCCTTTTTCACCTTGTGTTGAATTAAGTTGGCGTTTGTTACCGGAATATTGGCATCAAGGCTACGCCACTGAAGGAGCGAGTCGTGTCATCGAATACGCTTTTGATAAACTAAACCTGCCCGAACTGGTTGCATTTACGGCAGTGGTGAATTCACCATCAGAATCCGTAATGAAAAGACTAGGAATGATAAAACAACTAAATAACTTTTATCACCCAGCACTCCCTGATGGGCATTGGTTACAAGAACATGTGTTGTATCGCATCAAGGCCAGTGACTTTTTAAACAAATCTCATCAATAAGAAACCATTTAGACAAAAATCCCCACAAAAAAAGCCATCACAATGTGATGGCTCAGATTTGCAGCCAAACATATTATGTTTAGCTGCAAATCTAATAGGTTTTGAAAATAAATTAGGAAAATCAATTTATTGATTTTCGGCTGATAACACAAAGTGGGAAAAACCACGCTTTTATCCCGCTTTGTCAACAACCTAAGCCATCACAATGTGATGGCTTAATGTTATTTAACACCTACTGCGTAAATTATTTTTTACTTTCAGCTTCGGCTTTGGCCTCTTTAGCTTCTACGTCACGGTACCAACGAGGGTGATGTTTTCGCGCCCAACGGCGGCTAACTTTCCCTTCGATCATTCCGTTGATTGAACCTTTAACCCAAAATGCCATGTACATATGAATTAAAATGGCATGGATCAAGACAATCGCAGCAACGGCATGAATCAACAACCCCCACCGCACGACCCACATTGGGAATAAATGTGCGAAATAAGGGCGCCAAATGATAATACCAGTTATCAAGAGCACAAAAATCAGGCTCATAATGCTCCAGAACATCATTTTTTGACCGGCGTTGTATTTACCGACATCAGCCACTTCATGTTCATTACCCTTCAATACTTCGACAATATTTTTAATCCAAGGTAAGTCTTGCTTATCTGGAATATTGTGTTTCACAAAGCGAACAAACATAAACATCAGCACAACGAAAATCAACACACCAAAAAAGGGATGTAAAATCCGTCCCATTTGCGGTGTACCAAAGGTTTCCGTCAACCATTTCAATGTTGGGAAAAACAACGCAATCCCCGACAAAGCAACCAAGAAGAAGCTGATGACAACCGTCCAGTGACACGCGCGGTCAATAAACTTTGTCCGCACAATCATTTTGCTTTTCTTACTCATGGTCATCTTTCTCCTCTTCATCACTCACTTCTTTGTTTGGACCAATTCCCACATAGTGGAAAATCAACCCTGCAAAGGTCGCGATAAATCCAACGACAGAAAGTGGTTTCAAGATGCCTTGCCACAGATTGATTGGTGTATCAATTTGTGGGTCTTTAGGCAGGCCATGATACAGTTCAGGTTTGTCAGCATGGTGAAGCACATAAACAACATGCGTACCACCCACACCTTCAGGATCATAAATTCCCGCTTGCGCATACCCCCGATTTTGCAATTTAGTTACGCGCTCTGCACCGTATTCCAACATTTCTTTTTTCGTACCGAAACGGATAGCCCCCGTTGGACAGGTTTTCACACATGCTGGCTCTTGACCAACACTCACCCTATCAACACACAAAGTACACTTGTACACTCGATTGTCTTTCGGGTTTAATCGAGGAATGTTAAATGGGCAACCCGCGATACAATAACCACAACCAATACAGTGCTCTGATTGGAAATCCACAATACCATTTGCGTACTGAATGATTGCTCCAGCTGATGGGCAAGATTTCAAACATCCAGGGTCGGTACAGTGCATACAGCCATCTTTACGGATCAACCATTCTAGCTTACCCATTTCAGTGGTTTCGCTAAAACGCATCACCGTCCACGATTTTGCGCTTAAATCCGTTGGGTTATCATAAACCCCAACGCAATGACCAACTTCGTCACGGATATCATTCCACTCAGAACATGCCACTTGACAAGCTTTACAGCCGATACAAGATGACACATCAATGAGCTTACAGACTTCAAGCTTATCATCACGCGCTTGTGGCGGAGGCGTAATGCTATTGGTCGCGGAACGTTTAATAATGTCTTGAGATTGCATGGACATGTTCCCTCCCTTACGCCTTCTCAATGTTAACTAAGAATGCCTTATACTCAGGAGTCTGAGAGTTAGCATCGCCGACAGACGGCGTTAACGTATTGGTGATAAACCCTTTTTGAGTCGCGCCTTCAAAGCCCCAGTGAATAGGTAGTCCAACTGTTTCAATTGGTTTGCCATCCACCATCAGCGTTTGTAATCGAGGAGTGACAACCGCAACTGCCTTGATAAACCCACGTTTACTGCTGACTTTGACCTTATCGCCTAACGCAATTCCTTTGGCTTTCGCTAATGTTTCGCTGATTTCAACAAATTGCTCTGGCTGAGCAATTGCGTTTAAGCGAGCATGCTTGGTCCATGTGTGGAAATGCTCTGTTAAACGGTATGTTGTACCGACATAAGGGAAATTTTTGTGGTCGCCAAGACGTTTCTTGTCTTCATCAAAAATCCGCGCCGCTGGGTTAGAAACCACATTCGGGTGCAACGGGTTAGTGCCAAGTGGTGTTTCAAATGGCTCATAGTGCTCAGGGAATGGCCCTTCTGCCATCTTATCGATAGCAAATAAACGACCTAAACCTTCTGGTTGCATGATGAATGGCCCAGTTCCTACTTCAGGAGCAGAAGCATTGAAGTCAGGAATATCATTACCGACCCATTTTTTACCATTCCACTCAATAAGCACGCGGTCTTTATTCCACGGTTTACCTTGGGTGTCACAAGAAGCACGGTTATAAATCACACGGCGGTTCAGAGGCCATGCCCATGCCCAACCAAGTGTATTACCGATACCGGATGGATCGCTATTATCACGATTTGCCATCTGGTTGCCTTTCTCAGTCCAGCTACCAGTGTAAATCCAGCAAGAAGATGCCGTTGAACCATCTGCACGCAATAAAGCAAATGAGCTGAGTAGTTCGCCTTTTTTCGCTTGTAAATTGCCATCGGCATCATAAAGATCAACCAGTGCAACACCGTTGTTTTCTTTCGCCACTTCTTCTGATTCCGGATGGAATTGTTGTTTATAATTCCATTTCATTTGCATCAGAGGATCTTGGCCTTGTCCGCCTTCTTTCTCATACAGTTCACGGATTTTATACAGAATACCGGTCAATATTTGGCCATCATTACGCGCTTCACCTGGAGCATCTGCCGCTTGCCAGTGCCATTGTAACCAACGGCCTGAGTTGGCTATCGAACCATCTTCTTCCGCAAAACAAGTGGATGGTAAACGGAACACTTCGGTTTGAATCGAAGCTGTATCAACGTCATTCATCTCACCATGATTTTGCCAGAAATTAGCCGTTTCAGTGACTAACGGGTCGACAACAATCAGGTATTTCAACTTACTAAGGCAGCTAACCACTTTATTTTTATCAGGGAATGACGCTACTGGGTTAAACCCTTGACAGATATAGCCAGTCACTTGGTCTTTGCTCATCATGTCAAAATACTTCATCACATCATAAGCTTGGTCCCATTTAGGTAACCAGTCATAACCCCATTGGTTCTCAGCTTGAGCGGAATCCCCATAGAAAGACTTCATCAAACTCACAAAGAACTTAGGATAGTTGCTCCAGAAATTTACCTGATTTGGCAATGTCGCTTTTGGCGTATTTGCAGTAAGGTAGCTATCAATGTTCTGATGTTTTTCAGAAGGTAGTGTCAAGTAACCCGGTAAACTGGTTGATAGTAACCCTAAATCTGTTAAGCCTTGAATATTCGAGTGCCCACGTAACGCGTTCACACCACCACCAGCAACCCCCATGTTACCTAGCAGTAACTGGATCATGGCCATGGTACGAATATTTTGTGCACCAACAGTATGTTGTGTCCAACCTAACGCATACAGGAAAGTCCCGGCTTTATCTGCCGCGCTTGTTGTGGCTAAAATCTCACAAACTTTCAAGAAATCGGCTTTTGGTGTTCCACAAATTTGCTCAACGATATCAGGCGTATAGCGTGATACGTGTTTGTGAAGTAAATTCCACACGCAACGTGGGTCTTGTAAAGTGTCATCGCGTAATGCGTGACCATTTTCATCAAACTTATAGTTCCAACTGGTTTTGTCATAACTACGCTTATCAGCGTCATAGCCACTAAATAAGCCATCGTTAAAGTCAAAATCGTCTCTAACAATCAATGATGCATTGGTATAGTTCTGAACATATTCAGCATTGATTTTTTGATTTTCAATCAGGTACAGCAAAACGCCCGATAAAAAGGTAATATCGGTACCTGAACGAATTGGGACATAATGGTCAGCAACTGATGCGGTACGCGTAAAACGCGGGTCTATGACAATCAGTGTGGCATCATTATTATTTTTCGCTTCAATTGCCCAACGGAACCCAACAGGGTGTGCTTCCGCAGCATTACCGCCCATAACGACGACAACATCGGCATTTTTGATATCAACCCAGTGGTTGGTCATCGCACCGCGACCAAATGTTGGAGCAAGACTTGCTACCGTTGGTCCGTGTCAGACACGCGCTTGGTTGTCAACCGCTAGCATTCCTAGCGATCTGGCGAATTTTTGTGTCAACATTCCCGTTTCGTTACTGGCAGCTGATGCGCAAAGCATCCCTGTTGATAACCAACGGTTTACTGTTGTTCCTTCAGCATTTTTTTCGATGAAATTCGCATCGCGGTCATCTTTCATTAAGCGTGCAATGCGTGTGAAGGCATCATCCCAACTAATGCGCTCCCATTTATCAGAGCCTGGTGCTCTATATTCAGGATAACGTAAACGATTTTCGCTTTGGATATAATCGAGCAGACCAGCCCCTTTAGGGCATAAAGCACCACGGTTTACCGGGTGGTCTGAGTCACCTTCGACATGGAATATCGCGGATTTAGCATTCATGGCGCCATCGCCCATGCTATATATTAGTAATCCACAACCGACAGAACAGTAGGTACAAGTATTACGCGTCTCTTTAGAGCGAAGTAATTTATATTCACGTACATTAGCTATTGCCATTCCAGGCATAAAACCTAACGCAGCTACAGTTGTACCTGCCATCCCGCCAGCGCAGATTTTAAAAAACTTTCTGCGACTAACGTTCATTGCTACCTCTTTATATTTTTTGTATAAATCGGTGAGAGAATAGCAGCCTAATATGATTAGATATTGCCTAAAATCAATGAAAGTGAAAATAAAAGTTTAATTAATATTAACTGAGTAGTTAAACATCAATTAAAATTACTACCAATAGAGTATTTATTGTTAAATTGATTTAGATCAAATGTTACATTTAAACTATTTTAGTTAAATTCCATTTCAATTAACATTTCGTAAAAGAGAACCCGTCTATTTTTTAGAAAAAATAAATTTTAAATTTAATTTAAATATAGATTTAGTATTTATCTGATGAAATAAACATAAAGGAATAATTTTGTGATCGCCTTAAATGCCACGTCATCTTAAAATAAACAAATATTTTTTTTCAAGGTGACGTGATAACACTATCATCTATTTCCAACCACTAATTATGATCCCTGCTCCAAGGAGCACAACTAGAGCGCCTACCCAATCAGTCAAGGTAAGAGACACACCATCAACCACTTTCAGCCAAACTAATGCGGTGGCAATATATATCCCGCCATAAGTAGCATAAATTCGGCCACTTGCTTCCGGATGCAATGTCAATAACCAGACAAATAACATTAAACTTAACGCCGCAGGGATCAATAACCAAGCCCCACCTTGCTTTTTCATCCAAAGATAAGGAAAGTAACAGCCTGCAATCTCAGCCAACGCAGTGATAAAGAATAAAGCAATAATTTTTATCGACATAAAAACCCATTCAAAATAGTCCCTATAAATTTCACTTTGATATTAGCAAATTTCATCAACACTGTTATGTGGTTTTCACTAATATCAGTGAAATACGTCTTGCAATCGGTAAGACAAAAAATACATTCTGCAGCGCAATCATCCAAGGAAGCATCCACTAACTCAATCAAGGAGAAAACACGTCCCTAGTAAAGGCTAAGGCTTTTATCGTGCTAATTAGCGAAACATGCAATTCACAAGGAAAATTACACTGAAGCACTAAAAATTCTTTTAAGAAAAGCGATAGGTTATGATTCAATATGATTAGCTTTTAAGCTAATAAAACTCCATTCTCTTAAACTTTTAGTTTAAATTTTAAGACCTATTGCTGTTACTATAATAGTCACCTTTTCTATCATCTTATTGGCTAATAAAATTATTATGAGAGCAACATCTGAAGAAGCCCGTGTATTTATAGAAGTGGTTGAACAAAAAAGCTTTAGTAAAGCGGCTGATAAACTTAATTTAGCAAATTCAGCAGTGAGCCGAATCGTCAAAAAATTGGAAGAAAAACTGGGGGTCAATTTACTTAACCGTACCACCAGGCAAATTGACCTAACTGCAGAGGGCGAAATTTATTTTCAACGCATGAAAATTATCTTGCAAGAAATGCAAGCGGCAGAAGATGAATTATATGACACACAAAGCTCTCCAAAAGGCCTATTACGAATTGATGCAGCAACACCGATTGTATTGCATATATTAATTCCTTTTGTTGCTATTTTTCGCAAACAATATCCAGACATTCACTTGTCGTTAGTTTCATCGGAAACCTTTGTTAATTTAATTGAACGGAAAGTTGATGTTGCTATTCGGGCAGGGCATCTCACCGACTCCAGCTTACGTGCTCGCCCATTATTTAAGAGTTATCGCAAGATTATTGCGTCGCCAAATTATCTGGAACAACATGATGAGCCTAAATCTCCTCAAGATCTTTTGCATCATACATGCCTGACCTTTACTGAACCTGCATCATTAAATATGTGGCCAGTTAAAGGCATTGATGGGCAACTAATGGAAGTTACTACAGGGATATCATCAAATAGCGGGGAGACACTAAGACAGCTTTGTTTAGCTGGAAATGGGATTGCATGTTTGTCTGACTTTATGGTGAATAAATATATTCAAAATGGCCAATTTGTCGAAGTATTAAAGGATGAATTGCAGCCTGTTCCTTTACCATTCCATGCCGTATATTACAGTGACCGCGTTGTCAGCCAGCGTATTCGGGTTTTTATTGATAGCTTAACTCAATATCTTGCAGAAATTCAGAGGCCATAACAAATCCTAGCCTCTGAGCATATAGAATGATCAATTAGTCCCAGTTTGGCGCTAAACCTTCTGGGCTAACTAAGCGGTCATTACAATCTAATGCTGCAATCGCCGCTTTATCGTCACTATCTAACTGTAATTGAGTTGCTTGCAAGTTACTTAATAAATTTTCACATTTTGTTGATGATGGAATAACAGAATACCCTTCACCAATCGCCCACGATAAAATAACCTGAGCGGATGTTGCATTGTGTTTCTGTGCAATACTCGCAATAACCTCATCCTTTAATGCTTTACCATACGCTAATGTCATATAAGAGGTAATATGGATATTATGTTGTTTTGCCCACTCTACAACTTTTTTGTTTTGCAGATAAGGTGAAAGCTCTATTTGGTTTGTCCCAATATTTTCAACACCGACTGCCGCGATTGCTTTTTCCATTAATGGAATAGTGAAATTAGAAATACCAATTTCACGTGTTAACCCTTGTTTTTTGGCTTCCAATAATGCTTGCATGAACTCTTCAACAGAAACCGCATCATTTGGAGATGGCCAATGCACTAGTGTTAAGTCCACATAATCCATTTGCAAATCACTTAAACTTTGTTTAAGACTTGGGATAAGTTTATCTTTACTTAAATTCTCAATCCAAATTTTTGTTGTGATATAAAGCTCGCTGCGCTCAACGCCACTTTCTGCAATAGCCTGCCCAACCGCAGCTTCATTCTCATAAATTTGTGCTGTATCAACAGCGCGGTACCCAACATCTAATGCATTTTTTACTGAAGCAATCACGACATCATCTTTTAAACGGAATGTACCCACACCAATTACAGGAATCGTCATTATGTTACCTTTCTTAAATTTTTTACATTAAGCTTCACGGGTAATTATCTGGATAGTCCATGTTCATTCGCTACGAACTAACCCATAATTACTGCGATAATTTGAATATCACAAAGAATACGATGGGATAATGCAGAGAAAAATAGCCGTAATCTCAATAGACTTTTGCTAAAAAATCAATAATCTCTATTATTAAGAGTTTTAACTATAAAAATAGTCTTTATAGTGATATTTGACTAAACCTCGCCTAATCAAATCATAAATATAGACAATAAATCCATAAAAATAACAAATCCCGTTTTATTACTCTACTTTTTATCTTTATTCTAGTTTGTTAGCCTAAATATAACTTAGCAATTAACGAATAAGGCAATACAAATGAAAATTCTTCTTCTCAATGGCGGACAAACATTTGCTCACTCGGCAGGCCAGCTTAATCGTACATTACATGATGTAGCTAAAACCACGCTAAATGAGTTAGGGTACACTATTCAAGAAACCCATATCGAGTCGGGCTACGATATCGATAATGAAGTTAAAAAATTTCTTTGGGCAGATACAATTATTTACCAAATGCCTGGTTGGTGGATGATGATGCCTTGGATGGTAAAAAAATATATGGACGAGGTTTATACCCTCGGTCACGGCCATTTATATACAAGCGATGGTCGTACTCGCCAAGATCCAAGCAAACAATATGGTACTGGAGGCCTACTTCATGGAAGAAAATATATGCTTTCGGTGACTTGGAATGCCCCTCTTGATGCATTTGATGAGTTTGATAATTTTTTTGATGGTCGAGGTGTCGATGGTGTCTATTTTGCCTTTCATAAATCACAACAATTTCTCGGATTGAAAAAATTCCCAACCTTTATGGTAAACGACGTGATCAAAGAACCCAATATTAAAAAATATATCAACGATTACAAAACACATCTCACCGAAATTTTCGGGTAATCAAATTAAAAAGGAATACATTTGTATTCCTTTTTGTTATTTAGCCATTATTAATTAATATTATGCAATTTTGCTTATTAATTTTACATCTAATGAATCAATTTTATCTTCTATCTTCTCAATGAAATCTTTCAAATGTTGTGTTCCATTATGTTTATCTAATGATTTTTGGTCCTTCCAAATCTCAAAGAAAATAAAAATGTTTGGATTAGCATTATCTTGATGTAATTCATACTGAAGACAACCTTCATCCTTATTGCTTGGCTCAACAATTGATTTAGTTGCTGCTTTCACAAAATCAACTTCATTATCTTTTGCAATTACTGTTGCAACAATTCTTATTTCTGACATAAGCTCACCCTGTTATAAATAGATAATTTTAACTCATCTATTTATAGCATAACTCGAAGTTAGAATTTAACTTTTATTATTCTATAAATTAGAAAACACTTTTCTAACTTTAATCATGTTGTTATATTGCAAAAATAGTGTAACTTCAAAATATAATACAATCAATTTTATCGTTTCATTACATCTTATTTTCCCTGACGAGAAAAGGCTGAATTTTAGCCCGTCATGAGATGGGAATTTTCAATTTATACTCATTACCATGTTGTGCAACATATTAACAATTCATTCACATTAATGGATTTACTATACAGATAATGCTAACCAGCGTAGCATGATGAAATCATCATATATGAATGAGGCCACAATGAAAAATCATATTCAATTGGATATTCAAGACAATGAAGCCATTTTATCTTACCTATCGGATAAAATAATTTTACCTATTGGCATTAAGAATTTTAATGGCTTTACGTTTCAGCATTCCCCTATTACAGCTTATGAAGCTGAAATGGCAATTGAACATATCGAAAACGCAATTATTCCGATAAAAAAACAGCTCCCTACAGGGGAAATATTGCTTTTTAGTCATGATAAAAAATTAAATTTACTGATAGAAAGTAGGCATATTAATGGTAACTTTATCACGACATCGCAGATTGAAGATGCTTTTAATGAATTGGTCGATGTGATTAATGGCAGCCCCATTCATTCAACACAATTACCGACAAATAGCGAATTCAGTGCTTTTTTATTAATCATTAGAGAGATTACTCATCATTGGAGTTTGCATGGTATTACATATAATTAACCACAATAGCGAAGGAGGATAAAGACCTCCTTCTTTTTCTATCACCTCTATTAATTTAGTAGCTTTTTCATTAACAATGCTCTTTTTTCTTCTGCAATAAAACTCGCCAGTAATGCATTTACATTACACTCAGTAAAGTCAGCAATACTCCAACCAAATATATCATGCAATAATTGGTACTCTTTATTTAATGTTACATCCGCAACTGTTCGCGCATCTGTATTTATGCTTAATTTAACGCCCTGCTGTTTCAACTTATTAATAGGGTGGTTTTCGATACTATCAAAGACATTGCACACCAAATTGCAACTTGGGCAAACTTCAAGTAATACATTTAACGCTTTGAGCTTTTCAATCGTATTTGAATTTTCAATACTTCTAACCCCATGTCCTATACGAGAAACTTTTAATTTATCTAATGTTTCAATCACACTTTCATAGCCTAAAGCCTCTCCAGCATGTGCGATAACATTGCCGCCATGCTCTCTGACATAGTTAAATGCAATTTCATGATTGTCTAATGAAAAGCGAGCCTCATCGGCAGCTAAATCTAGTGCTACAACACCACGAGATTGATACTCTACAACTAATTTTGCCGTTTCAAGACTTTGAGAGGCAGTAAAATGCCTCAAAGTACACAAAATCAAGCCAGCTTCTATTTCGTACTTTACAACTGCCGAATTCATCGCATCTAATGTTATATCGACAACCTCTCGGCTTGAAAGACCATGTTGAGTATGTAATAAAGGAGCAAACCGAATTTCTGTATAAATTACATTATCCATTTTTAATTGCTCAAACAAATCATCAACCGCTAGCCCAATAGCAGATTTTGTCTGTAATATATTAAGTTGCGGTTCAATGCAACGTAGAAAATCGCCAAGATCTTCGCATCTTTCTGGTGCAATAAAGCCTTGTTTAAACTCATTAAACGTTAGTATTGGAATGGTTTGTTTAACATAAGAAAAACTTAAACATGTATCTAAATGTACGTGTAGTTCAACTTTTGGCATTACGTTAATTGCTGCTTTTATGCTTTTAGTAAATACGCTTGACGGTTTTAAAGGGACTTTCATGTTAATATCCTGCGAGTTATTTTTTAATAAACTAGCAAGGTTATTACCATTTAAAAAAGGACATATGTCCTTTTTTAAATGAAAAAAACGAGTATGATTTAAGTATAATTTCAAGCGAAAAATGGTTATAACAATGAAAGCAATAAACTCTACAATAAAGCGTGCAGAATTTATTACTCATCATCAACTTGATAAAATCATTTCTGACGAAACTCTCAAAAATACAAAACTTATCCACATAAAGGCCAAAGAATATTTAATATTTCAAGATAGCCAAATCAGTCACCTTTACTTCCTTGTTAACGGGAAACTGCAAATTGAACGTTATGAAACTAACGGTTGCAAAGTCATTTTTTCATTTGAAAATACATTTTCTATAATTGGTGATTTAGAACTTTTTCAAAGCAATCTTGAAAATGACCGTATCTATAATACGATCCAAGCAGTTACAGATGCAGACTTACTTGCGCTACCTTTATCTATGATCCGAAAAAAAGAAATTTACTCACCATTATTTTTGCAATTTATCTGTCAGCACCTTAGTAAAAAGCTTTATAACACATCACAGTTACACTCCAGTGCATCATATTCAGTTGAATATAAATTAAGACGCTATCTTACTTTTGCTGAAAAGCAGAATGGAGAAAGTTTTCAATTAGAAAAGCGTGACTCTTTAGCCGCAATGCTAGGCGTCTCCGTTAGGCAATTAAATCGAACACTATCTAAACTTGTCAGTGATAAATTGATTGAAAAAAAAGGCAATAAAATTAAGATATTAAATACTAGTCAGCTCTTAATTTCATGTCAGAAATAGAAAAGGCGGCCACTTCATTTACAATGGCCGCTTTTTATAAAATAAGAACACCATTACTTTTTGGTTGCTAAAATAACCGAAGAGGCTTTAACTATGGCAGTTACTTTACTGTTCACTGCTAACCCCATTTCAATTGTACTGTTATTCGTTACTACTGCTGATAATAATGTTCCTGCATCCGTTTTTACATTAACGACTGAGTTTACACTACCTTTTTCAATAGACTCTACTTTGCCATCGAATTGGTTACGTGCTGAAAATTGGTACTCTTGTGCATCAGAAACAAGAACAACCCAAGGTGCTTTAATCACCGCAACTGCTTGTTTGCCTTTTTCTAACCCTAACTGTTTAGTGCTGTTTTTAGTGATGATTGCAGCAATGCTTTCTCCATTACCTAAATTTAAAATAATTTCATCATTTACTGAGCCGATAACAACCGACTCAACAACACCTGTAAGTTGATTTCTTGCAGAAATAGCCATTAAACATCTCCTATATTTAATAAAAATCGACTTCAGTAATGCTATTTTTTAGTAATTTAATATTATTACCATTCGAATTAAGATTTAAAGTAAAGTTGCATTTATAGGCAATATTTTTAGTATTATAATCGCACTTAGAATTGACTAATAATATCGTTTGTCCCAATGCACGGATATCCATTGTATGATCAAACGGCTTACTCATATCTTTCCCATAAGTGACTATAGTCTCTGAAATGAGTGCATTATCTTTAAAATATTTTATCGTTGTTGGAAGTTTAAATTCATTATAATCATTTTTGCTATATTGTTTTTTCGTGTCAGCAAGCAATGAGCCAGCAATAATGCCATCTTTGTTATATTGGTAGATTAATTCACCATTTGAATCTTTTTTAGATATTATTTGACAGTTATCACCTATCACCATTTCGACAGGACCACTAACATCCCTACCAATCAATTTATTTTTAACTCGTTTTACAAAAAGATAGTTATGAGTACCGTTTAAATACTCATCTTTCTTTTGATCAAAAGTAAAACTTTCCACACAACCATCATGGCCAATTTTTAACATTGATTCATAATTAATTGATTTATCTTCATTATAAACAACTGATTTTATTTGCTTAACAGCACCTCTAACAGGATTGAAATCATAAAGTTGAGCCAGATTAAACACGACTGGGTTATATTGCTGTTCTTGAAACGCTAATGATATAAAAGAAATAGGGAATAAACTTAAAAAAACGATTCCCAATGGGTATTTTTTACTCATTTCTATCGTCCACCTCTAACAGCTACGGCTTGCTTTGACTTAAAAATAGCCTTTTTTATACATATTATCAGTTTTTCGATAAAAGTCAGGTTATGAACCCATAATATGAGTATAAAAATGAGTCTTAAATTAAATCCAAAGCCATTTTCGGCTAAAGACAAATATAAATATAAATATAAATATAAATATAAATATAAATATAAATATAAATATAAATATAAATATAAATATAAATATAAATATAAATATAAATATAAATATGAAAAAATAATAGAGAATAGCAATGGCTGTAACTCCTTTTTTATAAAATAATAACAAAGGAGTTACTTAAATTGATTATGGCATAATTGGAGCTGGTGTTGGCTCGCGCTCATCGTTAAAAACACGACCAAAACGTGGGTTTCCTTGGTTCCATTCCTCAACTGCGGCATGAATATCGGCTTTAGTTAGACCAATAAAATTCCACCACATTAGTACTGACTCATTTAAAGGCTCACCACCAAGTAATAAAATGTGGCTATCTGAAGCTAGCTCTATAGAAATTTCTGTTATATTTTTGCCTAAATAAACTAATTCATTACTCTTAATTTGCTGTCCTTCAATAATGGCACTTCCACTTACGGCAAAAATACCGTATTCAAATTCAGATCGTAAAGTTAAAACTTGTCGAGCGGTTTTCTTCGCAATAATATCAAGCCCGATCAACGGTGAAAATGTCAATGTTGGTGCTTTATAAGTGCCATATTCCCCAACTAATAAATTAAAATGAATTTCGCCTTCAGCCCAACGAGGTAACGTAGGATAATGGTCGAAGCGTGGGGAAATATCTTTAACTGCTTCAGGTAAAGCAATCCATAATTGCACAGCATGTAACTGCCGGCTCTCTCCATAGGTATCTTCAGAGTGACTGATCCCATGACCTGCTGTCATTAAATTAACCTGTCCTGGCCGAATAACCTGCTCATAACCAAGGCTATCTCGATGCAATACTTCACCTTCAATCATCCAAGTGAATGTTTGTAAAGCAGTATGAGGGTGAGGTGATACCTTCATTCCCTCTGAGTCGCCTTTAAAAACCGTCGGGCCCGCGTGGTCAAGAAAACACCAAGCTCCTATTAGCCTACGCTCCCTTGTTGGCAAAACTCGTGCAACAGAAAGCCCACCAACATCCTTCGAACGTGCGGTAATCAACTGTAAATCAGGTATTTTATCATTAAATTGAATACTCATACTTACCTCATCAGTAATTAGCAAATGTTATTGGCGGATATCACTGTATTCAGGTGTTCTATCGAATATTGCTTTTGCAAAAGGGCATAATGGAATAATTTTTCGTCCTTCATTTCTCATTCGCTCAACAACCTTAGCAACTAATAACTTTGCAATGCCCTGTCCTTTTAAGCTTTCATCAACCACGGTGTGGTCAATAATTACCAGTTCATCGCCAGTATAAACAAAGGTTATCTCGGCAAGACGAGTTTGCTTGTCATCGGATAAAATAAAAAAGCTATTGTGGTCAGATTGGATATTCATCATAAATAACACCCTCTAAGTTAAATCAATTTAACTTAGAGTATGTGACGTATACTAAAAAGACAATATTCTACAATTGTCGATGTGATCCAAATATTTTGAAGTTAGCAAGATAGCAACACGAGAAAAGATGCCGAGACAGCGCTTAACTAGAGATTAAATTTAGTTTAACGCTGTTTTTCAATTGGTTAATTAATGCGACATACATTAATTGTCAGAAAAATTGCTTATCACTGTATAGGTTAATGAATTTTCTGAGCTATCAATAACTTTTAATTTTACATTTCGATAAGAAATAATGTCGCTGTTTTTAAGATTATACTGAATCGTATCGCCAAATCCTTGGTTCTCAATATTCGAACCTATTTTCTGATAACTAATATCGACAACCTGGTCATTTATCCCATTGAAAATTAAGGCTTGTTCAAATGAATTACCATCAGAATTATTTAATTTTACCTGTTCGATTTGTGCTTTATCGCTACAAACAGCAACATTGACATCCGTTACGATACAAATTTCATTAGGACTAGACCCTTTTTTAATTAAAAGTGAATTCCAAGGTTGCCCTAAAACCTCAACAACGACCGAACCAGAGTCAATTATTTGGTCTGGCATATAAAAATCGCCTTTATCACTTGAGCCCACCTTTTTGAATACACCCGGAATAATTTTGTATGCCAAATCTATCTGCACAGGGTTTAATACTTTAATTCCGTCTATTTCACTAATATTGCCTTCTCTTACTAAGGGTTGCCCTACTGTAATATGGTTGACCTGACCTATTTTAGGCTCACTGATTTTTTGTGAGTCAGGAACATAATTATACTCAGTCACCGCACATCCTGATAAAGAAGCAATACAAAAAATTGGAACTAATAATTTATTCATCTTGATAAAATCCATGGCATTAAGATATTAAATATTATATTTATAAAACAATTTCAACAAGTTACTATCTTTCTATCCACTGAAATTTTTTGATGAAACTAACCTTGATGATTTACTTATAACCCATGGTATTAATCATTATTTAGTTATGTGGGATGGTAACTCAAAACTGCATGCTATTTACTCTCATGTCTGATTAAGCCAAAAAATACAAATAAAAACGCCATTAGATCAACAAAAAACACCTTATATTATTAACATTTCGTTAACGTATATTCTGCCTAGCAACCATCATATAAGCATTAGTACAACTGGCTTTATTATCATGATTTTTTTCATCTGGTGATCCCTTTAGTTGATAAAGCCAATTATACATAACCGCCTCAGCTTATGCTTTGGCGGTTTTTTCGTACTTATATTTTTTGATTAAATTTATTGTTATTTGCGTAAGGCATTTTATTATCTAGTAATTTAAAGCTAAAGCTCTCTCTATCTATATATCCAACAACATTGTTTGAGTCATATAGCTGAATGAAGAAATCAGCTAGTTCCTCGCTAGAATGATATGTACCAAAAACTTTATCGTAATCATAATATTCTACTCCGTTAGCAATTCGACCAAAATCTGTTTTGGTCGCTGCTGGAGCCAGTAATTTTACTTTAATCTTAGCATCCAAGTTCAATAATTCATGAGCTAATCCCTCAGTAAAAGAGCTAACAAAGAATTTCGAAGCACAATAGGTAACGGCTGTAGGTACGATAGTATATCCTCCTGCAGAACTTACATTGATCAACTGTGAATCATCAATATTCTGATTATCACGCACGAACATTAACGATAGAACTGCGAGTGTATTGATATTCAAATTTAATAAAGTTTGTGCATCTTTTATTGACTGAGAGAATGCTTCCCCATAATATCCAACACCGGCGTTATTTACCCATACCCGAATATCAAAAGCTTTCAGTTCCTCATAAAGTGAAATAGCATCATCTGTAATAGATAAATCACATGATTTTGTTACGACCTCAATGTATTGATTAATTTTACGCAATTCGATTTTTAATTCATTCAACAAGGAATCTCGCCTTGCTACAGCAATAATATTAAATCCGCGCTCAGCTAATTTTATTGAAATTGCACGACCAATACCTGAACTCGCACCTGTAATAACCGCATAATGTTTATTTCTCATGACATACCCTCTTTGACAAAAGTTTCAAAAGGGTAAAGGATAGAGTTAACTCTAGGTCAAGAAACTTCTAGGTAATACATGAATTATTCAATCAGTCAGTTTGCACAACTAACCGGATTCACCATATACACCCTTAGATACTATGAAAAAGAAGGAATATTGAAATCATCCAGACAAGCAAACAATCATAGGTACTATTCTGAAGATGATATTGAATGGGTTAAGTTTATCACTCGTTTAAAAGAAACCGGCATGCCTTTAAAAAAGATTAAAGAATACGCGGCACTAAGAAATATAGGAACATCAACTTCATTTGAGAGAATGAATTTGCTTACTGAACACTACGCTAATCTTGAAAAGCAAATTTTATCTCTAAATGAACACTTAAGTAACTTAAAGCTTAAAATTCAGCATTATCAAGAACAATTAAAAATGAATACCAATTAACTTACACGGCTAATTCACAAGCACCATATCTTATGGTGAATTATGGTGCTTAATAAATTCCCCTGCTATTTTTTAGCCCATTCCACCAGCTTTTGTTCTTTGGGTTGTTGGTTTGGGTCAATTCCCTCCACCAGTAATCTCTTTGCATCATCACGCTTTCTTCTGGCATCAGCTAGTATAATGATTAGCTTCATTTGGGGGCACTCAAATTATGGAGTATAAATGTACCACCTAAAGGGGGTAGTTTTCAATAGACGTTAGTAGACGTTGGAATAATGGGATTTAGTTGGAATGCTTGATTTACTTGGGATTGAAAGACTTTGGAAGACGTTACTAGAAGTGAAGATGGCGGAGGAGGAGAGATTCGAACTCTCGGATGGTTTCCCATCGGCGGTTTTCAAGACCGCTGCCTTCAGCCGCTCGGCCACCCCTCCGCAATGACGTGCACTATAAACATCCTCTCATTGGATGTAAACCCCTAATTTGATCATTCGCTTTAAAAATATACGTCTTTCATACTGTTAGATGAAAATATCGACATTCTAACGACTTTACTTGGGTTATATCCCAATTTTTGCTAAATTTACGTTCTAATTTTATTTGAGTTGAATAAGAATATGTTGGTTTTTAATAATCAAGAAATAGAAACAGATGCGCAAGGTTACCTGCTTGATAGCCAACAATGGAGTGAAGAATTAATCCCTTTACTCGCGCAGCAAGAAGATATTGAAATTACTAATGAACACCTAGAAATTATCCGTTTCGTCAGGAATTTCTACTTGGAATTTAATACCTCACCGGCTATCCGTATGTTGGTTAAAGCAGTTTCTCAACAATTTGGGGAAGAAAAAGGCAATAGCCGCTATTTATACCGGCTATTTCCAAAAGGCCCAGCTAAGCAAGCCACTAAACTTGCTGGCCTGCCAAAACCGGTGAAATGTATTTAATTTATTGCTAATAGCGGACACTAAAATCCGCTATTGGCTCAGCTTTCCAATTTTCGGTGAAAAAATGGTCTATCTTTGCTCCCGGAGGACCACCCGCTTTCAGCCAGTCATCAACAAACTCAATATCTTGCTCTGAGCCATAAACAGCTAACTTAACGCTGCCGTCATCCCGGTTACACACAAAGCCTTTTATGCCATTCTGATTAGCCCAATGATAGGTTTGGTAACGAAACCCAACCCCTTGAACACGACCATAAATATAAAAATAACGACCAGATGCAGTCATGTGAGCCTCCATTGTCAGAGCATATTGTATTGATACCTTCTTTTAACAGTTGTTTTTTATTCATTGAACAGATAATCTGCTAAATGAGGCACTGCTTTTGATAGTTACGTATAAAGACAGTGTATTGCGTTATTGATAATTGTCCATATCTTAGCTTGAAAACGCGTAGCACTGCCCATATATAGTTTGAAGTATAAGCAAGGCTTTTAGGAGGTCGCTATGATGATCACCAGTAAATATGGAATCGGGCAACAAGTTAGACACAAACTTCTCGGCTACTTAGGCGTTGTTGTAGATGTAGACGCTGAGTATTCGCTCGAACAACCACATGATGATGATATTGCCGCTAACAGCACACTACGCGATCTACCTTGGTATCATGTTGTTATGGAAGATGACAATGGGGATGCTGTTCATACTTATTTGGCCGAAGCTCAAATTACCTATGAAACCGCAGAAGACCATCCAGAACAACCATCAATGGATGAACTAGCGGAATCAATAAGGTCTCAGTTGCAAGCACCTCGCCTTCGCAACTAACCTGCAAATATCGATATTGTTATTTATGAACGCAACCGTAAAGCAGCTAACAAGCTGCTTTACTTTTTAATGCTAAAATGTAGTTTATTTTTCAAGGCCTAATGCAGGGATTTCTTGTTTTGGGCATTTATCCATAACAAACTGTAAACCTGCCTGCAAAGCGATTTTTTGCGCTTCTTCGCTAATCACGCCTTTTTGTAACCACAAAACTTTAGCTTTTACTTCTACCGCTTCCCTGGCTACTCCTATTGCAGCTTCTGCATTACGAAATACATCGACCATATCAATAGGCTCTGGTATATCACTAAGCTTTTCGTATACAAGCTGCCCTAATAAAGTTTGCCCTGCCAATTTTGGGCTCACTGGAATAACGGTATAGCCTTGATGCAAAAGATATTCCATAACTTCATAACTCGGCCTATTTGCTTTATCACTCGCCCCAACTAAAGCGATAGTCCGAACACTCTTTAAAATTTCAGCAATTTCTTGATCTCTCATCAAAATATCTCCCAAAATCTATAAACTATTCATTAGCATTATGATATATGTTGTATATCTTTGCTCATTCAATTTTTAAAGATGTCTATCTCGCATCTTATTTAAGGGAATATCATGGAATCAACTACCCGTAAAATTACAGCCTCAAAAAATATTGCTTTGGTTGCCCATGACCACTGTAAACCCTCATTATTATCTTGGACTAAGAAAAACAATGAACGGCTTCAAACTCACAATTTATATGCAACAGGAACAACCGGTAATTTAATTAACCAGCACACTGGATTGCCAGTTACCAGTATGTTAAGTGGCCCAATGGGGGGAGACCAACAAATAGGTTCAATGATTGCAGAACAAAAAATCGACCTATTGATTTTCTTCTGGGACCCTCTTAATGCAGTACCTCATGACCCAGATGTTAAAGCTTTACTACGCTTAGCCACAGTTTGGAATATTCCTGTCGCAACCAACCCTGCAACCGCTGATTTTTTAATTACCTCCCCCTATTTTGATAATGCGATAGACATTGTTATTCCTGATTACCAAAGCTACTTAACTAAACGGACTAACTAATCTATCAATATTAAGCGCCACAACATTCTGGCGCTTAATACAAAATAAGATTACCTTAAGGTTTCTTTTGCTTTGGAACACCCAATTGCTTGAGTTCATCAACAAATTCTGACGGCTTTTCTGGATGATAAAGCAACCAAACTCGCTGCTTAGCCCGTGTTAATGCAACATATAGCAAACGTCTTTCTTCTGCATGGTCAAAATCTTCTGGCTTAGGCAGTAATGCTTGCTCAATAATTGATTCTCGCGCAGGAGCAGGGAAACCATCCTTTCCACTATTCAAACCACAAATTATCACATGGTCTGCTTGCTGCCCTTTTGAGGCATGAATAGTCATAAACTGAATATTTAATTTTGGCCAACGGGTCTTGGCTTTACCTAATATATTAGGTTTTAAATAATGATAGCGAGCGAGCACTAATATCGTTTCATCATCAAGAACATAACCACTCATTTTATCCAATAAACGTTCCAGTGCATCTTCATACAGAAGAATAACGGATTTTTTATTTCCTTTAGTTAAGCTATTCAATGGCTTATCTAACTGCATAGGGTTTTGTAAAATAAACTGATTAGCAACCTCACCTATACGCTCATTAAAACGATAAGTTGTGTCTAAAGCGCAAAGTTCTCCAATACCAAAGTTATGTTCAAACGATGTGGTTAAGTCTAATTCTGCGCCACTAAACCGGTAGATAGCTTGCCAATCATCTCCAACAGCAAATAACGTTGTTTGCTTATTCTGCTTGCGTAGTACTTGCAATAACTTAGCGCGAAGAGGAGAAATATCTTGAAACTCATCAACTAAAATATGTTTCCATGGGCTAATAAAACGCCCTTTTTCTAGAATATTGATGGCCTGATGAATTAATCCTGAAAAATCAATTGCGCCTTCATCTTTCAATGCGCTTTTCCACGCTTTCAATAACGGCGCCATTAAACGAATACGTTTTTGGAAAAGATCTCTTATTTCTTCCGCCGTATTCTCAATCATGTCCTTCTGGCTACCACCATGCATACGCATTAAGCTTAGCCAACGGTCTAACCGAGTAGCGACTTTAGTGCTAATTTTTTCGTCTTTCCAGAATTCACCGTCTGGAATTTTCCATTGTAACCCTTCAGAAAGCCATTCACGCCACCCTTTTGCTTGCGCTTTCTTAGCCGAACATTGTTCCCGCCATTCATTTAATAATAATGTATGCCGTTTTTGAGTATCTGTTTCTAACTCACTAATCACGGGCGATTTTTTGCTACCTTCACGAATAATGTGTAAAGCAAGAGCATGAAAAGTTTTTGCTTCAATATCTTGTTGTAGGCATGAGTGAATACGTTCGTTCATTTCATCCGCAGCTTTACGACCAAAAGCCAGCAAGAGAATTTGTTCTGGTTTTGCCAAACCTCGCAAGATAAGCCAACCCGCTCTGGCGACTAGGACTGATGTTTTACCACTTCCAGCCCCCGCCAGCACTAATACATTATCCTCACCATTGATCACAGATAAGGACTGAGAATAATTGAGAGGTGATGTTTCTACTTGCTGGAAAAAATCGTGATAACGAACTAAAACAGACTCACACCAATAGTCATTAATTTGTTTTCGACATTCTTGGCTGTTATTTAGCCAATTCAGGCATTCTTGATACTGTGATGCACAATTTTCAAACAATGAAATGCGTGCTAAAGGCATAGGCAATGATGAGAACTTTTGTGATATTTTATCCTTTATTTCAGCCAATTGATGTAATGTCAACCAATGATCTTGCTGAGTCAATTGTTCAATCGTATTAACTAACTCAGTCAATACATGAGCACTGATTTGACTCATTTCAGTGCTCCATTGCTGCCATTTTTCATTTAAATAATGGTAAAAGCGCTGAGTTTGTTTCCATTCCGTGCCATGTAAACGAACAACCTGTTCATTCACAATTTCAAATTCTAACTCCCCCCAAACAATCCCTCTCTTACAACGAAGATCAATGAGTTCATTAAATGGGATAAGATATTGGTGGTTTTCACCACTGACTTCAATACCTGCGTTGAGTAAGCGAACCCGATTGTAGGGATGCTGAGCCAGACGCTGTCCAATCTGTGTTGATTTCAGTTCCATACGTCCTGCACCTGAGAAAATCAATGACAAAAATACGGTTGGCTTGATTCCAAACGGTTTTTTATTCCTTGCAAACAAGCTATCCTATATAGATTAAGGCTTGTCTTACCTTTGAGGTACTTTGTGTTAACACTGCTTACCAGTTATCGTCGTGTGCTATATAACAGCCATATTTTATATTATATCCGAATATTTATAGCCCTGACAGGCGCAACCTTAGTGCCATGGTTGTTAGGTCAAGAGCCTAAAATCACCATCCCACTCACATTGGGTGTCGTTGCTGCAGCACTAACTGACTTAGATGATAGGCTAACTGGTAGAATAAAAAATTTAATTATTACACTTTTTTGCTTTTTTATTGCATCTGTTTCTATTGAACTTCTTTTTCCCTATCCTTTATTTTTCTTTTTTGGCCTCGCATTTTCTACGTGTGGCTTTATTCTTCTTGGTGCTTTAGGACAGCGATACGCTACCATCGCATTTGGTGCACTATTAATTGCCATTTATACCATGCTCGGCGTACCCATTTTTGATACTTGGTACCAACAACCCGCATTATTACTGACAGGGGCAATTTGGTATAATATTTTAACCTTGATTGGGCATATTTTATTTCCTGTAAGGCCATTACAAGATGCAATAACCCAATGTTATCAGCAACTTTCAGCTTATTTAGACGCAAAAGCTAACTTATTTGATCCTGATTTAGAAGATGACTACCAACGCTCTGTTTATGATTTAGCATTAGTAAACAGCCACTTGGTTAGCACCATGAACCAAGCAAAAATTGCATTATTGAGTCGATTAAAAGGGGATCGGGGACAAAAAGGTACACGAAATTCGCTACAATATTATTTTGTTGCTCAAGACATTCACGAACGAGCAAGTTCATCCCACATACAATATCAACAGCTTAGCCGCACTTTACGTCACTGTGATATTTTATTTCGTTTTCAACGCCTATTAACCATGCAAGCGAGAGCCTGCCAACAAGTTGCTCAATCTGTTTTATGGCGTAAACAATACCAACATAATCCTCGTTTTGAACGTACCTTCGCTTACATTGAAAAATCGCTACAGCTACTAAAACAGCAATCGCCTGAACTTCATGAAATTAAAGCCCTGTATAACCTACTTAAAAACTTAAAAGGAATTGATGTTCAGCTTAAAGGCTTGAGCCTTGAGCAAAGTGCATGGCAGCAAAATAATAAACAGATAGAGCAGTTATCTGATGAATCGTTATCAGGTATTAGTGATATTATTTCGCGGGTTAAGCACCATTTAACGCCAAAATCATCTTTATTTCGTCATGCAGTAAGAATGTCAATTCTCCTTTGTACTGGCTATATTATTATCCAACTATTTGATATGGAAAGAGGATATTGGATATTACTCACTAGCTTATTTGTATGCCAACCTAACTACAGCGCCACTAAACGCCGCTTAGCCCTTCGCATAATAGGAACTATTGTTGGTATTCTCATTGGTTTACCTTTGCTGAATTTAATCCCCTCAATGGAAGGGCAACTTACGCTAATCGTTATTTCTGGCTTACTGTTTTTTATGTTTCGCAGTAGCCAATATGCCCAAGCAACATTATTTATCACACTTCTTGTTTTGTTTTGTTTTAATCTATTGGGCGAAGGGTTTGATGTTGCACTTCCACGGATCATTGACACATTAATAGGTTGTTTTATCGCATTACTTGCCGTCAGCTTTATTTGGCCAGATTGGAAATTCCGCCAACTCCCCCAAATCATTCAAAAAACCATGGATAGCAACTGCCGTTATTTAGATGCTATTTTACAGCAATACTACCAAGGTAAAGACAACCGCCTTGAGTATCGAGTTGCTCGTAGAGATGCACACAATAATGATGCAGAGTTTGCATCGATTGTTTCCAATATGGCTTCTGACCCTAAGTCTTATCGAATCACCCAAGAACAAGCATTTCGCCTTCTTTGCTTAAACCATACTTTACTCAGTTATATTTCAGCATTAGGTGCACATCGTGAAAAAATGCAAAATGAAAGTAATCTTTCATTACTCAACGACGCTATTTGCTATGTTGAATCGTCCTTGCAAATCACAACCATTGACCCATTAGTTATTGATGAAAAGTCAGATAAACTTCGCCATAGTCTATTACACCGCATAGATGATATTTCAACAAGTGATGACGAAAAAACGTTGCTTATCATGGAGCAAACTAAGTTATTACTTGAACTAATCCCTGAGATACAGCAAATCATTCGTACTATCAGTGCGACATAAATATACCGATGAGCGGGTATTAAAATTCTCAATACCCACTCATCTTCATATAGCGTATATGTAATATTGATTATATTAATAGTAAAAGTCGTTTTCAGTGAGTTTAGGCTGACGTCAACTCAAAGCTATTATACCAAGCAATTAGCTCTTGTTTGATATCCTTAGGCAAAACAGCACTATGACACCCTTCTATTGCAGCTGCTAAGCCAATTAGTAGCTTGATACTGGGGTTATTCCTACCATGTTTTTTTAGCTTCATAAAACAAGCCTTTGCGCCCATCATGCGCAAATCATCAACATGAGCCACACCAATTTTCCCTAGAGCACGCTCAACTGACATATTCATATTGGGTAAATCCTTTATACGCATGGTCATTGATTGCTTTTGTTTTAATTCCTCGATAGCTGAACGGTACGCCAACGCAATATATTGGAGAAACAAAACTTCGTCATACCAAACTTGTTCCGAAAGTTGATAGTACCGCATTTCCAATGGAATCCCTTTTTTACTATAAACTAACCGATTAAACCCTAACGCTTCAAAGTGGCTCCTCGCCACTAAACAACCACGCAAATAAAAACAACCATCAAGTACCAGCCCCACAATTGCATCATCGACTAGTAAACAAAATCCACCAAAATGATTTTTACGTTTTAATGCGCCAAATTGACTTAACAAACCGGATAAATAAAAAATTTTTTCTTCTTCTAACAACATTACCAAACTCCTTTTTGGGTATGCTCAATTTTCATCCTTTAGAAAATTAATTTTATAATTTCTTTTTTTACAGATAATTACGCGTAACCAATTTTGAGAGTTTCCATAAAAAATGCCAAGAAGAATGCGGAGAAAAACAACAAAGTTGCGAAGCGCTTTGAAAAAATAGTCTTGATATTGGATGGATATACAGTTACTGTATGTTCATACAGCATTGTAACGAGGTAAATTATGAGCATCTATTCTTGGAACAACTCAACAGAACATTCTCTTAATAATTACGCACAATCAATCCCTGCTACAGGGCTTACCAATAGCTCTATGCAACAAGGTATGGTGAGCGAACTTGTTTACGATGAAAAACACCCTATTATGGATTATATTTTATTACCAATGCTTCGTCAGTTTGGGGTTCAATCGCGCTGGTTACTTTGGCTAAGTCCAAATAAAAGGCTAAGTAAACACTGGTTAGAACAATCAGGTATACCTACTCATAAAGTTATGCAATTAAATCATATGGAAGATATCACTACGATTGATGCCATGGAAAAAGCACTAAGAAGTGGTAATTATAGTGTGGTTCTAGGGTGGCTACCGGAAATAAGCGAGCAAGATTTTGTTCGCTTACAATGTGCAGCTCAAGAAGGTCGTTCTATCGGTTTAATTATGCGTCCACAGGGAACATATAATATTGTTAGTACACATGCAGGACAGCCAAACCACTTAAAAATTCACTCAAATCATTATCACTAGCTAAGATTAAGAATTTTCTTACTAAATTTAACCTTTAGAAATATTTATCTCTAAAGTTAAATTAAAAGTATTGTAGATCAATCAGATAGATAAAAAATAATCATTACGAAAAATATACATATCTCTCTGATTTATACACTAAAAAAATACTTTTTTTAACGATTATTGCTCACTCTACTTGTATCTTTTTAAGTTCGTTGTAGACTTTAGCTTGTTCGGCTTATGGCATTATTTTTTTACTTTTATTATTTTTTTGTAGATAATGTCTGCGAAACCTAGCAAGTAAATTAAACCAATGGCATATAATAAGGCTCAGCGAAGCCAAGCCAATATTGGATGATAACGAGGCGTAAAAATGAAAAAAACAGCTATCGCAGTAGCAGTGGCAGTAGCAGCTTTTGCAACCGTTGCACAAGCAGCTCCAAAAGATAACACTTGGTATACCGGTGCTAAATTAGGTTGGTCTCACTATGAAGATACTAGCCTGAACCCAGCAAAAACTGGTACAGACTATGCAGGTTGGGGCACTGTTGGTAACAGCACTGACCGTGACACAATCGGTGCAGGTGCCTACGCTGGTTACCAATATAACCAATACTTAGGCTTTGAGCTAGGCTACGATTGGTTCGGTAAAATGAAATACAAAGGCGCTGGTAACAGCGGTGACCTGAAATCTATGGGTGTTTCATTAACTACCAAATTAAGCTATCCAATCATTGATGACTTAGACGTTTACACTCGTTTAGGTGGTATGGTTTACCGTACTGAAGCTAAAGCTCACCAAAATGGCGAACGTTTCAAAGAAACTGACACTGGCGTTGCACCTGTATACGCATTGGGTCTTGAGTACGCAATCACTCCAGAGTGGGCGACTCGTTTAGACTACCAATGGGTTAGCAACTTAGGTGACAAAGACAATATCGGTACTCGTCCAGACAACGGTATGTTGAGTGTTGGTGTTGCTTACCGTTTCGGTCAAGCTGATGCTCCAGTTGTTGCTCCAGCTCCAGTTGTAGCTCCAGCTCCAGTTGTTGAAAACAAACGTTTTACACTGCGTTCAGACGTTCTGTTTAATTTCAACAAAGCAAGCCTGAAACCAGAAGGTCAAGAAGCTCTGAATGAGCTGTACAACGAACTTAGCAGCATCGACCCAACTCAAGGTCGCGTACTGGTAGTTGGTTTCACTGACCGTATCGGTTCACAAAACTACAACCTGCCACTGTCACAAAAACGTGCTCAGTCTGTAGTTGACTACTTAGTTGCTAAAGGCGTTCCAGCTAGCGCAATCGCTGCAGAAGGTCGTGGTAAAGAAGATCCAGTAACTGGTAACAAATGTGACGATGTTAAAGGCCGTGCTGCTCTGATCGAGTGTTTAGCGCCAGACCGTCGCGTTGAAATCGAAATCCAAGGTACAACTGAAGTTGTAACTCAACCAGGTGCTTAATTCTTAGCCCTAGTTTGAATTTCGAACTGAACATAAAAACCCCAATTAATATTGGGGTTTTTTTTTACTATTAGAATAATAGGAACGATATAACGATATAACGATATAACGATATAACGATATAACGATATAACGATATAACGATATAACGATATAACGATATAACGATATAACGATATAACGATATAACGATATAAAAATTCACTTTAAAATAAATATCTCGTAATAAAAGCATACTACTTGAATACATACAACAGTAATGAGCCGCGGACCTTTGTTAATTATCCTTTTCCTTTGACGTCCCGAGGATCGCTTGCAAATCTTGCTTTAATGAGCTCATCTGACTCTCATATTTATCTTTATGTTCCGCATCTTCAATCAACTGAATAATAGTTTCAGACAACGTTTTATTACGCTTCACTGCAAGATTAGACAAACGCTGCCACACCGAAAAATTTAAATCTATTGATTTCTTACGTGTATGGGGATGCTCTGCATTAAAATGACGTTTACGCCTCGCTCGAATACTCTGTTTCATTCGATTATCAAGCTCAGGATTCATATGCAAAGTGATCCACTTTAGTACATCAATCGGTCTATTTTCCATTTTTAGCAGCAAGTCTATCGCTTCTTTTTCTGCGCTTCTTTCTATATAACGGGTAATAGCTTCACCACCTCTTGCTTTATTGACGAGGTATTCCCATTTCCAGCCACATTCAAGATTTTCAAGCTGCTGATATTTCATAATTTTTCCTGAAGAAAATTGAACCTATCTTTATATTAGCAAGATTATAAACAAAATACTCAAGCAGATATTCGATTTAGTAGAATATTCACTTTTTCAGTAAAGAAGACAACCTACCCTTGTGAAAATAGTGTACAATCTGCCCCTATCTGTTAACAAATTAATAAAACTGCATGTCCACATTTGAATACATACTCGTCATCTATGGGATTGGCGGAGTATGCGCAATGCTATTTACCTTACTCGTTACAAAAGACCCGAACTGTTTTATGCGTTTATTGAGCGCCATACTTATTGGCTTAACTTGGCCAATGACACTACCTATTGTGTTTATGTTTTCGTTATTCTAGTCGATAATTCAACAATTATTGCTGCAAGATTGCCTATCAAAGGCTAATATATCAGGCTTGCCCATTGGGTAATGAATTAGCCTGAATTTTGTTTATAAAACAAACAATATTATTTAGCAAATTTATTAAATAAACCTTGTTCAGGCATATACGCCCAGCTTATTGGCAGGCATTTTATTTATAACCCTATTAATAGCAGATAATTATAGTGATCAGTCAAGAACTAACATGGCAAGGCCTAATTCCTAACTTATCGTCATTTCAGACGAAATTTGTATCTTCAGAAACGTTGACTCCTGCAATTTTATCAGACATTCAGCCTAGGCTGTCTGATGGCATACAACATTTTGTTGATGAATTTGCCCAAACACGCTTTATGTTTATCAAGTCTGATGAAAGTGAGGCATATCTTAGCCTTTATGCTAATGCAATTACCCCCTTGCTAGCAGAGATCAACACCATTGATGGTGATTATCAGTTATCTGAAGATAACCGACTTTTTCAGTGGAAAAATGGTGTTAAAAGCCGCTTTTCTTCTCGTGAAAAAATCGCGTACCGTAATTGGATAGAACCTGAACAATTATTCGGCTATGTCACCCCGTCCTTGAATTTAGTACCTGGCTTACTTCATCAAATCAATGGCGGTGTATTAGTTATCGCAGCTAGTGCATTAATTAACCAACCTTTAATGTGGGCTCGCTTAAAAAATATGGTTAACCGTCAACAATTTGAATGGTTGCCTTATTCTGAAAATCAACCTTTACCAATTGAAATTGAGCCACAGCCCTTAGAACTTAAAGTTATTATTGTTGGTGATCGACTCGCTTTAGAAGAATTTGAATTTACAGCACCGGAGTTATTTAGCTGCGCTATTTATGGCGAATATGAGCCTGTTATGTTCTTCGAGGATGAAGAGCAATTGGCCTTATGGATGCGTTACATAAAATCCATTATTGATTCGAATAAATTACCGAATATTTCGCCTGATGGTTGGCTTCCCTTTATCCAACAAGCTGTACGTTACTGTGAAGATAAATTTAATCTTCCTCTTGATATTCTTTGGTTAGTTCGATCTCTTGTCGATGCCAGCCATTACCATGTTAACCATTTGCTTACTCAAGAGTCATTTAATCGAGCAAACGAAAATCGCCAATGGCGCCACAGTTTTCTTGCTGAACGTACTCAAGATGATATTTTACAAGAACAAATCTTTGTTAAAACCGAAGGCGAAGTCATCGGGCAAGTTAATGGTTTGTCTGTTTTGCAATACCCGGGGCACCCAGATGCCATTGGCGAACCTTCGCGAATCACCTGTGTTGCGCATTTAGGTGATGGTGAATTTACAGATGTAGAACGTAAAGCCGAGCTAGGCGGTAATATTCATGCCAAAGGCATGATGATTATGCAAGCCTATTTAAATTACGAGCTTAAATTAGAACAACCTCAGCCCTTCTCCGCCTCTATCGTCTTTGAGCAATCCTATGGTGAAGTTGATGGTGATAGCGCATCGCTCGCAGAGCTGTGTGCTTTAATTAGTGCATTAGCTCTACAACCTATTGATCAGCAAATTGCCATCACCGGTGCGGTTGACCAATTTGGTTATGTCCAACCTATTGGTGGGGTAAATGAGAAAATTGAAGGCTTCTTCGATATCTGTGAAAAACGAGGATTAACAGGCAACCAAGGTGTCATCATCCCAATGGCAAATGTGCGCCATTTATGCACCAAGTCTGCTGTCGTTGAAGCAGTACAAGAAGGCCAGTTCCATATTTGGCCTGTTGAACATGTTGCTCAAGCCATTACTTTACTCACTAAGCAGCCTTACTTTGAACAACAAGCTGAAGAGGAAAATGTACACCTGTTAGCTTTAATTCAAGAACGTATCAATCAGGCCAATTCACCAGATAAGACTAGACTTCCTTGGTTCTTAAAATGGATAAGTTAAGTAAAGATTGCGTAAAAAATAGCAGATCGGAGTTGTTCAGCGTACAAGTGTACGCTATCCTGTAGCCCTACACATAATAAAGGCTATCTTAAGAACATGGTTGAAAAACGCGGATCCTACACAAAAGATGATTTAATTGCTTCTGGTAAAGGCGAGTTATTTGGAGAAAATGGTCCTCCATTGCCATCAGGAAACATGTTGATGATGGATCGTATCGTCAGTATGACTGAAGATGGCGGTACATTTAATAAAGGTTATGTGGAAGCTGAACTGGATATTAATCCAGACCTTTGGTTCTTTAGCTGCCACTTTACAAATGATCCTGTCATGCCAGGCTGTTTAGGCCTAGATGCAATGTGGCAGTTAGTTGGCTTCTACCTTGGCTGGCTCGGCGGTGAAGGTAAAGGGCGTGCGTTAGGCGTTGGCGAAGTTAAATTTACTGGCCAAGTTCTCCCTACCGCGAAAAAAGTCACTTACCGTATCAGCTTTAAACGCGTGATCAACCGTAAACTGATTATGGGTTTAGCAGACGGTGAAGTATTAGTTGATGGTAAGTTAATTTATACTGCAACAGACTTAAAAGTGGGTCTTTTTAAAGACACCAGCGCATTCTAAGCTTTGAAATGCAAACCTCCGCAATGGCGGAGGTTCTTAAATTGATTGATCTCTTTAACTTAAAAACCCAAAAATACGCAAAAAAATCAGTACAGGCTATTTAACCTAAAGGATCAAAGAATATGGGGATTATACTACCGCTACGGTTCGGTCCTCCATCGCCTTTCGCCAACCACCTAGCCAATGCGACCGAGCATCTACTGCTTGATATGGGCACATCTCTTTAGAACGCCCCGCTAAACCTGCTTGATAACCTCTTGATAAAGCTCTTTCTAAACGGTCTCGCTTCTGTCTTTTCATGCCTTACTTCCCTCATCATTTAAATGGAAAAGAAAACAGCACCTACTATTTTTTAATAGGTACTCTATAGAAATAGCGCCCGTTGATAAAAAAATCAAGTAAAGATTTTCATATATTTGTCATAAATAGCATAAGTGTGACTTGTATGTGACAATTAGCATAACTCATTGATTTAAATTAAAAATAAAAACATTCTTTTATTTATCATAATATTAGCGAATAAAAGAAGTTATTGTTCACTAATATATAAATTAAAAGAATATCTATATTTGATAAAAATAATAATGCACCTGAAATATATAAAACTACATATATTCAAGGTGCATTTAATATAATTTACTTAAATAGTTGCCAATAACTAGTATTTATCTATTTCTTTCGCAATACTCTCAGCCACTTGCTGCCACCCCATCGATAACGTACGGACTAACTCTGGATAGCCATCTTCATTTTGATCTAACTGTACATCAAAATTACGGCGGATCACGTTGTTATCATGAGAGTAAGTCCAGAAACCTTGCACTAATACTTTCCCGTCATACCGCCCATTAAAGGCCGTTAAAGTGATATCAAGTGTATCCGGTGAGTTCTGTAATGGCTGCAACGATACCAATTTTTCAGGTAATGCTGCAGATAATTCACTCACCATCGACTGCCCAAGTTGTTGCTCTAATGGGCTAGCCCATAAGTGGGTACTTGCATTGGTATAACTGACATCTGTCGTTTGGTAGGTAATACCATTTGATGTCAGTACATCCGATAACATAATACGCTGCAACCATACTTGGCCTTTATCCATCACCTCGGCAGATTGTATCTGAGGAGTTTTCATTGGCAATTGGTAGTACTTTTTCTCTGGGGTACTACTACAAGCCGCCAATAACAAAACAAATATCGATAATAAATATCTCATTATTTTTTCACTCCTTTAGGCTCAACATCCTTCGTGGGTTCAGCTTCAAAAACTAGTGCATTACTCTTATTATTCAAGGTACGTAAAAGTGGCTGAACTTCTCTCAATACTTGGTCTAAACGCTGCATGTTATCCACCATTTTATTATAAGCTGGTGAACCAGGTTGGAAACCTTGCATTGCTCGGTTCATTTCTTGCAGCGTTTTTTGCAAGTCATGAGGTAAATTCTGGAACTCTTTACTCGCCATCACTTTGTTAAGCTGTGCTAACATAGCATTAGCTTCTTTAACAACTTTCTGCCCTTCTGCCAATGTTTGTGTGGTTTGATTAAGCATCGGTTCAATTGGCATATTGTTAATTTTATCTAACACTGCAATGACTTTTTGTTGAATTTGCGCTAACCCTGCACTGGTTGTTGGGATAATTTTATAGCCAGCAACCACCATTGGGCCTTTATAAGGCTCTGCATTTTGCACAAAATCCAAGTCAACAAATAATGCGCCAGTTAGTAAATTTCCTGATTTTAATGATGCTCTCAAGCCATCTTTCAATGCTAAATTTAATTCATTTTTTAAATTAAAATTCTTGCCAACATCTTTAGAGAAACGTTCTGGCTCAATATGAATCAAAACAGGAATTCTAAAGTCATTATCCAGAGATTGGTCTAAACCTTCCGTATAAAAAGGCACTTGTGCAACAGTACCTAAACGAATACCCCGGAACTCGACCGGCGCGCCTGGTTGCAAGCCTCGCACTGAGTCGGAGAAAAATAAGACAAAATCTTGATACTGTGTATACAAAGAGTTTTGAATACTGCTTTGGTTGTCAAACAGTTGGAATTCCGTATTTTCCTTCACATTCACACCTGGAACCCACCCCGTTGGAACATCAAAACTCACACCACCGGTAAGCAGTGTAGCAATTGAGCCCATTTCAACGTGAACACCTTGGGATGACATATCAAAAGCAATACCACTGTCTTTCCAGAAACGTACATTTGAACTAATCAATTTATCATACGGCGCATTGATAAATAATTGGTAGCGCATATCACGCTTATCCATATCAAAGTTGCTAGTTTCAACAGAACCGACTCGGTAACCACGGAATAATACAGGGTCACCCGGGTTTAATTGCCCTGCCTTATCACTCACCAGTACCACACGAATGCCCTTAGCATCTGGTGATGCAAGAGGAGGGGTATCTAACAGAGTGAACTCGAAATGCTCTTTTGCCGCTAACCCCGGTTGAAGCTCAATATAAGCACCTGAAAGTAATGTGCCCAGCCCAGTGACGCCATCACGCCCGATTGTTGGTTTTACAATCCAAAATGCGGAATCGGTACGTAGCAACTCTTTCATTTCATTGTTCAAGCGCGCTTTAATGATCACTCGACTAAAATTATCATCGAGTGTCACGCTTTCCACAACGCCAATATCAACGCTGCGACTTTTAATTTTCGTTTTACCCGCTTCTATTCCTTCAGCATTGTAAGTGATTAATGTCACTTCTGGGCCTTGGTTGCTAAAGTGGTAAAATAAGACCCAAGCACCAAGCAAGAGCGTCACTATTGGGATCACCCATACAGGCGACCAACTTTTTAGCTTGCTAATTTTGGCATTGGCCTGTGGTGTTTCTTTATCAGTCACCCGATGACTCCTTCTTGTTCAACAGTATTTACTGCATTTTTTCTTTCACAGCGGTCCCATGTTAATCTAGGGTCAAAGGTCATCGCTGCAAACATTGTGAGAATAACAACCACACCAAAGAAAATAATCCCCATCGCAGGGACAATATTCATCAATTGCCCCATTTGAACCAAAGAGGCTAAAATAGTGATAACAAACACATCTATCATTGACCAGCGGCCGACATATTCCACCAGCTCATAAATAAAGTGCATACGATGCGGGTCGCGATTACCGTACCCTTTAGAATCTAGGCAAAGCCACGCAATTCCTATCATTTTCAATGTAGGTACCATGATACTGGCCACAAAAATCACCATGGCAACAGGATATGACCCGTCTTCCCACAACAAAATCACACCATCAATAATCGTCGAATTTAATGCCGTTCCCAATGTATTAGTAGTCATCATTGGCAACACATTAGCAGGGATATACAACATAATTGATGTGACTAAAAGCGCCAAAGTCCATTGTAAACTTTGGTTTTTTCGTACACTACCATGGGAGTGACAACGTGGACATTTTGATTGTTCGGCAGGTAAAATCGCCGTACACACTAGGCATAAACGTACATCTTGCTTAATACCTGTCTGGCCCACGATTAACCGCCTATCTAGCTTCGGAGCCGCTTCAATTCGGTTCCACAGCCAATGGCGATCTAAGCATTGAAAAGCCCTTACTTGTAGCATGCAATACGCGCAATAAGGTAAAAAGCTTAACCCGATGCCAATATCACCGTAAGCTATCAATTTAACAAAACTGACTAAGACCCCCGCTAAAAAAATCTCAGCCATACACCACGCTTTCATTTGGAACAAAATGCGGGTTATCACCACTTTGATACTTTTAGGAATATGAACTTGTAACCCTAAAAGAATAATTGTGATCATGCAAAATGCAGGAATAATCAATGAAAAAAATAGAAAAAAGAGTGCCAGACCGCTATAACGTGTGGTTGCTATAATTTCAATTATTTGAAATAACGAAATTTCATTTTCAATCCCTGCGGCCCCCATCTTAACAAAGGGGAATAAGCAGGCAACAAACAGCATAATTAATGCACTGAAGGCATATGCTGCTGGCTGCTTATACGGATATCGCCACTTTGAGACCAATGTGGTCTCGCAGCGTGGACACGTTGCCTTGCTCCCTTGCTCCAATTCAGGGACTGCAACCAACATGTCACACTGAGGACAAAGCACATGTTCATGAGACTCATGGTTGCACAAAGTGTATTTGCTCCTTTAATTAAAACGTAATTAGCCGTTTTTCAGCAATTCAAGCTCTTGCCAACGGTCAAACGCTTGCTCTAACTCAGCTTCTTTTGCCGCTAACTGACTCAGCGTTTTTTCTGTTACATCATGTGGTTGGTTGAAAAAATCAGCATCACCAACTTGAGCTTGCAGCGCTTCAATTTCACTTTCAAGTTGTTCCAATTTTGCTGGTAATTGTTCCAATTCACGTAATAAATTGTAACTGAGCTTATTTGAACGTTTTACCGTTTCTTTCGATTTCGTCTGCTTATCTTGGCTAGCCACTTTACTCGTTTGTTCTGCTTTCAAACTCACGGTTTGTGCTTTTTGCTGTTGAGCATCGTAATACCCACCAGCAAAACGGTTAATAACCCCATTACCTTCGAAGATCCAGCACTCTGTCACGCTGTTATCGACAAATTCTCGGTCATGGCTAACCAGTAAAACCGTTCCTTGGTAACCATCAACTAATTCTTCAAGTAACTCTAAAGTTTCGACATCAAGGTCGTTAGTCGGTTCATCGAGGATCAATAAGTTACTTGGTTTTAGGAATAAACGCGCGAGCAGTAACCGGTTACGCTCACCGCCTGAAAGTGCTCGAACAGGTGTCATCGCACGTTTTGGTGGGAACATAAAATCTTGCAAATAGCCTAGAACATGGCGTGGCTTACCATTTACCATGACTTCTTGTTTGCCTTCTGCCAAGTTATCCATCACGGTTTTATCTGGGTCTAATGCCGCACGATGCTGGTCGAAATAAGCAACTTCCAACTTAGTACCACAATGCACTCGTCCGCTGTCTGCTTGTAAATCCCCTAGCATTAAGCGCAACAATGTTGTTTTACCACAACCATTTGGCCCAACTAAAGCGATTTTATCACCACGTAATACTTGAGCTGAAAAATCTTTTACCAGTACTTTATTATCAATCTGGTAATTCACATTTTCCATTTCAAATACAATTTTACCAGAACGAGCTGCTTCACCGACTTGCATTTTCGCTGTGCCCATCACTTCACGACGCTCTGAACGCTCTACGCGTAGCGCTTTCAGTGCACGAACACGCCCTTCATTACGAGTACGACGCGCTTTAATACCTTGGCGGATCCACGTCTCTTCTTGGGCTAATTTACGGTCGAATTCTGCATTTTGCATCTCTTCAACACGCAAAGCTTCTTCTTTGTTCACCAAGTAGTCATCATAATTACCCGGCCAAGAAGACAATTGCCCACGGTCTAAATCAATAATACGGGTTGCCATATTGCGGATAAATGAACGGTCATGGGAAATAAATACGATACTACCTTGGAAATCTTTTAAGAAATTTTCCAGCCAAAGAATTGTTTCAATATCTAAGTGGTTGGTTGGCTCATCTAAAAATAATACTCTCGGGTTACTCACTAACGCACGGCCCAAAGCCGCTTTACGTAACCAACCACCTGATAATGAAGACAGTTCTGCATCCGCAGGTAAACCGAGTTTTTTCAGGACATCACTGATACGAGAGTCTAATAACCATAAATTACGGCTATCCAACACCTCTTGCAATTCAGCTAATTTATTTAAATTTTTCTCGCTCGGGTCAGTTTCGACCTCTTTCGCAACATGGTGATAATCTTTGAGGTACTGAGCTTGTTCTGCAACGCCTTCAGCCACAAAATCAAAAATAGTGCCTTCAATATTACGCGGTGGATCTTGCTGTAAGCGAGCAACAATCAAGTCTTGCTCGTAAATTAATTGGCCATCATCCAACGGCTGCTCTTTCGTTAACACTCGCATTAATGTCGATTTACCCGCACCATTGCGACCAACTAAACACACACGTTCGTTATCTTCGATATGAATTTCGGTATTATCCAGTAATGGGGCATCACTAAAGGAAAGGTATGCACCCGACAAATTAATTAAAGCCATTGATTCTATCCTTACTCTGCGTGGCTAATTAACCAGCAGTTATGTATTTGACGGTTACGAGCAAAATCTTCTGACAGTGTTTTAGCTGTGATTTCTTGTGCTTGTAATCCTAATTCTTTAATTGCTTCAAGATCCATTTTGAAACCGCGTTTGTTATTAGAAAACATCACGGTTCCACCACGGCGCAATAACCGTTTTAGATGGGTAATCAATTGGATATGATCCCGTTGTACATCAAATGTACCATCCATGCGTTTTGAATTTGAAAATGTTGGCGGATCAATAAAGATCAAATCAAATTGTTCCCGGCTATTTGCCAACCAGCTCAAGCAATCCGCCTGAATTAAACGATGCTGACGACCTGTTAGCCCATTCGCTTGTAGGTTTTTTTCAGCCCACTCAAGATAAGTACGTGACATATCGACGGAAGTGGTGCTTTTCGCGCCACCAAGCCCTGCATGCACAGTGGCAGTACCGGTATAACAGAACAAGTTTAGGAAATCCGCATCTTTACTCATTTGGCCTAACATTTTACGGGCAATACGATGGTCAAGGAATAACCCCGTATCTAGATAGTCCGTCAAATTCACCAACATTTTTGCATTGTATTCTTGTACTAAAAAGAAATCGTCTTTTTGGGCTAATTTCTCATATTGCTGCTTACCTTTTTGGCGCTGGCGTGTTTTTAACACTAGCTGATTCGATGTCAGTTCTAGCACATTCATTGTTGCGGTGATCACATCAAATAAGCGTTGACGAGCTTTACGTTCATCAACGGTTTTTGGTGGTGCATATTCTTGAATCACCACTTTATCGCCATAAATATCAACCGCAACATTGTATTCCGGTAAATCCGCATCATAAACACGGTAACTATCAATACCTTGTTGTTTTGCCCATTTACTTAATTTCTTGATATTTTTACGTAAACGATTTGCAAAATCAGGTGAAATTTCCGCGATAGTTTCTGACGGTGTAGCCGCTAATTGATAATTCTTTTGAACGCAATCTAAAGGACCATTCTTGGCCTTAAATTCACGCTCTGAACGCAGTTGCAAACAGCTAAGTAACTCAGGAGAAGCACTAAAAATCGATAAACGCCACCCAGGGAAGCGGGCCTTCACGATACGCCCTAATTGGCTATGTAGCGCAATTAAAGCAGGCTCACTTTCTAAACGCTCACCATAAGGCGGGTTACTGATAATTGTTCCTATCGTATCGGTGTTAACTGGGTTTTCCAATGCTGCGGCATCACCTTGCTTAAAGGTGATTAAGTCTTGTAACCCTGCACGGCGCGCGTTCGCACGAGCCATTTCAAGTACACGCTTATCAATATCAAAACCATAAAAACGTGATGTCGTCTCTTTCAAACCTTGGCGGAAACGAACTTGCGCTTCTGTGGTTAATTCACGCCAAAGTTCCGCGTTAAATTTCGACCATGCATAAAAGCCCCAATGAGTACGGTGTAATCCCGGGGCTTTATCTGTTGCCATCATTGCAGCTTCAATTAACAGTGTTCCTGAACCGCACATCGGATCGACCAATGGTGTACCTTGTTGCCAACCAGAACGGTTAATAATTGCTGCTGCCAGTGTCTCTTTTAAGGGCGCTTGGCCTGCCAAATCACGGTAGCCACGTATATGTAGCGAGTCACCACTTAAATCGAGTGCCACACTGGCTCTTTCTTTATTAAGGTAGACGTTGATACGAATATCTGCTTGCTGGCGAGCGACATCAGGGCGCTGGTCTAGCTTGCGTACGAAGCTGTCTACGATAGCATCTTTAACTTTCAATGCACCGTATTGGCTGTTGCGAATTTCTTCGTTAGTCCCTGTAAAATGAACAACAAAGGTATCATTGACGGAGAAAATCTCACTCCAGTCGATAGCTTGTACACCAAGATACAAATCTAAGTCACTGTAGACGTCAAAATCATTCAGTGGCAATAAAATACGCGATGCCAGCCGACTCCACAGTAGGCTTTGGTACATAACACGTTCGTCGGCCTGAAAATAGACACCCCCCTGGGCCACTTTGCATTGGCTAGCGCCAAGCGATTCTAATTCCGTTTTCAGTAGTTCTTCAAGGCCGCGAGCTGTGCTGGCAAACAGAGAATTCATAGTATTTATTACCAATTTGGATGAAAAATTGTTGCGCATTATAGCTAATCTTATGCAGTTGTCATAAAGTTGCTACGCACAATTATAAGGATTAAAAAATGATAACGCTTTCGCGCCTTTATACACACCCAGTTAAATCTATGCGAGGAGTTCGTTTATCCCACGCCTTCGCTGATATTAGCGGTTTGACTTTTGATCGTAATTTTATGGTAACCACGCTGGAAGGTAAATTTATTACGGCGAGAAAATATCCACAAATGTTACTTTTTACACCGGTAATGCTCAATAATGGTCTTCACTTGCGAGCACCAAATGGCGAAAGTGCAACAGTATTGTATCAGGACTTTGATGAGAAACAGAGCCCTACTGAAGTTTGGGGCAATCATTTTCACGCACTTATTGCCCCTGAAGCGATAAATAGTTGGTTAACTAGCTTTTTTGACGAACCTGTACAACTACGCTGGCTTAGTCCTCAGCTTTCTCGCCGCGTCAAAGAATACCAAGATGTACCGATGTCTTTTGCTGACGGCTATCCCTTTTTACTGATCAACGAAGCTTCTGTCCAAGAACTGCAACGTCGCTGCCCTGCCAGTATTAAATTAGAACAGTTTCGTGGCAACTTAATTATTACTGGCGCCAAGCCGTTTGAAGAAGATACATGGAAAACTATTCAAATTGGTGATGTCGTCTTTACATTAGATAGGCCATGTAGCCGATGCATTTTAACGACTGTTAGCCCAGAAAAAGGGATTAAACATCCCCACAGTGAACCACTTGCAACACTACAAACCTTCCGTTCAGATGAAACCGGCGATGTCGATTTTGGCCAAAATGTGATTATCAAAAATACAGGTGTTATTCGTGTTGGTGATACCCTGACGGTATTAGAAACTAAACCTGCAAAACAATATTTAGTTCAAGAGCGGGAAAATGACCTAGCAGCTAATAAATTAAATACTCAAGCCAATAATGTCAGTTTAGTTTTTGAAGAAACAGAATATACAGGTGATAACCAAAATGTGATCCTTGAACAATTAGAATCCCATGGTTTAACTATCCCTTATTCGTGTCGAGCAGGTATTTGTGGTCGCTGTAAAATTAAGCTTATTTCTGGGGAAGTCACTCCATTAAAACAAAGTGCCATCAAAGAAAACGGTTACATACTCGCCTGCAGCTGTATCCCAAAAACAGCGGTTAAATTAGCGTTTAACTAAGTGTTGGTTTTGCTTTTTAACACCATCAGGGGAGTAATTCTCAGATGGTGTTAAACACTCATAACTAGATTAATTAAATTAGCAAAGAAATCCATTTATTTAACTATTTTCACTAGATCTTTGCCGATCATTTAAATAGCATTACCATATAATTGACGTTTAACTTTAGATGAATATTCAAGCATGCGATCGTTCATGATCTTAATTGGATCACAAAACCGTAAAGTTCGATCGGGTAATTCTAAGATTGGTTCTGCTAATAAACATAAACTCGCAGATGGGCCAGCTTCAGCAATAATAAATGTGAAGTACTGGTTTGTATTTTCTAAACACACTTGAATTATTTGCCCCTGCTTAGGTTCATTAATATAGTGAAATGAAGAAAAATACCAACTCTTTGGCATCTGTGGTTTTAAAAAACGAAAAGCAACTAAGCTATTTAAGACTAATTCAGCTCTTTCTTCTTGAGTAATATTTAATCTTTTAGCCTGCTCATCGAATAAATAATATTCACCTGCATCTTCGATACTAAATGGCATCTCATTACGAGCAAAGACCGTTAGCATCTTAGCAGGAAAACATGAACGAAATATCATGCCGTTGGCGAGATCTAACATCACCCTATTATGGTCATGATCAAAATACCAACGCCAATGATCATCAGGTTTAATATTCATAAACGACCCTTTAGCGATTTACCGGTAAATATAGCAGAAATGATCTCTATAATGATCCTTTCTAAATTTACTCTAGAGCTTATTTTTATATGCTAAAAATTGGATCTACTAAATAAGATACGTTAGAAATATCCGGATAATATTGTTATCTAAATAGCAAATCTACTGAAAATTGAGTTCAATTTGATACAAAAATAGCCACTATTAGCAATATAGTTTAAAAGGGGGAATAAATAAACCCCCTTGACAGGTAAATTTACAATTTATTACTAGATATGATTAACAATATCTTTAATTAATTTTGGCCCATGGTAAATAAAACCAGAATAAATTTGAATTAAAGAGGCACCCGCTTCCATTTTTTCACGTGCTGCGGTAAGGGAATCAATTCCACCCACTCCAATTATTGGCAGTTTTCCATTTAATTCACGCGAAATAAGCTTAATAACTTGTGTGCTTTTTAATTGTACAGGACGACCACTTAATCCACCCGCTTCATTGCAATGATTTATCCCTTGAACCAAAGAACGATCTAACGTGGTATTCGTTGCAATAACACCATCGATATTATGTCTAACTAGGCTATCTGAAACTTGGATAATTTCCTCTTCAGATAAATCAGGCGCAACCTTTACAGCAACAGGCACATATTTTTGGTGCTGTAATTGTAATTCCAGTTGTTTTGCTTTTATGCTACTTAATAAATCATCCAGTGCTTCGCCATATTGTAATGTACGTAACCCTGGCGTATTTGGTGAGGAGATATTAATAGCAATATAACCTGCATGAGCATAGACCTTATCCATGCAAATTAAATAATCATCTTTACCTTGTTCAACAGGCGTATCTTTATTTTTACCTATATTGATTCCAATGACCCCACCGTAATTCGATTTCTTGACGTTCTCGACAAGGTTATCGACACCTTTATTATTAAAGCCCATCCGGTTAATTAAACCTTCAGCTTCTACAAGTCGAAATAACCGCGGTTTGTCATTACCAGATTGGGGACGAGGAGTTACTGTACCAATTTCTATAAACCCAAAACCCATTGCGCCAAATGCATCAATACATTCACCATCTTTATCTAAACCCGCAGCAAGCCCTAGTGGGTTTTTGAAGGAAAGCCCCATACATTGAACGGGCTTAGTGGCAACTGATTGGCGAATAAGACATTGGAAAGGGGAATGATTCAAACGTTGAAGCTGGCGAAAAGTCAATTCATGCGCTTTTTCGGGGTCGAACTGGAATAGTGCCTTGCGGGCAAGGTGATATAGCATATCCAATAACCTATTTTTACTAGTACGTTTCAATAGAGTAGACATCATGTCGCACGCTAAAACCCCGCCAAATACAATTTGCCGAGCTTTCATTCATACATGCGATTTTTTCGTCGGATAAAACGCGCTACAGATTACCCTATCTTATTGCCCTTTTACCACGAAAAAATCAATAAAAATGCATTTGTCTGGGTTTTCGAGGGAAAAACAACCATTTTATGAGAGTTATCTCTCATTTAATATTCCACTTTTGTCATAAACAATAATAAGCCGCTAAATTAAATTTTAGCGGCTTATTAAAACCAATAATTGGCTAGCTATATATAAACTAGCTTTCTAACGCTTTGGTTATTTTTTCAAATAGATCACCAGAAAGGTTATCAAGCGCTTTTAACTGCTCAAGCACTTTGCGCATCTGTGCTTGGCGCTTTGCATCATAACGTTTTAAACGGATCAACGGCTCAATCAGCCTTGATGCTACCTGTGGATTACGCGTATTCAGATCGACTAAAATTTCATACAAGAATTGGTAACCACTGCTATCTTCTGCATGGAAATTAACTGGATTCCCTGCAGTGAAGGCACCAACAAGTGAGCGAACACGGTTAGGATTGCTCATACTAAATGAACGGTGATTCAATAATTCACGTACATTGGTAAGGGCTTCTTTCGCTGGATTTGCGCCTTGTAATGTAAACCACTTATCCATAACTAACCCGTCATGGTGCCAACGCTCATCAAAGTCTGCCATTAACTGCTCTTTACAAGCTAACTGTGATTCATTTGCTGCGGTCAATGCAGCCAGCGAATCCGTCATGTTATCGGCAGATTGGTATTGTTCCAGCACTAATTTGTTCGCCAGCTCGCTATCGTCACCCGCGGCTAAGTATTGCAGGCAAATGTTACGCAATGAGCGTTTAGCAATATCTTGGTGATCAACACGATAGCCATCAATATTAATGGAACGATAAACAGAGAGAAGTTCATCATGCATTTCTACCGCTAATTGATGATGGATAAAGTTCACCACTTCATGGATTGCGACAGGGTCGATAACCGTAAATAATTCGGCAAGCTCATTTTCGGAAGGTAATGTTAATATCAATGCGACTAACGCAGGATCAATCGAATCACTTAATAATACCCCACGGAAAGCATCAACCACCGACTCAGGCAAAACTAATGCCTCTCCGTTTTGATAATGAGCCACGTTAATTTTTACATAATTATTAATTAGTTGCTGCGCGGCATCCCAACGAGCAAATTCATTGCTTGCATGCTGCATCAAGAAAGCTAATTGCTCATCCGTGTAGTTGTAATCTAATTTTACAGGGGCTGAAAACTCACGTAATAAGGATGGAACTGGACGACTTGTCACCTCATCAAATACAAACGTTTGAGTTTCTTGCGTAATGTTTAGCACTGAATTTACAACACTACCATCACGTTTTAGCGTAATAATTCCACCTTGCTCATCATAGAGCTCAATATCCAATGGGATATGCAATGGTTTCTTTTCAGCTTGATCTGCTGTAGGTGGCGTCATTTGGCTAACATGTAGGGTATATTGCTGTTTTTCTGGTGAATATTCATCACGTACAGTTAAAACTGGTGTCCCTGATTGGCTATACCAACGACGAAATAGTGATAAATCAACATTTGATGCATCTTCCATCGCCTGCACAAAATCGTCACAGGTTGCCGCACTGCCATCATGGCGATGAACATAAAGTTGTATTCCCGCTTGGAACATTTCCTCACCGAGCAGTGTATGGATCATGCGAATAACTTCAGAACCTTTTTCATACACCGTTAAGGTATAGAAATTGTTCATTTCAATGACTTTGTCAGGACGGATCGGGTGCGCCATTGGGCTTGCATCCTCAGCAAACTGGGCTGAACGCATCACTTTGACATTGTTAATACGGTTAACTGAGCGGGAGCCTAAATCAGAGCTAAATTCTTGATCGCGAAAAACGGTTAACCCTTCTTTTAGGCTTAATTGAAACCAGTCACGACAAGTAATGCGGTTTCCTGTCCAATTATGGAAATATTCATGGCCAATCACAGATTCGATATTCAGATAATCTTTATCCGTCGCGGTTTCGCTTTTAGCTAAAACATATTTAGAGTTAAAGACATTCAGCCCTTTATTTTCCATTGCTCCCATGTTGAAGAAATCAACGGCAACAATCATATAGATATCAAGGTCATACTCTAAACCAAAGCGTTCTTCATCCCATTTCATTGCATTTTTAAGAGACTGCATTGCCCAAGGAGCACGGTCTAAATTACCTTTATCAACAAAAAGTTCTAACGCAACTTCACGGCCACTACGAGTCACAAAGGTGTCTTTTAAAACGTCAAAATCGCCTGCTACTAAGGCAAATAAATAACTTGGTTTTGGGAATGGGTCTTCCCACTTAACCCAATGGCGACCGTCTTCTAACTCACCTTCTGCGATACGGTTACCATTTGACAGTAAATAAGGATAACGTGATTTATCTGCTGTAATTGTAGTGGTATAGCGAGCCAGCACATCTGGTCGGTCTTGGTAATAGGTAATATGGCGAAAACCTTCCGCTTCACATTGTGTGCATAGCGCCTCACCTGAAACATATAGCCCTTCTAGCGCTGTATTTTTTTCAGGACTAATTTCATTCACAATCCGCAGTGTGAATGATTCAGGTAATGACTCAATAATCAATTTACCTTCAGATTCTTTATAGTTTTGCCACGCTTTGCCATCGACTTCGAGGCTGACTAACGATAAATCTTCGCCATTGAGTTCAAGCGTTGAAGATTGCGGATTAAGGCGTTTTACCTTGCTTACTGCGGTAACCACTGTCTTCACTGGGTCAAGATTAAAATCGAGGTCAATTTCTGTAATTGTGTAATCAGGTGCTTGATAATCCTGACGATATTTCGCTTGTCTTAACTGGGTCATAAGTAACCTTTTAATTCGTTATATTCAATATCGTACTTCTTTAATACTTATACAATACTATAAGCCACAATAATGTGAATGGATTTGAGAAACATTTTCATCAAAAAATGTTATCTATTTTTATGGCTATGTTAGCTTTGTATGTCTCACCCTACTTAACTTTGTTAAAAATTCGTTTGTTTGTTGGTGCTATAGCACTATTAAATATTTTATGGCGTGTTAGTATCTTTTCGTGATTAATGCTTTTGTCTGTTTCTATGGGCAGAATATACATAAAACGTATTTATTTGATTTCATAGTAATACAGAAAGGCAATACGCGAATTTAGGTTGCCGTGCTCCTTGAAAACAAGAGATAGAATAACACTTCTATCTTTTGCTAAAGTGGGTATACTTTTGCAACTTTAACGATTTAGCTAACGACTATTGCTGCTTTTATCTCATTGTGACTTTTTGGAAAACAAGAGTAAAAATGAATAGCATTAGTGGTAAAGATAAGCTCCGCGAGGATGTCTGCGTGCCATGAATTTAGACGCTACACCAATTATTACATCACTGCTTGATACCGATGCTTACAAGCTTCATATGCAGCAGGCCGTTTTCCACCGTTACCACCAGGTACCGGTTGTCGCTGAGTTCCGCTGTCGTAGCAGTGAGATCTTAGGTGCTTACGCCGATGAAATTAGGCAACAAATTCAGTTAATGGCTAAATTGTCACTTTCTGATGATGAGCTGAATTTTCTCCGCCGCTTACCTTTCTTCCAAGAAGACTATCTTATGTGGTTAAAGTCATTCCGCTTTAACCCAGAACAAGTCGTTGTCAGCACCACAAATGAAGGTCAGTTAGCGATCCGCATCAGTGGGCCTTGGCGTGAAGTGATTATGTGGGAGGTACCGCTCCTTGCATTGGTCAGTGAAATCATCCAAAAAGATAGGCACCCAAACATTCATCCTGATGATGCTGTTCAGCAACTCAAAAAGCTGCTAAATGTTTTCTATCAGCAAGCCGATGAACACCAACTTGATTTGTCTAACTTTAAGCTCATGGACTTTGGCACGCGCCGCCGTTTCTCCTACGACGTACAATCCGCCATTGTTTCAATGCTTAAACAAGAGTTTCCTTATCTTGTTGGGACGAGCAATTACAAACTTGCACACGAATTAGATTTATCCCCTGTTGGCACACAAGCCCATGAGTGGTTCCAAGCCCATCAACAAATCAGCCCTGAGTTAGCAAATAGCCAACGTGAGGCATTGCAGAGCTGGCTTGATGAATACCCTAATCACCTAGGTGTGGCATTAACTGACTGTATCACCATGGATGCCTTTTTGCGTGATTTTGATGCTAACTTTGCGAACCGCTACCAAGGGTTGCGTCATGACTCAGGGGACCCGATCGAATGGGGTGAAAAAGCCATCGCTCATTACCAAAAATTGGGTATTGACCCGATGAGCAAAACGTTAGTGTTCTCTGACAGCTTAGACTTACAAAAAGCACTTGAGTTATATCGTTATTTTCATCAGCGGATTAACCTTGTTTTTGGTATCGGTACTCGTCTAACCTGCAATATTCCACATGTAACCCCGTTGAATATTGTGATTAAGCTCGTCGAGTGCAATGGTAAGCCTGTCGCTAAGCTCTCAGATAGCCCAGGCAAAACCATTTGTGAAGATGATGAGTTCGTCAACCAACTCAGAAAAGCGTTTGACCTACCTAAAATGGAAAAAGCCAGCTAATTAAGTCGCTTTTCCCTAGCTCTGAGTAAGAATTTGCACTTTTCTTGCCCAGAGCTTCAAAACCCCCTTTTTCTTTTATTCACTTACTATTACTATAGCTTTTAAGCTCAATAACCATGCTTCGCTTCAACAGAAATGTTTTATCGCGATTTTTTACTTGTTTCCTAACAAATGGCAAGTAACATAGAGCTTTGGCCCCTGAAAAATGGGTTTAACATTGAAGAAGCCTTATTAATCTGCTTCATCCGCCATTCGCATAATAACAATGTTGTTGTGCCTTTGAACTCGGTGTTGAATATTCCTATTACGAAAGTTGGAATACACCCTAAATAATTCGAGTTGTAGGAAGGCGGCTAGCAAATTGAGCCCTAGGAGCATACATAAGTATGTGACTAGGGTCAGTTTGTGAAGCCAACACACCTACAGCTCGAAGTATGACGGGTTGCAGATGCATAAGATTAACCATTATATAGAAGAGAGTGAATTATATGATAGTAGCGCCTGTAGTCGACGTACTGCAAGGCCGAGTGGCGGTAGGCACAGAAGTCACCGTTCAAGGCTGGGTACGTACAAGGAGAGATTCAAATGCTGGTTTTTCTTTCCTCGCCGTTTATGACGGTTCTTGCTTTAATCCGTTACAGGCTATCATTAATAATAATTTACCTAATTATAATGACGAAGTCCTGCATCTCACAACGGGTTGTTCGGTTGAAGTTACGGGTACCGTAAAAGAATCCCCAGGCCAAGGTCAATCATTTGAACTTGAAGCCACAAACGTTAAAGTGGTTGGTTGGGTTGAAGACCCTGACACCTACCCAATGGCAGCAAAACGCCACAGCGTTGAGTTCTTACGTGAAGCAGCCCACTTGCGCCCGCGCACTAACTTAATTGGTGCCGTTGCGCGTGTGCGCCACACTTTAGCGCAAGCTATCCACCGTTTCTTTGATGAACAAGGCTACTTCTGGGTTTCAACTCCAGTGATCACTGCGTCAGACACCGAAGGCGCGGGTGAAATGTTCCGTGTTTCCACGTTGGATTACAACAACCTGCCACGTAATGACAAAGGTGAAGTTGACTTTAGCGAAGATTTCTTTGGCCGCGAAGCTTTCTTGACTGTTTCAGGCCAACTGAACGGTGAAGCCTACGCAACCGCAATTAGCAAAGTCTACACTTTCGGCCCAACCTTCCGTGCTGAAAACTCAAATACTAGCCGTCACTTAGCTGAATTCTGGATGGTCGAACCTGAAGTGGCTTTTGCTTCTTTAGATGATGTCGCAGGCCTTGCAGAAAAAATGCTGAAATTCGCCTTCAAAGCTGCCCTTGAAGAACGCCGTGATGACTTAGAATTCTTTGCACAACGTGTTGATAAAGACGTTATCAACCGCTTAGAAAGCTTTGTTAACTCAGACTTTGCACAAGTTGATTACACGGATGCCATTAAAATCCTAGAAACTTGTGGTCAAAAATTCGAAAACCCAGTTTATTGGGGCGTCGATATGTCGTCTGAGCATGAGCGTTACCTTGCTGAGCAACACTTTAAAGCCCCTGTGGTTGTGAAAAACTACCCGAAAGACATCAAAGCGTTCTATATGCGCCTTAATGAAGATGGCAAAACCGTTGCTGCGATGGACGTATTAGCACCGGGTATTGGCGAAATCATCGGTGGATCACAGCGTGAAGAACGTCTTGATATGCTCGATGCCCGCCTTGAAGAAATGGGCATGAATAAAGAAGATTACTGGTGGTACCGTGATCTGCGCCGTTATGGCACCGTTCCTCACTCAGGTTTCGGCCTTGGTTTTGAGCGTTTAGTGGCTTATGTCACTGGTGTGGGTAACGTACGTGAAGTGATTCCATTCCCACGTACCCCAAGAAATGCAGCGTTCTAATAACGGCTTTTCTGTATTAACACCCTAATTTACGGGCCAGCTGATGTTGGCCCGTTACTTTTCAGCCCTAATATACTTTCGCTGTACAACTATCTCATCTTGTTACATCGAATTGCAGCTACATGATAACCAGATCACAATTTTTACGTTATCACCTTATTATTCTCCGTAAACAGCCAGCAATCTGCTGGTGCTAAGAATAATCTGCTTTTTAATCTCGCTATTCTCTTTTTACTAGTGATAAATAACCGCTTTACACTCGCTAAACTGCTCAAAAAAAACTCAATTCGTCTTTTGAAAAAGTTCCCTAATTTTTGTAATATTTTTTAAACTGGTAAGATGAGTGGTTATTTATTGTTCTATTTTTTACATTTTGAAACATCTAGTTACCATTTGTTTCAGAATCTTTGATTTTGTAGCACTTTGAGGGTAGATAATTTTATTTAGCAATGGAACACTGGTCGCCGACATAGACGACACTAATCTCTCACAAATAGTTCCAATTATTTTTTGCGAATTATTTTTGGCAGTGGCAGGTGTCCGAATAACACCAATGAGGGTAATAATAATGATGAAACGCAATATTCTTGCAATGGTTATCCCAGCTCTGTTAGCTGCTGGTGCAGCAAACGCAGCTGAAGTATACAACAAAGACGGCAACAAATTAGACGTTTATGGTAAAGTTGACGTTCGTCACTACCTCGCTGACGGTAGCAGCAAAGATGCTCCAAGCCAAGACGGTGATGATTCACGCGTTCGTTTAGGTGTTAAAGGTGATACTCAAATCACTGACCAACTGACTGGTTTTGGTCGTTTCGAGTGGGAAACTAAAACTAACAAAGCTGAAAACGAAGGCGAAAACAAAAACCGTTTAGCATATGCTGGTTTACGTTTTGCTGATTTCGGTTCAATCGACTACGGCCGTAACTACGGTGTGGTTTATGACACGAACGCATGGACCGACGTATTCCCATTATGGGGTGCGGACACTATGGCTCAAGCAGACAACTTCATGACTAGCCGTAACCGTAACCTGTTAACTTACCGTAACAACAACGCGTTCGGTTATGTTGATGGCCTGAGCTTTGCTCTGCAATATCAAGGTAAAAACGGCGACAGCAACCTGTCTTCTGCTGGTATTAAGAAAGACAACGGTGACGGTTTCGGTTTCTCAACTGCTTATGACTTAGGTTGGGGCGTAACTCTGGGTGGTGGTTACTCTAACTCTTCCCGTACTCCAGAACAGCAAAAAATGGCTGACACTGGTGGTAAAAAAGCTGAAGCTTGGAACGTGGGTGGTAAATTCGACGCTAACAATGTTTACTTAGCGGCTATGTACGGTCAAACTAAAAACATGACTCGTTACGGTGCAGGCGGTGACTTTGAGTCAGGTGTTGCTAACAAAACTGAAAACGTAGAGTTAGTTGCACAGTACCTGTTCGATTTCGGTCTGAAACCATCTTTAGGTTATAACCAATCTAAAGGTAAAGACTTAGGCGCATACGGTAACAAAGATTTAGTTAAATATATCTCTGTAGGTTCTTACTACTACTTCAACAAAAACATGTCTGCAGTTGTTGATTATAAAATCAACCTGTTAGATAAAAATGAATTCACCAAAGCGTACGGTATCAGCACTGATAACGTTGTTGGTTTAGGTTTAGTTTACCAATTCTAATTATCAGTTAACTGATAAGTTAGAAAACGGTAACATGTTTTTGTAAGCAGCGCTTCGGCGCTGCTTTTTTATTTCTCTTTTTCATCTCTAGCATAAATTCCTCCTCCACGAAAACACCAGAATTATCAATAAGACAGACTGATTCACCATCTTTATAGATATTTATGGTCAGATTACATGCAATTCCTACCTAGTTCACAAGATCTCGCCAATTTTTGGTAAAACGGTTGGCAAAAAGCCTTTATCACGTTACCCTGAGAACTCGACTCGTTCGACTAAACCCGTTTTCAGCTACACCCGCGAGTTTCGTATGGTCTGGGCAGATTACAAGCAAGGATAGCCAACCGCATTCTCACTTATGCCTTCATACCTTAGGAACTGTGTGGGTACCACTACAGAGCTTTGGAATCGACAACATGTTTGAAAAAATTACTTCTGCCCCTGCTGACCCAATCTTAGGTCTTGCTGATAGTTTCCGTGCTGATCCCCGCGATAATAAAATTAACTTAGGTATTGGCGTCTATAAAGACGAATCAGGGAAAACCCCTGTGCTTGATACCGTTAAAAAAGCAGAAAAATACCTGCTGGATAACGAAAACACCAAAAACTATCTTGCGATTAGCGGAATGCCAGAATTTGGCCGTGTAACACAAGAACTGTTATTCGGTGCACAACATGAAATTGTCACCTCAAAACGTGCACGTACAGCGCAAGCACCTGGCGGTACAGGCGCACTGCGTATCGCCGCTGACTTTATTGCCAAACAAACCAATGCAAAACGTGTTTGGATCAGCAACCCAACTTGGCCTAATCACAAAAACATCTTTGAAGCTGCTGGCTTAGAAGTACTGACTTACAATTACTATGATGCCGCAAAGCATGGTATGGATTTCGATGGCATGCTAAATAGCCTATCATCCGCTGCTGCAGGTGATGTGATTGTACTGCATGGTTGCTGCCATAACCCAACGGGTATTGACCCAACCGCTGAGCAATGGACAAAACTCGCCGCATTATGTGCGGAAAAAGGCTTATTACCTGTTTTTGACTTTGCTTACCAAGGTTTTGCAAAAGGCTTAGATGAAGATGCCGAAGGCCTGCGTATTTTCACCAAAAACAACCCTGAAATGATTGTTGCGAGCTCATTCTCTAAAAACTTCGGTTTATACAATGAGCGTGTCGGCGCTTGTACCATCATTGCTAAAGACAGTGACAACGCAGAGCGCGCATTCAGCCAAGCGAAAGCGGTTATTCGCGCAAACTACTCAAACCCACCAGCACACGGCGCCGCAGTGGTAACAACCATCCTTTCTGATGACGTGTTAAAAGCTGAGTGGATCCAAGAGTTAACCGCAATGCGTGAACGTATTAAACGCATGCGCCAACTGTTAGTGAAAACATTGGAAGAAAAAGGCGCTAAACAAGACTTTAGCTTCATTATCAACCAAAATGGGATGTTCTCCTTCAGTGGCCTAACAAAAGAGCAGGTAGAGCGTCTACGTAGCGAATTTGGTATCTATGCAGTAAGCTCTGGCCGTATTAACGTGGCAGGATTAACACTGGAAAACATGGTTCCATTGTGTGACGCTATCGTGAAAGTGCTGTAATTATTCGGATGCATTAAAAATTAAGCATTGAAAATGTTAAAACAGCGTATTTAATATCATGCCAGTCAGTAACGCTACTGACTGGCATTTTTTATAAAGCAACTATTTAAGATGGCTAAGGAAGCGCTCCGTTATTTGTACCGCTCCCCAATTCTTCTGGTAATTATCATTAGTGATACTAAGGTCGAGATTTCGCTCATAATCAATTCGCTCCTCAACAAGTAGCTGAATCAAACGGTCAACGGTTTTTTCTACATTTTCTTCTGATAATTGCTTGTAACCATTGAAATGACGTACCTGCATGACATTATTCATTGAACCAGTATGGTTGTTATGAGAAAGCGTTACTAGCCTGCCACTTTTGGATCGGTATGTCGTTTCAGCAACCTTTGCTGATAATGGCTTATAGCCCACATCTTCAAGCTCAAAGTCAACTAACACGACTTTATTTTTCCCCTCCAAATCAGTGATCTTCACATCACCTTTACCATGACCGTTGACAATATAGAGGTCATCACCTTGAGTTCCCGCTAATTGGTCTTTTCCATCTAAAGAGATTAGTACATCTTGATGCATCCCTTGTGCCAATAAAATATCATCACCTTGCCCGCCATACAGTACATTTTCACCACCAAGGGTTATCAGCGTATCGTTACCACTATCACCTTTGATAATACGACCATATTGGGTCATATCCATGACGCTATCATTGCCAGCTAAAGTATCAATAAGCCAATTATTTTTAGGGTTATCCTGCTGTAATACAATGCCATCACCTCTCAACGGTAGGTTTAAAGGTCTCAATCTCCCATTGACTAATATACCATTTAATATGTCTGAAAGTTCATAAATAGGTTTCCAAATGGAAAATTCCCCTGATTGTTTGGCTTTATAGAGTTTTTCAGAGAGATAATTAACGAGTAGAGTCATCCCGTCATCCGTGGAGGAGTTAAATCTTTCGTCCAACCGTTTATAGTGGTGAATATTGAAGTTTCCCTTACCATCATCATTAGAAACCTTAATTTGGACAAGCTTGTCAGCTGATGATTTATAAAACTGGTAGTCTGTATTACTCTTTTCAGTTGGCTGATGTTTAAAATTGATTAAATGAATATGGTTATTCCCAATCTGGTCTTTAATATATACCTTACCCGGCTGGTTACCATCGATGATATAGTGGTCATCTCCTTCGCCTCCCATTAGCGTATCGTTTCCCTGACTTGATAGCAGCAAATCATCCCCAGACCCACCACTAATAGAGTTATCTCCCGTACCACCATATAAGAGATTATTTCCACCGATGACTTTAATATTATCATTGCCATCCCCCCCCAGCAGAACATAGCTTTCTGAGCCTTTATTGATAATAGTGTCATCACCACTTTGCCCATGAATGACATGCTTTTCAGATAGATACCCTATCGGCAATATAATTTCATCGTCGCTCGTGCTGCTTTCTTTAACTGGGTTTACTGGTGATAAGCGGTTTGCCTGTAAATTGACTTTAAATAAGTTGCTATGCTTATCTTGGATTAAAACAACATTAGAGATCTTATTACCTACGTTGCTAAATTTAATAGCCAATTTTTTTTGCCCAAATTTATCTACGCTGTATAGCTGCCCATCATCCATATACAGTAAATAACCATTCTCTGTAGGTAACAATAGGCACAGGCTGTCTTTATCTGTAAAACTGTCATTTACTTTAGAGAAATCAAACTCAACCTCACCATACTCCTCTTTGCCTTGCACAATTTGATAGGTATCTATTCCATGGCTAACTTCAATATGGCTACCTGATTTTATCAGGGGTAATACATTATTTTCATTATTTCCACGGTAGGTTAACTGCTCAGCATAGCCTGTTGGAATAAACCGTCCCCATGTAGGCTTTTTATAATCACGAGATTGGTTTATCGTTATGATCCCCGCAGATTCATCTATTTTGACGGATTTTCCGTTTGTAGAGGGGAGTTGATCGCTTTCTTGTACATAAGTTAAGCTGAAATACTGGTTAGGATGTTTTTCATCTATCACTGTTGTCATCACCCAACCATCAAGAGTTTGTAGCTGATATCCATGATGTGGTGCCTTCAAAGCCGCGTCTTGCACATTTTCGAGGACAATGGTGACTTCACTTTCCACATGTTGAAAAAAATGTCCATCTATACTACTTTTTGGCTGTTTGAGTGTTAAAACCAAGTTGTTGCCGTCTATTTGAACATGCTTTATTTCATCTAGAAAATATTCTAAAGTGACTCTGCTTTGTAAATAATTAAATTCTTTAATAACCACCTTTGCCTGAAACTGATGGCTACCTTCTGTATAGCTAGGGTTAAGATACTTTCGCGTTTTAACCGCTTTCTCTTTTCTATCAAAATAATGCTCTGTAAGGTATAAGTCATCAACATGTTCAAGCCACTCATAACGGCGAATATGATAGTTGTCATTTCCATCACCACCAGCTGCAATTCCTTGCGTTAAAATGAGTTTATCATCCCCTCCTTTACCCTCTAAGATATCCTTACCTAGTCCACCATCCAGTATGTTTGCAGTGTCATTCCCCTGTAAATGATCATTGCTATTCCCCCTGACCATCACACTTTCCATATTTTGCAAATGCGCAACGGGAATAAAAGGATGATCCCCTTCTCTTTGGTAATGCAGCCTATTTTCGTTTAAGTCTACAGACACTCGGTAGCCATCGGGTAGGTTATCAATAATGACGATATCCTGCCCTCCTTGGCCGTCAAGGTACTTAGTCGGCTTGTTATCTTCTCGCGATGTTAACGAGGCTAAACAGCTATCTCGGATAAAAAATAGATCGCTCTCATCTCCTCCCGCAAAGTATTTCTCACCTGATAACACCTGAAAGGCATTTTTCTGTGCTTTTTTACCAATGACAACATCATTACCATTCGCTGTATTCCAGCTGGTTCCTTCGCTATTAGTATTTTCAATATATAACGCTGTCCGCTGGCTGTTATTCACTATATGCTCACTAAAAGCACGTTCGTTTTCTCTGAGCATATGTTGCCCTAAGACGCCAAACTCCGTTTTTTTCGAATAAAAACTAATTTGTTCCGGGTTAGAATTTATTAACTGATATTGCAGGGGTAATGATAATTCATTATCTAAAATTTGATGTCGTGCTTTAAATGCCTCAAATAACGGGCTCTTATAAGCAGAATTTAAAGAGTAACGCTCGTGAGTGGCGATACTTCCGGTATTTTTAAGGTCAAATACCGCTTTCTCTTTTGATTGAAGGCGAAAATTATAGCGAATAGACCAGCCCATTTTTTCATATAAAACCTTTAAATTTTTAAACCACGCGGTGGTTCCGACAATTTTATTTTTTAAAATAAAATCAATCTCATCAGCCGTAAATGTGGGAGCCCCTTTACGTACAAACCGCACAGAAGTATCCCCCGCCCCCATATAGAGATTGCCCAGCTTACCGTAGAAATAATTACCATAATTATCAACTAAATAATATTTCGGCTCATTTTCATAAGTCGGCTTTTCAATAATACTGAGGTGATGAGCAAATCCTGCCTGTAGAATATTATTTTCAAATAAAGCTAGATCCATATGCCAATCTTGCTCTTTGAACGCATTAATATAATGCTGTATATTCATCTCTTGCTGGCTACGTAAGGTTGGGTCTAAACCTAAAGCACCGCGGATCCCTTCTTCTAATTCACGATCCCAATCAATATCAATAACTTGTTTGATGTTTTCAACCGCACGAACGCCGCTATAAATCCAGCCTCCTACCAGTAAGATCCCACCAATAACTAGCCCAGCGACTGGAATTGTAGAAGACCCCACTAAGATACCAATAACGGTGACCCCATTGATCACCGCACTCGCAATAGAGAAAGAAGCATTCACAATAAGGTCTTGGCGCTGTTTAGGGTCTGTTACACTGTCCAGTTTAGATAAGCTATCGTAAGCTTGATAGATATCAATTCCCATCCCCACCAAATTGAAAATCACCACCGTCCCCGTGGCGATCCTCGCGCGGACTAACGAAGTCGCACCCTTACCTGATGCGATATTTAATAGCATTGGTTGCACTATCATATCGCCATAATTAAATAGAGCAGACGCAGCAAGTAAATAAAACTGTTTTTCTAGCTCTTTAATTTCTTCGTCACTAAGATCTGGGTTATCTAATTTGTCCAAAATTGCATACGCGCTGATCAGGCTTTGGATAGCACCGGTTGCACCCATTAGTTGACCAGCACGATTTGCTATGCGCTGAAGTTGAGGAAGCTTATGACCTGCTTGACGAACCTTAGCTAAAGTGGAAGGCGCTATAGTCTCCTGTTGAGCATCAACATTATTCGCTAAATATTTAAACTGTCTTTTCAATACCCCCGATTCAGCAAAATTAACTTGGCGCTCGACTAGCTGATGGATATCTGCTGATTTTAATTGCTCATGGAACACTTTAATGAAAGCGAGATCTTCTTTTCCACCTTCCATCAGTGTGAAATACATCGCTAGTTTATCAGGAGAAAAACGGATTTTATTATGTAAATCAATGGATTTTAGGTCGCCTAGAGAAATCGGTTTTCCTTTAATAGTTGCACCTAATTGTTGTAATTTGGCAAAAGCAATTTTTTCACCATTGAGCGTGACCCAGCGGTTTTTTGGTAGTGTAAATTCAGCTTGGTCAATAATTGTTTGTCGTTGGTTACGCATAGAAGACAATACGGTTTTAAAACCTGTCGAATCCAAGTCAATGAACTGGAAGTCTGCTCTAAATTCGCCATCAGAAAGTTGGAGGTTTTCACTAAAATAATGCTTAATTTGCCGTTGGAATTGCTGTTGAGCTTGCTGAGAAGATCTGTTTTTTACACTTAACTGAATCCCTTGAGGATCAAATAAGCTGATTTCATAACCTCCATTACGTTGCACATGAGTGACGGTGTAAGTTACCGATTTCCCCTTTAAGAATATTATTACGTTATTCGTATCTGTAACTGCTGAAAACAGATTTCCTATCGGTTGATCCGCTATTGATATTCCATTTTTGTGAACTTCAATATTAATATATTGGCTATACTGTTCCATCTTTTTCAACAGTGATCTTTCTGCTGATGTCGATGTATTTTTCACTATAGCTTGCTCTATTTGCGATTTACGTTCAATAAAGTCTCGTGCTAAATGACCGTCTGCTAAATAAAATTCAATCGCGTATGTCCCCCCCAACGTTTGATCCATACCTCGGCTTTGAGAGCCAGAACGAATAACCCCATGGTTCAGTAACTCAACCTTATTACCATACATTAATTGTTGGTTAAATTGTGCCAATCGCTGTGCTTGGCTCTGTTCATAAAAATAAAACGCTTCTGTAAAAGAATATTTTTTGAATGGTGCATTTTCCCCAATAAAATTAGCTGAAGATAGTTCACTAAACTCATTTAACCTATTGTTAAATGAAATCAGTTTATGATTATCAGTCACTAACTCTAAAATTTTACCTTTATCTATTCTATCCCCAGCAGGAAATAGTTTCATTAATATATTCTGCGAACGCTCACTTAAGTGATTTAATATTGATAAATCATTTTTTATCGCGATCAATAATGTCTGAATATCACTCGCTTGTTGTTGATAACTACTTGATATTGAGGGTTCTAAGAGCAACTCTAGTGATAATATATTCGTTTCAGCGTTTTGACTTAGATATTCATTTAGTTTTCGGTTAACTAACGGGTCTGATACTGCAATTTTTAATTTTTTAATATCTATATTTCCATTTCCATCTGAAAAATACGTCAATAAATAAGCGTGATCTGTCTTATTGATATCTTGAATAGAAATTTCTTTTAACGATATTTTTTCTAGTAATACAGTTAGCTGGTGGTGTGGCTGCCACTCTAATTTGGCAAACGGTTTACCGAAATTATTTTCAATATTATCAATGTATCCACTTTGAGTTTCTTTACTTTCAATAAAATTTCGCACAGCGATAGGAATACTTTTCTTACGCTGTATCTCTCTACTTGCATTAATATAGCTATCCGATATTTTTCTTTTTGGATTAAAGTATTCAGCATATTCCCCTTCACGCCAGTTAGCATTGAGAGGAGCACGATATCCCTCATTGATTAATAACTGTTGAAAATTTGAAAGGCTTTCAACATCATTAATAATAACCGCACCCGATGAATTCATTTGGAAATATGTATCTATCGACTGACGTGTTCCTGATAATTTATTTTTTCCTTTTAATTTATCCGGTAAGAAAAAAGTAATCGGAAAGTTATCTTTCATCACACTTCCAGGATTGGCATCATCAGCCCCATGATGTACTAACTCTAATCCAATGGGGCGCTCTAATTTTTTATTTAACTCTTGATTAATCTCCTTGATTTTTGCATTCGTAATACCATTATCTTTCCCCTCTCTTTTATTATATTCAGCTTCATTGTGATAAAGCTTTTTCTGTTCATTTGTGAGTTCATCATAGTTAACACTCGCTTTCCACTCTTGCCATGAAGGCATTTCTGACACTTTAACGTAATGCTCTAGCTCAGAAACTGGATAGATAACACTAAAGAGATCATAATCTGCTGTCATAGCTTTCCCCGTTTTAGGGTCACCGACTACCAGGAAAGGAGCTGTTTTATGACCAGACTGATAAAAGACTTGCCATAACTTAGTTTCTCCTCGTGTTATATTATTCAGAATAAAACTATGTGGTACATTATCCACTTTGGCAGTTGTTCTTCTTATATGGTCCCCCCTGCCTATATCCTCCAATGAAGTCACAGCCCCATATTTAAGTAGCTCATTCATACGCTCATGAGTTACTTCAAGTATTACCGGCTTTGCATGCCCTTGCTCAATAGACTGCGTTATATAACCATTATATTTTTCTTGCTCATCCCGGCCTGATTTTTTAGCAAACTGCTGCAAAATAGGAATAAAGCCACTATGAGGCCCCCAATCTGAACTTTTACCTTTAATCGTGAGCCCTTTACTGCCATATAAGCCAGAAGCGATTAAACTTGTCGATTTATAATCAATAGGTCGCATACCTATAATAACATTATAGTCATTAGCAACTTGCGTAATGGCTCGTTGATGATTTTCTGGGATCCCTGTAATAGCCTTAGGTTCATTACTGGATAACGGTTTTAAATGCAAGTTGGTACGAATATAATCCCTTGCAATGTTTTGGTTATTATGGCTTTTATTGATATTTTCAAAGGTCTTGATGTCGAAATTTTTATTTATCGAATATATTTTATATCCATCTTGAGAGATAAAAACATCTTTTTTAATTTTTGCTATAGTTTCAGGATTATTAATTATCCGTGTATAAAGGTCTTGTCCATCTAAAATATCCGTATATGCTATAAACTCTGTGCTCCCTGTGACAACCTTAATTTTTAATAAACAATTTTCCGGATTAAATTCTTTATATATTATTTTACACTTACTCCCCTTCTTCTGATAAGTGATTCCCCTCTCAGCTAAAAGTACATTTTCAGTTATTTTTAAACTGGTATTATTTATTTTTTTAAAATCAATCCCACTATTTCCATTTTTTACAAACTCACTAACAGCTATATTATAATCATTCTCAAAAATAGGTATTTTGCTTTCTTTAGCAATTTTCTTAATATGACTATCTAAATAAGAAAAAAAATCGACCTGTTTGTTAATCATCGCAACACCATAATTAGGGTCAAAGAATTTATATTCCCATGATTTATTTTTATTGTTATACTTTGCGCTAACAACAACTGCGTGGTTACCTAAAATCAATTGATAATAGAGTGGTGTTTTATTTTTAGCTGTATGGCCAATAACGACGTCCTTAAACCTCTTGACTGTCGTTCCCTTTAATGTATTGAATGAATAATTCTGATGTATATTATTTCCTTGAACACCTCGTTTTTTATTTATTAATTCTAACTTTAAATAATTATCTCTATTAACACTTTCAGATATCGAATCAATAAAAAAATTTGCATCAGAGACGGAGTATTTATTTCCTAATACCTCCCCACCCCGAATAAATCTATCTTTTAATTTTAAAAATATAGGGTCAGAACTAATAATCTCTCCTTCCTTTGTATTAAAGAAATCTTCTCCTACATATAGTGCATTGATATATTCTTTAAGTTTTATTTTTTGAGATTCATAAAGATACTGATAATACACTTTATCTTTTTTATTTTCATTTACTGCTTTATTAAAATTTTTATCAATTATATCATTAAGATAATCACGAAAAACTCTATTATTAATTTCATCATAGGCTAGGCTATCAAAATAAGTTTCATTCCTTAATGAGTTATTATGAATTTCCTGAATTTTAATAAAACCATAAATATAGTCATTCAATAAAACTTGGGCGTGCATTTTCAAAGCATCATACTTTACTTTATCTATTGCAGATAAACCCTCGCTATCAAAATTAATAATATCATATAAATAATTCAATTGCTGAATGTAATCAGCACCTTTATTGTTTATTTCATAGATTAAAAACTCATTTGTCAACCCATAACAATAACCTGGTGATTGACTATGATTGATACCATACTCAGTCATCATATTGATAAAAAATGTTTTGTTTTTAGGAGCATTAATATAATTATATAAATTATATTGCATGAAATTAATAGTTTGGTCATTTTCTTTCATCTAGTAATTATCCATAATTATTATTTAAAATAGAAAAATAGCAAAACCAATACTTTCATTCCATAAGTAATATAAAATTAGGAGTAAATTTAACTACACTCATAAAAATAAAAATGCCTCAATAATGAGGCATCAATGGATAATATGAATAGTTTTTAATTACCAAACTGGTTGTTCATCTTGCAAGAAAGGGTTTGTTTTTCGTTCAAAACCGAGATTAGACATCGGCCCGTGACCTGGTATAAATTGAAAATCATCACCAAGAGGTAATACTTTATTTTTAATAGAGGAGATTAAGTCTTGGTAGTTACCGCGAGGAAAATCACTTCGCCCGACTCCCCCTTTAAACAATACATCACCCATTGAAATTAATTTATCAGCATGATTCACAAAAATAATATGGCCAGGTGTATGACCGGGGCAATGCAACACGTCAAATGTGATATTGCCACAAGTTACTTTATCCCCTTCTTCTAACCAGTAATCTGGCGTAAAATCAGGGCATTCGCCAATGTAAAACATCGCATTTTGCTCTGCAAGGTTTTCAATCCAAAAAGCGTCTTCTTTTTGTGGGCCATAAATAGGCACTGAAAAGTGCTTAGAGAGGATAGCTGATGCACCGATATGATCAGAATGGCCATGAGTTAACAGGATTTTAGTTAACTTCAACCCAAGGTTTTCAATAGTAGAAATTAGTTTTTCCGCTTCTCCGCCGGGATCAACAACAACTGCATCTAACGTATTTTCATCCCAAATAACTTGGCAGTTTTGCATAAACGGTGTTACTGGGATAATAGTATATTTCATCGAGCAATTACTCCGTAATCTATGTCACCTATGCACAGATTACCACGTTCTTGCTGGTCCTGTATCGATATGTATAAAATTGCTTCGAGGATAATAACCAACGCCACCCGCTTTCATTTTCAATGCGGCTTTACGGATATTGCTCAACTGTAAACCTTCAATATGGAAATCCATTGCCTGCCCGCGTGTGTGGTAGCTTTTTTTCGCCACACCAGAGCTTTTACTGCGTAATTTATTATTAGTCTCTAGAGAACGATAACCAGAAATAAGCTGCACAGGTTTATTTGTTCCCATCATCATTTGTAATAAATAGATTTGATCAAACAGTTTGGGGTCGATGGTTTTCACTTTGTCACAACGGTAGTCACGGAAAAAATGATTTAAACGTGCTAGTTCAGACTTATTGTAGCGGCGCCCATCAAAAAATTCAGTTTTTAACGATTCGCCTGTATTAATATTTTGAAAACGTAAAATACGTGGTCGAGGGGTCGTCATTGCAGCAAATACATGGCTTGGTAATAAACTAAGGCCAATCGTTGCGGCCCCAATACCTAACCATTTTCTGCGGGATTGATCAATTATATCCATAGGTGATAGCTCAGACTCTAATAAATTCAGTATTAATCGATAAAATTTTGGCAACCTATTGAGTCTAGCAAATCATGCCTAGCTTTAATGTATAATAATGTAAAGATATGCATACTTCACAGAAATTTTATTGCAATTTTCGTCAAAAAGAGAGTTTTGTCACTCAAACCGCTCGAAACATGCAATTTAAAACACAAATTATGCTGCCTTTTTCAAAGGTGAATAAAATGGTAATGGCTGAATAGCCATAAAACAATAGAATAAACAGGATAAAAACGGATTTTAGTGGAATTTTGCTGAATGGAAATGTACAGCAAAGAATATTCAGACAGTTAATTTAAATATCTAAGGGGAGAAAAACCCCCCTTTTAAATAAACAATTAGTGTAAAATCTTTTTCAATATTGGCAAATATTTATCTGCATTATTAATAGAATTATCATACTGATAAATATCGGCTCGATATTGTGGTTGCTGGTCTTTATCTACCCAAGCAGTTTGATAGTACAGAAAAACTGGGATCCTATCGGGTATATTCACATACCGTGTTGCGCCTTCTTTCAATGCACCATCAATTCGTTTTTGTTCCCAACCGGCATCACCTAACAAAATACTGGCTAATTCGCTTGCTTTATTCACTCGCACACATCCAGAGCTTATTGCACGTGCATTACGATTAAATAAACTATGGTTTGGTGTATCGTGTAAATAAATCGCATCTGAACTCGGCATATTAAACTTGTAGCGCCCTAATGAATTGGTAGGGCCAGGTGCTTGTCGAATGCGATATGGGAAATTCGCTGGGGTGATATTTTCCCAATCTATCGCATAAGGATCAATTTCGTACGAATCGGAGCCCCAACCTGAATACACTGTATACCCTTTACGGCTAAAATAACTTGGATCTTGCTTTCCTTTTGGTGCGATATCTTTACGAGCCATACTGGTTGGCACGCTCCAAGGCGGATTAATAACCACGTTATTTAGTGCACTACTCATGATCGGTGTTTTGCGATCAGCACGACCAACAATCACTTTAGAATCTAAAATCACTTCATCATTTAAATAGAAATCTAAAGAATAGCCAGGAATATTGACTAAAATTCCGGTACCACTACTTGCAGGAATAATACGCAAGCGCTGAATATTAAGTGCCATTAAACCCGCTTTCTGCTTAGGCTGCATATTTAGCCAAACACGCGTACCTTTTCCTACCACACCATCTGCTTCTAAACCATATTGTAATTGAAATTTTTTTACAGCCTCGACGAGTTCTTGGTCATAAACTTTCGACACAGCGCTCGCTGGTGTTTCTGTTGGTTCGACTGTTTGTTCAACCGCCTGTTCTGCGACTTGAGCCATTGTCTCAGGAGGTTCAATTTCTTCGGTTACACTTCCACCTTCAAGTAACCCTTCACGTTGTAAGATTTGACGTAACATAACCACATCATCGCTAGACTGCCCTGGCTTTAATGTTTTCGTTCCCACAATTTCCAAATTATCTTCAGGCATCGCCAATAATTTCAACATTTCCTTGCGCATTGGCACATACATTGGATGATTTGGCGCCTGTGATTTTACCCAACTACTTAGGTTATTAGACTCAACTGCATCTAGCCATGGTTTCATTTGAGCCGTCGTGGGCGCAATAATTTTATATGGCCGATTCGTGTATAACCAATACTGCCCACTCGCTTCTATCGAAGATAAATACTGTAAATAACCAAGCATGGCATCAGACAAAATAGCGTCACGGCCCAACTCATTTAATTGGTTATTTTCCAATATCGCCAACCATTCCCCGAATTGCGGCTGAACGCCAGCAAGAGATAATTCTGCCAATTGCTGTTGAAATTGGCTAATTGCTGTTTCATCTTGCCACAATAGCTGCATTTGCCTATCAGCATATAGTTTTGCTAATTGCGTAGAAAAAATGGGTTTCACATCCGCAGGAAGCGACTGTGTTATTTTGGCTAAACTTTCTGTTGGTTTAACTGAAGCTATCGTTTGAACTTCAGAAACACTTTGCTGCGTATTTTCTTCGTTTGAAAATGCAGGAAATTGTAACGCCATCAACCCGCATATTACTGAGACTTGCAGAGCTCGCACTCTTCTCTTCGCCATACATCCACCTTAATTTACTACATGGATAACAATATTTTTATTATAATTACAATTTTATTGTATTTGATTTTAGCAGTAATGTTATAGGAATAGACTAATTTTCCTTTTTTCAGATTATATGCAGTTACGTTAACAATTAGTGAGAAAAAGAATTATTTTCATCATAGATGAATTCAAACATTTATTGGTGCTTTAAACATACTTTAAACATAGATGAAATTTATTTTAATTAAAAGCTTTAACTAATGCTTTCTTCGCCACTTAATTCCATATATAAAAAGTGGTTTTTATCATGAGGAAAATATGTTTTCGAATTTTATTCAAATTAATGAGTAATTTTGTAAAATCGCTTTTATACTATTTCTTAAATATAAAAGCCGGTATTTAGTAATAAATACCGGCTTTTATTTCATTTATAAAAACTATTACTGCAATGTTGGTGCTTGTACATTCAGGTTTTCTTGCCCGAATCCCTTTAGGCCAACAACATGCACATGCTCATGTGTGCCAATCACTTTACGAACTAATTTATACGTCGTACCTTTCTCTGGGCTAATATTTTCTGGTGCTGCAATGATCAATTGCATTTCAAGCCTATCGCACAGCTCAAATAACGTCGCAATAGATTTAGCATCTAATCGCGCAGCTTCATCTAAGAATAATAAACGACAAGGAATAATATCTTTCGCACGTAAACGACGAGACTCTTCTTCCCAGCTCTGTACGACCATCACTAAGATCGACATCCCAGTACCAATCGCTTCACCCGTTGATAACGCCCCACTTTCCGCTTTTAGCCAGCCATCTGAACCTCTGTTCACCTCGACGTCTAACTCTAAGTAATTACGGTAATCAAGTAGTTCTTCACCTATCGTTTGTGGCAACCGCTGCCCAACATCCACTTGTGGGTTAAGACGTTGATACAATTTCGCCATCGCTTCAGAGAATGTTAACCGTTGGCTGGTGAACAAGTCTTGATGCATTTCACTTTCTTCAGAAAGCACACTAAGTAACAATGCATGGCTTTCACGAATATTCACATTGAGGCGAACCCCTTTAACCTGGCCAAACGCCACCGCTTGCAGCCCTTGGTTTAGCATACGAATACGATTCTGCTCGCGCTGAATGGTTTTGCGAATAATATTCGCCACACTTTTTGAACTGATCGCCAATTTTTGCTCACGCGCTGTTAGCTCTTCTGTTAAACGCGCCAGTTCAATCTCCATTTGCTCGATTGCATCAATCGGGTCATCTGTACGAATAATATCTTGGCGAATACGTTCACGTAGGTGTTGGTATACCGCGATAAAGAATTTTATCTTCCGCTCAGGGTGTTTTGGATCTTCAGATAAACGCAGTACATCACGTAAATGTTCGTTATCCGCAACTGCCAAACGCAGCGCACCCAAGGCTTTATCTGACATCGAACGTAAGCTATCACCGTCAGTATAGGCCAGCTCACGGCGATGTAGACGACGCTCAACGCCATTGTCTTTCACCAAGCGCATGACCGCACACCAACCTGCTTTTGCCGTCACGACCTGCTCACGCAGCATATAGTAGTCTTTTTCTAACTTACGAAGACGCTTCTGTAAGTTATCCATTTCAGCTTCACATAATGTCAGCTGTTTTTCTAACTGGTTAATACGACTACGATTTTCCATGACCCGCTGGTGCAATTCATCGCGTCGGATGCGAGCACGTTCTTGAGCATCAGGATCTGCTTTTACGCCAATCTCTTGCATTTCAACTTCGAGTTCTTTCAACATCTCTTGTTTGGTATCGAAAGAACTGCGTAAGGAAGCGAGAACTTGATGGAACTGTGCACTTTGTGCTTGGTGCTGACGCAATTGTTCACGAGCACGTGTACGTTCAGTTTCTGCCTGCTCTAAGCGCTGGCGTAGTTTTTCATTCAAGTCCGCATTTTCATTCACCATCCCCGTTGAATCACTGTAACTAAAGTGAGCACGGCGCTGAACGACTTCGACTAATGCAAAAGCTTGTTGTTTAGCATTTTGTTGGCTGTGTTTTGCTGCCTCATAATCTTTACGTAATTGCTCATGTTGTTCAGGGTCACTGAGCAAGACGGTCACAATCGGTTCTAATTTTTCTAACGCATGACCATGCTTATTCAGAAAATGCGCTGCTTCTTCCGCTTCCGTTAGCTCTTCGCTTATCTCTTCGACTCTATCCACCAATGTTTCATCGAGTAATAACCCCATCTGAGGTAATAAGCGATTAAGAGCCGCAAGGCTTTCTTTGCCTTGTGCAAATTGTTGACGTTGTTGCTGAGTTTGCTCTTCAAACTGTGCCAAAGCACGTTCAATTTCCGAACGTTTCTGATTAAGCGTACGAATTTCAGCTTCAGGATCCTCTTCAAAGGCCACCGAAATATGTTGACCAATAAACCGACTGAATGCTTGGTGTGAACGCTGAATTTTCTGTACGTCAAATGACAGGTTCGCGTAACGCTCAGCAAGCTCGTCACGTTCAGCAGTTAACGACTCTAAATGACTTTCACGAGCTGCACGACCAAACAAAGGCAATTCAGGATAACGAGAGTAACGCCATTGACGCTCAGACGAACGGACTAATACCGCACTTTCAAATTCTTGTGCATCAAAAACGCTGTCATCGAACGATTGAGGATCCCCTTCAATAAAATAAACATCATCAGGGCAATCTTGTAATGTTTCGAGCTGGCTACGGACCACAGATAAGTCTTGAACCACAATACCATGACGAGCAGGGCCATATAATGCAGAAAAATAAGCCGCATCTTCAATGGTAATATCATCATAAATTTCAGATAACAAAACACCATTAAAGCGCTCTGCCAACGCTAACATGCGGCCATCTTCCGCACCGCTTGGCTGGCTTAGCCGCTCAATTTGCTTTTCGAGATCTTTACGTTGCGCAGCAACTTCATCTCGTTCAACCGTTATTTCTCTTTCTTGTTCAAGGAGTTGCTGCATAAACTCAGTCACAGCAGTACTTGACTCAAACGTTTCATGGGATTGCTCATTAAGCTGTGTTAGCGCTTCTTGGGCCATAATCCATGCAGGGGCTTTAGATGAAAGTTGGCTAATACGCTGGCGAATTTGTTCCAGTTCTTGGCGCATTTGCATTCGTCTTTCGCCACTCTCATTCACACCAATACTGAGCTCTTCTTGTTGCGCTTCCAGCTCAGCCATCAGTGCATCAAGCTCATCTGGCTCATAGCTTTGGCCATGACGTTTACAGAATTCCGCCAACATACGTTCTGCATTTTGCTGGCTATTCAAACGCTGTTGTAATTCAGAGAGTTGCATACGTAACGGTTGCACTCGCTCCGCTAAATGCTGTTGAGATGACCAATCACGTAATAATGTACGCGCTTGTTGGTATGCATCACTGCGGCTAACTTCCCCTATCATATTTTTAACTAATTGATAGGCTTGTTCAAATTGGCTATGAGCAGCATCCGCCACACTCATTTTTTGCTCAAGCGCTAATAACGCTTGAGTTGCTTGTTGCTCACGCGCTTCGAAGGTATCTAACCATTCATCTGCATTATCAATGGATAATTCAGGAAGTTGACACAATTCACGAGCACGCGTTAAAGCATGCAACGCTTGTTGGTACTGAATAGCGCGTGTTTGTTGTACATCCAAAGCTTGTTGGTAATCGGCGAGTTGATTTTTTAGTTCGTCAACTTCAATTTCAGCGGCTTCAGCTCGTGCTTCATATTCTTCTTGAGTTTCAGTCGCTTCAGCAACGACTTCACTTTGTTCTTCAAGGCGATAAGTTAGCTCTTCGATATCCGCCTGATACCGGTCAATTTTCTCTTGTTGACGCAGCGCGGCTTGCACTAAATTCAAATGGTCACTGGCTGCTTGGTAGTCCGCTTCTAATTCTGTAGAAGCCCCATTCTGCTCATTCAACTCACGCGCCATTTCGACACTGCGGACTTGTTCAATTCGCAATTGTTTACGGCTAGCTAATAACTCATTGCGCGCAGCTAGTGCTGCATCAAGGTGAATGCGTCTTTCATTGGAATGGCGCATATAATCCGCAGAAACATAATCAGTCGCCTGGCTAATTAAATGTTTGAATAAGTCGCGGTCTGATTGAGTGACACGAATGGCTTCTAATGTTAAACGGTTTTCACGCAAAGCCGCTTCCATATCTTGGAATGCTTTACGTACCCCACTGTTTTCTGGCAATAAATAATCACGTAATGAGCGGGTGATTGCGCTAGAAATACCGCCATATAGTGACGCTTCAATCAGTCGATAATATTTACTTCGATCACTCGCGGAGCGTAAACGTTTAGGTAAAACCCCTAATTCAAACAGGGTCGAATGGTAATCGGTAATTGAGCTAAACTGCTTAAATAAAACGCCTTCCTGTTCCTCAAGACGTTCTTTTAGTTCATTGAGTGGAATGACTTTGGCTTGTCGCCCATCGATAACTTCCGTCAATATTTCCGTTGGAACTGTCGCCAATGGAATGCCTTGTACCATAAATGGCTTAATATCAACTTTCTTATCGCGCCCAGCGACTTGCTGTAAACGCACACCCACCATGACACGCTGATGCTTCGAGTTTAATACATCCAAAATAGCGTAGCAGACACCTGGGCGTAATTTCCCGTGTAAGCCTTTATCCCGCGAACCAGATGTCGCACCGGCTTCCGTTGTGTTACGGAAGTGAAGTAAGGTTAAATCGGGGATCATTGCGGTAATAAACGCCGCCATTGTGGTTGATTTACCCGCACCATTACCACCCGATAACGTGGTCACTAATTCATCAAGGTCAAAGGTTCGGGCAAAAAAACCGTTCCAATTCACCAGCGTCAGTGAGCGAAATTTTCCGCGTTCAATCATTATTCTTCATCCTCATCACTTTCTGCCGGTTCTTGACTCTCTTCGCCATCCTCTTCATCACCATCTTTTAGTGATAATTCACCGTCAAGAGAGATAGCTTCACCATCACGGATCATCCGTAACTGTGCATCTTGTGGGTTATCACCACTGCGTACATCGGCACCAAAACGGAATACAGATTCGCTAATAATAAATTTACTTGAATCATTTTGCAGAAAATGCACCATTCCCAAACGGCGTAAGCGATTGAGTGATGTTCTTAATTTTTCCTGCAATTTTTGTTTATCTAGGTCAGAACCTGTCGAACGTTGATTAACAAATTTAAGTAATTTGCTTTCATCCGCTAATGATAACAATTCTTCAAATAACTCTTGTGAGGTAAAAATACCTTGGTTACTCAAGCGTTCAGGGCTGAGATAGAGATAACAAAGAATTTTGCCGACCATCATATCTAATTCAGATAACACGGAGCGAGGTATTAAAGTTGTTGAGCGCGGACGTAAATAGAAGAAACCTTCAGGGGCGCGAATTAGCTCTACGTTATATCGTGCATAAAATTGTTCTAATGCTTCCTGAAAATCCATTAAAAATGCGTGATTATCAAGGTCATCAACACTAATATGGCGACCTGAACGCAATTGGCTGTCTAGCTCTGGAAAAATCGGGTTAGCTAATGCTTGAGCCAGTTTAACTGGCATAAATTGTTCAATATTTGTCGATGACATGTGCCTGTACCTTGGCTCCGTGATCATTAATAGCTTGCCATTCTGCCGGTAATCCCGCCAAATCAGCCTCTGCGATACCTAATTTAACAGCTTGGTCGATAATAATTCGAGCAACATCAAAATGACGTTTTTGTGGATATTGCAGTAAGTAGTCATGCAACACACGACCCACATCGAGCGGCCGTTGCTCTGCTTTATAAATAGCTAACTCAACCTCCATTAGCTCAGCAAGCTTGTCATTTAATTCACTAAACTCTTCAAATTCAAGCTCTGGGGGTAGTTCACCCATGACTTCTTCATCATGCAACGCAAGCTCTTCATCACGCATATCGAATAATCGATCTGCATTGGCGTAAGTGAGTGCCCAAGGGCTATCAAGGTAATGCTGAACAGATTGACGTAACCGCTGAGAAAAAATTCTATTTTTGTCCATATCGATGGCCGTACGGATAAACTTATGAACATGACGATCATAACCAATCCATAAATCGATAGATTGTTGACCCCAGCTAACGATACGGTCTAATTTATTTTGCAGGTCAAAAACCAGCCTATCCACTAAATCCGAGAATGCTGGCGCATTCATATTGGCTTCTTGAATACGTAATAAATTCGCTTGCAGTTTATCCCCTGCGGCTTCTAAGGTGTCTTGCAATTCGCGCAATGTACCTGATGTTTCTGAGAGTAATTGCTCACAGTTAGCGATAGCCGCCTGCCAGTCTTGATTTAATAATGCCGCAATATCTTCTTTTACTGAATTTTGTTGTTCATCCATAATGCGTTGTGATAAATCAATACTGTCAAAAATTTCAGCAACTGAATATTTTAGTGGAGCAAACACATAACGATGCCAATAAAATTCATCGCCCCCTTCTTCAGCGGCTTCAGCTGCACGTTGTAGTTCTCCTGCAACAATAGAAAGCTGCATGGATAGTCTCAATGTTGAGAATTCTCGCTGACGAATATAATAATCGCTGATACCAATCCCCAAAGGGGTTAGGCGGTAAATTGCATTACCTTCAACAATGTCACTAGCAAAACGGTTAAATATCTTCTGGCGAACCATATCATTGATAGCATTATTGGCTCTTACCGCCAAAGATTCAGTCGTCTGTTCAAACCCTTTGCAAACCTCACGAAAGGCATCAATCAGCTCCCCTTCACTCATTTCACCATTGACTCTTTCACTGTTTAATACCGCTACCGCCAGCAAAAATGCTAAACGTTCAGCAGGAAGTGAAATTGAAAAATCATTTTTTCGTGCCCAAGACACAAGTTCAGGGACGGTCTGGGAAAAATCACTCATAAATCGTCCTTTTGTATTTGTTTGCGTGCCATGACATGAATATAACGCCCCATGCTAATATAGGGTTCTTCACGGCAATACTGCTGTTCTAATGCCAACAATGCCGGAAAATCTTTCTGCTGTAACTGCCGACTTTGTAAATAGTCATGGAATACCCTGACACCACTTTTACCGATAATTTGCATATTACACTCACCCAACCAAGCATCAACTTGATGAGGAAAAAGCGGTTTTTGTGGTGATAACGAGCGTTTACGACGACGTTGAATATGTGGCGTTGCAAGATGAAAATTTCCCAAAATTGCGTTACGCATCACCAAGCCATTTGCATTATAGAACATGACAGAAAATACGCCTTCAGGTCTAATTATATCTACCAGTTGTTCAATTGCATATTTTTGATCGCTAATCCATTCAAGTACTGCATGAAATAAAACAAGGTCAACCGGTTCATCAATATACTGAGCTATGTCTTGCGCTGCACAATGAATAAAACGCATGTTATCGCTTATGCCTTGTTCCTTGGCGAGTTCACCGGCGCGCTCCAACATCTCTTCGGATAAATCGCAAAGTATCACTTGATGTCCCATTTCGGCTAGTTTGCGTGAAAAATGCCCTTCTCCCCCGCCTGCATCAAGTATTTTTAGGGTTTTCCCTTCAAATTGGCTGCACAATAATTGAGTTAAATCTTGCCAAACTACCGCTTCTCGTATTTTTCCTTTTGTCGTTCCGTAGATATTTTTTGCAAATTTATCGACAATATCATCAAAGTTGCGGTCTGCCATGTGCTATCCGGTTGCCTATCATCTATTATTTAAAGCGGTTTATGCGCCAATTTGTCGCGAAAAAACGTAAAATGGTTGATTACACCCTGATACTGGGAAAATTAATGCTAACCAGAAATATTCTCACATTGTATTGCACTTATCACATACAATGCGAAGCGACAGTTAAAGCAGGAATTATAACAGATAATCGCTATATTTTTGCATAGTACTTTATTGTACTCAGCAAATTTCAATTTAGTGCTATTAAACACTAATTTGTTATTTTTACGCCAATTTAGCTGCTTTATTGCGTTTTTTTTCTGTAAACACCACCACAACGATTGTTCGATAACCCTTAAGAATAGGCTTAGTTATGTTATTTCTCTTAAAAAAATATATTGGTTCGCTATTGATGCCATTACCATTATTGCTCATCGTCGGGTTTATCGGGTTACTTTTGCTTTGGTTCACGCGCTGGCAACGTTGTGGGAAAGCATTTGCTACCCTAAGTTTAGTTTTAATAACCCTATTAGGGTTACAGCCTATTTCAGATACTTTGCTTGCTCCTGCAGAAAAGCAATTTAATAAACGCTATGAACTTATCACTGAAACTCCACCTCAAGAGGTACGTTACATTGTTGTACTCGGAGGCGGTTTTACATATAACCCTGATTGGAGTCCAAGTTCTAACCTATTGAATAATAGCTTACCTAGAGTGACTGAAGGCGTCCGCCTTTATCTAAAACACCCCGGCAGTAAACTCATTTTCACTGGTGGTAAAGCAAGTAGCCCTATCAGCAGTGCCGAAGTTGCCGCACAAGTCGCTCAATCCTTGGGGGTTCCCGCACAGGATACGATCCCACTCACTGAACCCAAAGATACACAAGAAGAAGCTTATGAAGTTGAAAAAATTATTGGAAAATCATCTTTTTTATTAGTAACTTCTGCTAACCATTTACCTCGAGCGATGACTATGTTTACTCAACGGGGAATGAACCCTTTCCCAGCCCCTGCAAATCAGTTAGTTATCACGAGTGAAATCAATCCATGGGAGAAATATATCCCTTCCTCGTATTACTTCGGTCATAGTGAACGTGCTTGGTATGAATTTCTTGGTACGCTTTGGTGGCATTTAAAACCCAATAATACACAAACGTTAGAAGAGCAGCTTGCCACGCCTGAAGTTATTACCGCAGAATAGTAACAAAAAAGGTGTAATCTATTGAGATTACACCTTTCGTTTAGCTAAATCGCATGTTGGCTATTTCAGTTATTAGGGACATGCTAACGACTGAATAAATTGCTTTCTAACTAGTTCAAGATCTTCAGGGGTATCAACACCAGCACCTGGCGCAGTTTTCGCAACATCCACATGAATTTTCTCTCCATACCAAAGCACTCTAAGTTGCTCTAACATTTCGATTTTTTCTAATGGGCTTGCTTCCCACTTAATATAACGGCGAATAAACCCTGCACGATAAGCGTATATACCAATATGACGTAAAAAGGTATCAGCTATTGTGTCTTGGCTTTTCGCAAAGTTGTCTCTATCCCAAGGAATGGTTGCCCGAGAAAAATACAATGCATAACCTTCGTGATCAGTAACAACCTTCACCGCATTTGGGTTAAATGCTTCATGGGCATCATAAATAGGCACAGCTAGTGTCCCCATTTCAGCTTTGCTCCCCCGAAGGTTATGAGCAACTTGGCTAATAATCTCAGGTGGAATTAAAGGTTCATCACCTTGTACATTCACGATGATTTCATTGTCAGAGAAAGCGTAAGTATCAATAACTTCAGCCAATCTTTCAGTTCCAGATTGATGATCTGGATCCGTCATACAAGCTTCACCACCTGCTTCAATCACCGCTTTAGCAACATCAGAGTGATCTGTCGCAACTATCACTCGACTCGCCCCCGATTTAATAGCTTGCTCCATCACTCGAACAACCATCGGCTTGCCATGGATATCGGCCAAAGGTTTACCAGGTAGACGTGTTGATGCATAACGAGCAGGAATAATAACCGTAAACATGATGATTACTGGCCTTCATCTAATGAAATAGGGCGCGCTTCATTTTCTAGCAATACAGGAATGCCATCACGAATTGGATAGGCTAGATGATCAAACTTACAGATAAGTTCAAGGTTTTCTTTGTTATAACTCAATTTGCCGTGGCATACAGGACAGGCAACGATTTCAAGTAAACGGTGATCCATGTTTTCTCCCGAATGGATTTTAACTCACTTGGAGTCAGGATATCACATGCAGATATCACCGTTAACTTTAATCTTCCTGAATAAGATCTCCTGCTGGAGATGAGAGGATAAAGCAGGAGAAATTGTTCTGTTTATTATTTAATAAGCAATAACGTCAGCTGCCGTTACGCCATCCGAATTACGAGTAACAGAGAACTCAACGTTTTGACCTTCGAATAATGATTTGATTTTTTTATTAGCAATTGACTTTGTTGTCACAAATACATCATCACCACCATTGAATGGGGAAATAAAACCGTAACCTTCTTTTGCGTCAAACCATTTAACTCGACCCATATGTAATTGAAAATTCATATTAAAACTCCTTTTGTTCTGAGAACAATATTTTTATCTTTGTATCATTACTCTTTCTTGCTTCCCATTTATAAATTGCCGATCTATTAATACATCAAAGAGTAATTAAACTTTACCAATTCATGCGCACAAATCATTGTGCATATTTTATAACGCTCATAAATGTAGATTTCAGACACCGCAAATCTACTGAGAAGTTAACAGTCTATTTTGACATTATGATGACAAAACGCAGTGACAGCGACTTTACAGTATAGATTGTGCGAGGATATGAAGACTAACTAAAGAACGGAGCGTGAAATTTAAGCTAGTATGAAATCCAATTATCAATGTATTGCATCTAGATACATAATAAGTGGATCTATATCACATTGGCGATATTATTATCACAGAGGAACGTTATAGACAAGTTTTTTTGTTATTTGTAATAAGTTTTTTTATTCCACTTAAGATTTTTTCAGCGTCTGTCGGCTGTAATTGTGCTTGGACAGGCAGGAACCACCAATTCGGTTGTGCAAAAGCACGACATTTCACCGCATCCTTTTCGGTCATTAATAAGTTTTGCTCATTTTTAACTAACCGCGAAAGCTGTTTTAATTCATATGACTGATGGTCAGCAAAAGCATAAGTGTTAATGACATCTACACCTTTGTTTTCTAATGAGGTAAAAAAACGAGGTGGATGACCAATACCTGCCATTGCGATAACCGCAGGTAATTGTGTAACCGCTCGTTTTTCACCACTAACAAGGTTACAAGCAACATCACCTTCAAGGGCCATTAAGGCTTCATTTTCTTGAGCTTCACCGCCGTTAACAACGACAGCATTAACACTCTTCAAACGCCCAGCCCTTTCGCGCATAGGCCCTGCAGGCAACCACCAACCATTACCAAACCGACGTTGGCCATCAATAACGACAATTTCGTAGTCACGTTGCAATGCATAATGTTGCAGCCCATCATCAGTAATAATCACATCTAATGGAAATTTCTCTAGTAAGGCTTTAACTGCATCACTACGCTTGGGGGCAACCGCTACAGGAGATTTAGTACGATGAAAAATTAATACGGGCTCATCCCCTGCAACTTCAGTTGTCGTTGTTTCATCGAGTATCAGCGGGTACTTTTCAGATTTACCACCATAACCTCGAGAAACAACCCCTACACGGTAGCCTTCTTTAGTAAGTGATTCCACTAACCAGATAACAACAGGGGTTTTACCATTTCCCCCCGCTGTCAGGTTTCCAACGACTACTACTGGAATTGGGGCTTTCCATGAACGTTTTAGCCCGATTTTATAAACCATATCTCTAATTACCGTTACTAACCCATAAAGGAAAGATAACGGCAGTAATAAGAGATACAGACATGATTTACCAGACCAAATACGTTCTATCATTGTTTAAATTGAATACTATGTAATTGTGAATATGCACCATCTTGAGCTAATAGCGATGCATGGTTACCACGTTCAATGATTCGTCCATCTTGTACAACTAATATTTCATCCGCATTTTCTATCGTCGATAACCGGTGGGCAATGACCAAAGATGTTCTATTTTTCTGTAACTCGTCGAGAGCTGCTTGAATAGCACGTTCAGACTCTGTATCTAGTGCTGATGTCGCCTCATCAAGAATAAGAATTGGAGCGTCACGTAGAAGTGCTCGAGCAATTGCTATTCTTTGACGTTGTCCGCCAGAAAGCATAACACCATTTTCCCCAATAACAGTATCTAGACCTTTTTCAAGTTTAGCAATGAAATCCATTGCATAGGCCATTTCTGCAGCTTTCTCTATTTGCTCACGGCTGTAACTACCATCTGTTGCGTAGGCAATATTATTCGCTATTGTATCGTTAAATAGATAAACATGCTGAGAAACTAACGCGACTTGGCTACGTAATGAAGACAATGTGTATTCACGGATGTCATGGCCATCAATTTGAATAGACCCTTCGTCAATGTCATAAAAACGTGTAATCAAATTTGCAATTGTAGATTTACCTGAGCCCGATCGCCCAACTAGAGCAACTGATTTTCCTGCTGGCAAAGTAAACGAGACATCGTCTAATGCAGGATGCTCTTTGGTTGCATAGGTAAAGGTGACATGCTCAAATTTAACATCACCTTTAACTTCTTTAAGTTCTTTAGTTCCGTTATCTTTCTCTTGTTCAGAATCTAAGATAGCAAATAAAGTTTGGCAAGCCGCCATTCCACGTTGGAATTGAGAGTTAACGTTCGTTAATGATTTTAACGGACGCATCAATGCAAACATTGATGAGAATACAACAGCAATTGTACCCGATGTTAATTCATCACGAATTTCAGGAAAACTCGCAGCATATAGGACAAATGCTAATGCAAATGATGCAATTAACTGAACAATAGGGTCTGAAATTGCTGAAGCTGTTACCATTTTCATATTTTGACGGCGCATATTGTTACTGACTTTATTAAAACGTTCAGTCTCAACTTTCTGCCCACCAAAAATTAAAACTTCTTTATGGCCTTTTAACATTTGTTCAGCACTAGCCGTCACATGCCCCATACCCGTTTGCATATTTTTACTGATCTTACGAAAACGTTTGGAGACAATACGAATAGTGACGGATACAACGGGGGCGATCACGATTAAAATAAGGGAGAGTTGCCAGCTATAATAAAACATCATCGCAAACAGCCCGATGATATAAGCACTTTCCCGAATAATTGTAATTAATGCCCCAGAAGAAGAGGATGCAACTTGTTCTGAGTCATAGGTAATCCTAGATAACAGTGTTCCTGTCGATTGCTGGTCAAAAAAACTAACCGGCATTCCCATCATATGACCAAATAATTTACGGCGCATGTTCATCACGACTTTACCTGCAACCCACGAAACACAATAGGTTGAAACAAAGCTAGACCCACCACGAACAATCATTAATCCTAACACCGCGAGCGGAAGCCATTTTAAAACGTCATTATCTGCCTTATCAAAGCCTTCATCCAATAAAGGTTTTAATAAAGAAATCATAAACGCGTCACCTGCTGCGTTTATGATAAGTGCTATTGCTGCAACGATTAAACCCGCTTTAAAAGGCGCTATTATTGGCCACAAGCGACGAAAAGTTTGTTTTGTCGAAAGGTCTTTATCATTCATACTTTTAATTACCAGACTTAATGTAAGCGCACTATTCTACTCGGGAAATAGCGGTAAGCCAAACCACAGATGATACCAGCGGGGCTGAATTTCATAGCGATAACGCGAAATCTGAATTTTTTCCTTTTTAAACCATAAAGTTAACTGCCCATCTTCTGCTGTATTTAACCATTTAATGTTACTATTTTTATATCTAAAATAGACTTTTGGCGATGGAATTTTCCATGCACTATACCTTGCTGATGATACTACCACCATTGAAGGTTGAACATTTCTTAACAATAAATCTGTTGATGAAGTGCTGCTTCCATGATGTGGAGCGAAAAGAAGAGTCGAACGTAATCGATTCTTGTACATTTCAACAAGTGATTTCTCCCCTTGTTTTTCGATATCTCCTGTTAATAAAATTTTATGGTAGCCATCCGTTAATTGAATGACACAAGAATCATTGTTATGCGATATTGGCGCTAACTTTTCAGGCCATAATACTTCAAAAGTTAATATTCCCCACCGCCATTTTTGACCTTTAAAACATGGAAGGTGAGCCATATTTTTTATCTTATTAAGTTTATTATTTTTTTTCCTGTATGCCGAAGTGTTTTGTGGCCCAAAACTACTTCTTACACTTAGCCATGGATATTGCTGGATTAAATAATTAGCCCCTCCAGTGTGATCTAAATGATTATGGCTTAAAATTACTCCAATTGGGGTTATATCATGATATTTAAGGAAAGGAATAATTTGACGCTGTGCATTGCTATCCCCTTTCCATACATTACCTGTATCATAGAGTAATGCCACATTATTTTGTTCTATCACAACTGCCAAACCGTGTCCGATATCTAATACCGTCATTCTCCAGCCTTCTTTGAATTCTTTACCACTTCCCCTTTCTAAGAAAATCAAAATAACCACACAACTAACAAGCCCGAAATAACGCTTATACCACTTAAATAAAACGACAATGATACTTAGCCAACATATTAAGAATAAATAATAGGAGACATTGAAGAATTCTGACCAAAAAGTACTTAAATAAGGTAATGGTTTTAGTCCTAAGGCTATAACGCTATCTATCACATATAAAAGCGACTGCTGAACTACTTCTATTGGCACTAAAAATACGACAAAAATAGCAGGAACAACACACCAAGAAACGAGCGGGACAAACCAAAGGTTAGCCACTAAACCCATTATGTTAATACCATTAAATATGATAAGTTGCATTGGAATAAGTAATACTAGTAAGCCAATTTGTAAGTGTATTAATCCTATAATTTTTCCCTGAACACCTTTAGCTAAATGATATGGTAGTGGAAATATCGATAACCAATAAAGAATGGCTAGAACAGCGAAACTAGACAACCAAAAACTATCTGACAAAATCGCCAATGGATCAAATAATAATATTCCCGCTATACTCCAAAGAGCCCATTGCCAAACAAAATACCTTGCTGGTTTATTTTTAATATATATCCATAATAGTAAGGCAAATAATGCTCGAGTCGCAGGGATAGCAAACCCCGAGATCCACGCATAAAAAACAGCTAAGCCCAAACCTATTACTGTTGGTAGTATTTCATTGATATATTTTATTGGTAAAAAATATTGAATTCCTCGAGTAATAAAAATGCCAAACAAGTAAGCTAAGCCAATATGCAAACCTGATATGGCCATTAAATGTGTTAAGCCCGTTTTCTGTAGTAAATAGGCTTGATCTGCGGCTAATAAACTTCTATCACCAAACATTAACCCATAAATAACTCCTTTATTAGACAATGGATTAATTAGTTCCATATAGTTATAAATGATTTTTTGCCTTACAGAACACCTCATTTGTAATGGTTTTACTTTTTGGCTTTTCAAAACCCCTATAATTCTATTAGCTAAATAGTAGCGTTGTAGATTAAATCCACCTTCATTTAGTGAGCTGTGTAATGGCCTTACTTTACCATTGATTCGCCAAGATTGCCCTGCGCAAACAGATTCTTTTGTTTTCCATGTAGCATATAAAGGCGGAAAAACAATACGGTTGTTAATTTTTTCAATACGTACTTTGATTTTTTGCTCTTTGTTATTCAAGGGAATACCGACAACAACCACATCAATATCGTTATTTTTTTTAGACAGGTGATTAATATGATTAATGATGTTAATTCCATGCCAATTGCCCCATAGAAAAAATACAATAATTAGTGCTAAAAATTTGCCTAACTTGCCAAATAGAAAAAATATTATTAATAACGTAAGAAATAAAAAAACAAATAACAATTCACTCAACATTATAATTTTAGGTATAAATAAAAGCGGTAACGAACCAAAAATCAAGGCAATGGAAACCATTGTCATCGAAATAGGTAAACTTTCATTAAAGATTGAATTATATTTTTTGAGTGAATTATTTAGCCATCTTATTATGTAGATGATATTTTCTATCAACTTTTGTATCCCTACATAGCATTTATTCGCTTTAGTTTATTTATTTCTATTATTTTTTTAAAGTTTCCTTCTTTTATTTTACGTAGCGCTTTCCAATATATTTTTCACCTACAAAAAAGTACATATTCGTTTGCGAGGAGCTTCGCAAAATATGGATATACCACTCAATATGGTTTTGAATTGGTTTTAATATCTTTTATAAATATAGAGAGGTGTTGGTGTTGGTGTTGGTGTTGGTGTTGGTGTTGGTGTTGGTGTTGGTGTTGGTGTTGGTGTTGGTGTTGGTGTTGGTGTTGGTGTTGGTGTTGGTGTTGGTGTTGGTGTTGGTTAGATA
>NZ_JAMPQO010000005.1:0-306137 GCF_028482485.1 Providencia sp. PROV116 | reverse complement strand
GGGTGTTGGTGTTGGTGTTGGTGTTGGTGTTGGTGTTGGTGTTGGTGTTGGTGTTGGTGTTGGTGTTGGTGTTGGTGTTGGTGTTGGTGTTGGTGTTGGTTAGATATAAAAAACAGTGCCGTATAGAATACAAGCACTGTTTTGATGTAATAATTAAGATTTACAGCCTAATTATTGGCCGTAAATATTTACACGATCACGTAATTCTTTACCTGGTTTAAAATGAGGAACATATTTACCTTCTAGTTCCACTTTATCACCAGTTTTCGGGTTACGGCCAACGCGTGGAGCACGGTAGTGAAGAGAAAAACTGCCGAAACCACGGACTTCAATACGTTCACCGTTAGCTAACGTATCCGCCATATGCTCAAGAATTTCCTTTACAGCTTCCTCAACGGTTTTTGCTGAAAGATGAGACTGCTGGCTAGCCAGTCTTTCAATTAATTCAGACTTGGTCATAGTACCTCCCTAAACTACCGTTACAAAGGGACAACACTACTGTTGTCCCCACTTAATTATTCGCCTTTAGCTGCTTTGAAAGCTTCAGCCATAGCATTGTTGCCGAATGCTGTATCTTCTTGTTTGTTCACAGCTGCGACAGCGTCTTTCTCATCAGCTTCATCTTTAGCGCGAACAGACAGGTTGATTACACGGTTTTTACGATCAACACCAGTGTATTTAGCTTCAACATCATCACCAACGTTCAGAACCAGAGTTGCATCTTCAACACGGTCACGTGAAGCTTCTGATGCACGCAGGTAACCTTCAACGCCCAGTGTCAGCTCAACAGTTGCACCTTTAGCATCAACTGCGATTACTTTACCAGTCACGATTGCGCCTTTCTTAGTTGCTGCTAAGTAGTTATTGAATGGATCTTCAGCTAACTGTTTAACACCTAAAGAAATACGCTCACGCTCTGCGTCGACTTGCAGAACAACAGCTGCGATTTCATCACCTTTTTTGTATTCACGAACTGCTTCTTCGCCTGCAACGTTCCAGGAGATGTCAGACAGGTGAACCAGGCCATCGATGCCGCCGTCCAGACCAATGAAGATACCGAAGTCAGTGATAGACTTGATTTTACCTTCAACGCGGTCGCCTTTGTTGTGAGTTTCAGCAAATTGCTGCCATGGGTTAGATTTGCACTGTTTCAGGCCCAGTGAGATACGACGACGTTCTTCATCGATATCCAGAACCATAACTTCAACAACATCACCAACGTTAACAACTTTAGATGGGTGAATGTTTTTGTTAGTCCAATCCATTTCTGAAACGTGAACCAGACCTTCAACGCCTTCTTCGATTTCTACGAAGCAGCCATAGTCAGTCAGGTTAGTAACGCGACCAGTCAGTTTAGTACCTTCTGGGTAACGTTTAGCGATTGCGACCCAAGGATCTTCGCCCAGTTGTTTCAGACCCAGAGAAACACGAGTGCGCTCACGGTCGAATTTCAGAACTTTAACATTGATTTCATCACCAACGTTGACGATTTCGCTTGGGTGTTTAACACGTTTCCAAGCCATGTCAGTGATATGCAGCAGGCCGTCAACACCGCCCAGATCAACGAATGCACCGTAGTCAGTAAGGTTCTTAACGATACCTTTAACTTCCATGCCTTCTTGCAGATTTTCCAGCAGTTGATCGCGCTCAGCGCTGCTTTCAGATTCAATTACAGCACGACGAGAAACAACAACGTTGTTGCGTTTCTGATCCAGCTTGATTACTTTGAACTCAAGCTCTTTGCCTTCCAAGTGAGTAGTATCACGAACTGGACGTACATCAACCAGTGAACCTGGTAAGAACGCACGAATACCGTTCAGTTCAACAGTGAAACCACCTTTAACTTTACCATTGATAACACCAGTTACAGTTTCAGCTTCTTCGTAAGCTTTTTCCAGCATCAGCCATGCTTCATGACGTTTAGCTTTCTCACGAGACAGGATAGTTTCACCGAAACCATCTTCTACTGCATCCAGAGCTACATCGATTTCATCGCCAACTTGGATTTCTAGCTCACCCTGAGCATTTTTGAACTGTTCTACTGGGATAGCAGATTCTGATTTAAGACCTGCGTCAACAAGGACTACGTCTTTATCGATGGCAACAACAGTACCACGGACGATAGAACCAGGACGAGTTTCAATATTCTGCAGGGATTCTTCAAAGAGTTGAGCAAAAGATTCAGTCATATTAATGATCTTCAAGAGTTTTAAATTAACGTCCACTTAGCTTCCCGCCAAATGGGGTTGTTTCACATACCCCACAACATTCCATGTCGCAAGGTTTATGCTATGCTAATAATATAATCACATAGCGATAACTGCGTATATTATCTAATTATAAGCTAAAATAAAGCCTATTATCACGATAATTGTAGAATTTTTTTTGCATAGGTGTGTGCTTTTTCAATAACTTCCCCAATAGACATACTTGTGGAATCCAGCACTAATGCGTCTTTCGCGGCAATAAGGGGGGCAACAGAACGGTTACGATCACGAAAATCACGTTCTTCAATTTCGCTCAAAAGACGTTCAAAATTAACATCAAAACCTTTCTCTTGCAACTGCTTCATCCGCCGATGAGCCCGTTCTTCAGCTGAGGCATCAAGAAAAATTTTTACTGGTGCATCGGGGAAAACCACCGTTCCCATATCACGGCCATCAGCAATAAGCCCAGGTAGAGTTCTAAATGCACGTTGGCGTCGAAGTAACGCTTCACGTACGCGAGGAAAAGTAGCTGTTTGGGATGCCGTGTTTCCTACTGTTTCAGTTCTAATTTGATTTGAAACATCTTCCCCTTCCAGAATGACTTTCAGTACATTGTCTTCAGGAACAAATTTCACATCTAAATTTGCAGCCAAAGGAACTAACGCATCTTCGGATTGGATATCAACATGGTGATGTAACGCAGCTAACGCTAATACACGATAAATTGCGCCTGAGTCTAAAAGTTGCCACCCAAATTCGTTTGCTAATGCTTGGCAAAGTGTACCTTTACCTGCTCCGCTTGGTCCATCAACGGTGATTACAGGGGCTATCGCCACCATAAAAAATCTCCTTTTCTGCAAATAGCCGAGCTACCCGCAATTAAAATCTGTGAAGGTATTATACCAATTCAGCAGATTTGTGAAATAAGCAGGTTCTGATGATTGCTAAATAATAAGAAAAAATTGATATTTGAACCATAAAAATCAGGTTGATATCAAACAAAATAATATCAACCTAATCAATAGATTAATGACTTAAACGTGCCAACTGTTCGAAGTAATCAGGAAACGTTTTTGCAGTGCAGCTGGGATCCAAAATTGTTACTGGCGTATCTGATAATGCAACTAATGAAAAACACATTGCAATACGATGATCGTTATAGGTTTCAATTTCAGCATGTTGTAATTTTTTCGGTGGGACCACACGAATATAATCATGCCCTTCTTCCACTTCAGCACCAACTTTTCTTAGCTCTGTCGCCATCGCATATAACCTGTCGGTCTCTTTTACTCGCCAGTTATAGATATTTCGAATCACTGTTTCGCCTTCAGCAAATAAAGCGACGGTGCCAATGGTCATTGCCGCATCAGGGATCGCATTCATATCCATGTCAATGCCCGTCAATGTACCGCGTTCACATTCAACGTAGTCATCACCCCAACGAATAGTCGCCCCCATTTTTTCTAATACATTGGCGAATTTCGTGTCTCCTTGCAAACTATTGCGCCCAATTCCTGTGACTCGTACCACGCCCCCCTTAATGGCAGCCGCAGCTAGGAAATAAGATGCGGATGAAGCATCACCCTCAACCAAATATTCACCCGGAGATTGATACTGTTGCTGCCCTTTGATGACAAAATGTTCATATTGATGATTTTCGACACTCACACCAAATGTTTTCATCAGTGCTAACGTGATATCAATGTAAGGTTTGGAGACTAACTCGCCAATAATTGTAATTGTTGTGTCTTGCTCTGCACGAGGAGCTGCCATTAACAACGCGGTTAAAAACTGGCTGGAAACAGACCCATCAACTGAAATTTGGCCACCGATAAAACCACCTTTTAAACGTAGTGGCGGATAGTTTTCTTGTTCCAAATATTCAATCTCTGCACCGCCTTCCCTTAATGCATCGACCAAGTGCCCAATTGGGCGCTCTTTCATGCGAGGCTCACCCGTTAAAATAATATTATTATGACTTAGTGATAGCGCAGCAGTCAGTGGGCGCATTGCCGTTCCCGCATTGCCTAAAAATATTTCTAGCTCATCTGGATGAGATAAATTTCCGCCTAAACCTTCCACACGACAACGTGTTTTATCTTCAGACAGTTGGTAGCTAACACCTAACTGGGTTAATGCATTCAGCATATGGCGAATATCATCACTGTCCAATAAATTAGTGAGTGTGGTCGTTCCTTTAGCCATCGCTGCTAATAACAGTGCGCGGTTTGAGACACTTTTTGACCCTGGCAAATTAATTGTGCCGTTAATTGAAGGAATAGGTTGTAATGTCAGGGATTGCATAAAAAGCAGTTTCTCCAGTGAAGGTTGCAAGTAAATAAAATTTGGCTCTATTTTCTTTTAAGTCAAATGCAAAGAGCACAAATAACCGACTGAACATCCTATTTCAATCGGCAAATCTCGTTATTGAGCGTTATGACGTTCGAAATCAGCCATAAAATCAACCAAAGCCTGAACTCCCGCTAATGGCATCGCATTATAGATTGATGCGCGCATACCACCAGCCACTTTGTGGCCTTTCAGCGAAAGTAAGCCTTGTTCTTTGGCTTCTTCAATAAATTTCGCATCAAGAGTTGGGTTTTGCATTTGGAACGGTACATTCATCCAAGAACGGTTTTCAACCGCAACACGGTTAATATAGAACTGGCTATCATCAATTGCATTGTAGAGTAATTGTGATTTTTCATAATTACGCTTAGCCATTTCTTGCAAACCGCCTTGCTCTTTTAACCATTTGAAGACCATACCTGCGAGATACCAAGCGAAAGTCGGTGGAGTATTAAACATTGAATCATGTTTTGCTAATACCGTGTAATCAAATACGGATGGAGTCTGAGGTGAAGCTTTACCGAGTAGGTCTTCTCGGATAATAACGATAGTTAGTCCTGCTGGCCCAATATTTTTTTGAGCCCCTGCATAAATTACACCATAACGGCTTACATCAATCGGTTTAGATAAGATAGAAGAGGAATAGTCAGCAACAATAATTTTATCTTCAGGGAAGTCAGGTTCCTCATGAATAGCTAAACCGCCTATGGTTTCATTTGGGCAATAATGGACATAAGCTGCATCATCACTTAATGGCCATTCTTTCATGGGTTTTAAACTCACTACACCGTCTTTTTCTTCAGTAATTTGAATCACATTAGGAGAGCAGTATTTTTCAGCTTCTTTTGCTGCAGACTCGGACCAATAGCCGCTTACAATATAGTCTGCTGTCGTTTTATCACCTAATAAATTCATTGGTAACGTTGCAAAATGGGCACGTGCCCCGCCATGACAAAATAAAACTTTATAGTTATCAGGGATGTTTAATAAATCACGTAGATTTTGCTCTGCTTCTGTTGCTACTTCGACAAAGTCTTTTCCGCGGTGACTCACTTCCATCACAGAAACGCCTAACCCCTTCCAATTACAAAATTCTTGTTCAGCACGACGCATGACTTCAACAGGTAGCATAGCTGGACCTGCACTGAAATTATAAACCTGACTCATTGACCTCACCCTATCCATCTTCAATTATGGTTAATAAAATTCACTCAGATAGTTAAAGTTGTACCACTCCAAGCCTTTAGCTGCAACGGTTATTGTCAGCAAGCCTAAAAAAGAAAGGGGGTTATTTTTTGATAATGAGGAAAAGAATTTTGTTAATCTTGTCACACTCTCGACAAGCATCATTTTATGGAGAAATTAACAATAAATAAGCGATAATATCCCGAATTACGTCATTGCGCTGTATTCCGGGATATTCATTGTAATGTCTTTTATTGAGGATTAAAAATTAGCGAATAACTTTGCTTACGATTTCAATCGCTTCTTTTTCTATTTGACGTAAATGCTCTTCACCACGGAAACTTTCACAATAAATTTTATAGGCTTCTTCCGTGCCTGATGGCCTTGCTGCAAACCAGCCATAATCCGTCATGATTTTTAAACCGCCGATTGCTGCATTGTTACCTGGCGCAGCGGTTAAACGCTGTGTAATTTTATCTCCCGCCAATGTATCTGCTGCAACCATTTCAGGTGATAATTTACTTAGCTTTGCTTTTTCTTCGTGAGTAGCTTTCGCTTGGATACGGTTATAAATCGGCGCGCCGAATTTCTTAGCGAGATTATTATAACGTTGTTGAGGATTTTCACCTGTAACAGCCGTAATTTCAGCTGCGAGTAAGCAAAGAATGATACCGTCTTTATCCGTTGACCACGGTGTGCCATCAAATTTTAAGAACGATGCTCCAGCGCTTTCTTCGCCACCAAAACCTAATTTACCGCTAAATAAGCCATCAACAAACCATTTGAACCCTACAGGTACTTCGACTAGTTCACGACCGATGTCATTAACCACACGGTCAATCATGGCGCTCGAGACCAATGTTTTTCCGACCGCAACATCTTTACCCCATTGAGGACGATGTTGAAATAAATAATCAATAGCAACAGCAAGATAGTGATTTGGATTCATTAAACCATCTGGCGTGACGATGCCATGACGGTCGTAATCTGGGTCATTGGCAAACGCAAGATCAAATTTTTCTTTCATCCCAAGCAAACCCGCCATCGCCCAACTGGATGAGCAATCCATGCGAATAACACCATCATGGTCAAGTGGCATAAAGCGGAAAGTTTGGTCGAGTTGGTCGTTTACGATTTCAATATCGAGTTGATAATATTCTGCAATTTTTTTCCAATATTCAATACCGGAGCCGCCTAGAGGGTCAACACCAATTTTTAAACCTGACTTAGCAATTGCTTGCATATCAACAACATCACCCAATGCAGAGACATAAGGCATGATTAAGTCTTGCTGGGTCACATATTCGCTTGTCATTGCTGTATCAAAACTGACTCGTTTTACACCTTCGAGGTTATTGGCTAGCAATTGGTTGGCATTTTTCTCAATCACAGAGGTTAAATCGGTATCAGCCGGCCCGCCATTTGCTGGGTTGTATTTAATACCGCCATCTTCAGGTGGGTTATGTGATGGTGTAATCACAATGCCATCTGCAATATCTTGGTGTGATTGGTTATAACTTAAGATAGCGTGAGAGATAGCTGGAGTTGGAGTAAACCCATTATTCTCCTGAACAATAACATGAACCTGATTTGCCGCTAACACTTCAACCACAGTCATAAATGCCGCTTCTGATAACGCATGGGTGTCTTTGCCCACAAAACAAGGGCCTGTTACGCCTTGCTTTTTGCGTAAATCAGCAATTGCTTGTGCAATAGCTAGTATATGGTTTTCATTAAAGTTTTTACGCAATGAGCTACCGCGATGCCCTGATGTTCCAAACTTAACAGCCTGAGATGCATTTCCAGGTTGTGGTTGCTGCGTATAATATTGAGCGGTTAATTGAGCGACATTGATCAAGTCACTTTGAAACGGAAGCTGCCCTGCACGTTCATGTATTGTCACTTGTTTTCTCCCAAAGCACTGATGCTTTGTTATCAACACCAGTGGCCTGTCAGTTTTTAAATAGTATTACAAACTTTTTCAATCACATTGGCTGGAAATTGCATTTCCTGCATGATTGCATCAACCATACTACGCTTACGATTAGTATTCGTATTTGTGATCACCCAATAGGGTGTTCCTGGTATATGACGCGGCTTAGATTGCTTGCCAGCTGCAAGTAATGTTTGCTCATCACCAGCAAAATAAATACGAGTTCGGCCATGCATTAACTCTGTTGCACTCGCAAAACGATTTGCATCTAAACTATATAAGGTAGATAAAATCAACATAAAGCGGTCAATCGCTTTACTTTTTTCTGCATAAGCGTCAGATAACAGAAGCTCTCTAATGACTCTAACAGGATTTAATGCAACAGCAGGTGTACTCATCGCAGGTTCAGCCTTAATGACGGCATGTTCCTGACTAATTTCTTTTGCTTGTACTGGCTGCCCGGATTTGAAATTTAACATACGGCGCAAAATATCCGATGCACTTTCACCGATATGCTGTGTATGGCTCGCAATATAGCGGTAAAGCTCTTCATCAACTTCTATCGTTTTCATTTTTTCCCAGTACTTATTTAACTAAAATTTGCGGTGTGATTATAAGACAGATTTAAAAAAAACAAAACAATTAAAATTTCAATAACTTAAAGTAAACACTTTTCTAAGTTCAAAGATAATTCAGTGGGTTATCATGCCATTAATTTCAATATTTTACTTCCGTGAGCGAATTCAATTTTCTGAAATTTATTGGCTATAAACCTCCTAGTTATCGACTATAAACTTACCTTAGCCAGGATCGCAGTTTATTCGACCATTTGGATTTTACTCAGAGCCGTGACATGATAAGACCACATGTACCACTGACGAATTGATCAAATAAATATGACTGTGTTACTTAACCATACTATCCATAAACCTGAAAATCCAATCTCAAATAGCCCTATAGTACTCATACATGGGTTATTTGGTGACCTCAATAACTTAGGTGTTTTAGGTCGTAATTTACAACAATATTTCGATACGATTCAAATTGATGTTCGTAATCACGGTGACTCATTCCGTGATGAGCAAATGAGTTACCAGCAAATGGCCCAAGATGTTATTACATTAATAAAATCTTTAGGGTACGAAAATGCTATTTTAATTGGTCACTCAATGGGTGGCAAAATAGCCATGGCTGCAACTGCAATCGCCCCTAATTTTATTGATAGCATCGTTGCTATTGATATGGCGCCTGTCGCTTACCAAGTCCGTCGTCATGATAAAATATTTGCGGCTCTTGATGCCGTCACGGAAAAAAATGCGAAAACTCGCCAAGAAGCTACCGTGATTATGCGTGATTACATTAACGAAGATGGCGTTATCCAATTTCTGCTTAAATCTTTTAAACAAGGTGAATGGAAATTTAATTTGCCTGCCCTCAAAGCGAATTATGAACATATTATTGGTTGGGAAACCGTACCCGCTTGGGATAAACCCGTATTGTTAATCCCCGGAGGAAACTCCCCTTATGTGCAAGCAGAATATAAAGAGCAAATAGCGCAACAATTTCCACAAGCCAAAGCATGGGTTGTCGCCGATACGGGCCACTGGGTTCATGCAGAAAAACCAGACCATGTATTAAGAGCTATCCATCGCTTTTTATCTATTCCTGATCCTGAATAATTAATCATATTTAAATATAGATATTGAAAAGACATGTATCTTTTCAATATCTTTAAATATATTTGTAGTTAAATATAATTACTTTATTAATTACACAATAAGACTAACTTCAATACACAGCGAATTATAAACCCTGTATTATCCAAATTCTACTCTACCTTATTACTATCTAGTGCATATTTTATTAATGCAAGTTTGGATTTAAAAATTCAAATAACTTAAGGAATTTATTAATATAGAAAATGGATAGTCTAAAATCAAAATCAACATTATATTTCATTAGTGTCATTGCTAAGTTATCAGGGCAAGTAAATCCTAAAGAACTAGAACAAACACTCAATCAATCTATTGGTTATAATGAAAAAATTAACATTATTAAATCGAAACACAACATTCGCTGTAGGAATAAATATCAGAAAGATAAAAATATAGCTAAAATCGTTTGCCCAGCAATTTTATATAATACCAAAGGCGAAGCTTTTCTATTAGCTAACCGCAATCAAGAACAAGTTCTCATTCAGCAATTTGGGAATAAACCGCCAGAGATATGGAGCATTGACGAGCTAAACCAACAATGGAGTGGCCATTGGTTACAGGTAAACCTTAAACAAGGGAAATTTGACATCACTTGGTTCCAAGCTGAATTTATGAAATACAAATCCATTATTTTGTGGGTTTTATTTTTTTCATTTATATTGCAAATCCTCGCATTAGTCTCCCCTATTGTTATGCAAGTGATTATGGATAAGGTGCTCGTTCATAATAGCTTAGTCACCTTGGACGTTTTAATTTTTGGGTTAATGGTTGCTGCACTAATAGAAGTAACGTTAAAAGGGTTACGTGAATATATTTATCATCATACAGTTAACCGTATTGATATGACACTGGGCTTAAAGCTAGTTAATCATTTATTAAGATTACCTATTCCCTTTTTTAAAAGTAGGCAAATAGGAGCGATTGTCACTCGCGTAAAAGAGCTCGAAACTATTCGTGAATTTTTAACCAGTAGTTTTTTCACGCTATGTGTTGATGTGTTGTTTTTATTTGTATTCATTTTCGTGATGAATTTGATATCCACGACACTCACAATAATATTTTTGTGCTCTATACCTTTTTATCTTTTATTGGCTTGGTGGCTAACGCCTAAAATCGAATCTGCCGCACAGCAACAGTTTACTAATATCGCCATTAATACCTCTTTTTTGACCGAAAGTATTAATGGGATAGAAACCGCCAAAAGTTTATCCGTCGAACCGAATTTTACGCGTCGCTGGGATGGTCAAACCTCAGATATGAGCCAAACTAACTTTGTAGCAGGACAAATTAGCTCCCGTTCCGAACATCTCGTAATGGCTATCGAAAAAATTACCAGTGCGATTGTATTGTGGGTTGGTGCCTCTGAAGTTTTAGCATTGCAGATGACAATTGGCCAACTTATTGCTTTTTATATGATGGTTAATCACGCTAACCAGCCCCTCATCAAACTGACCAAGCTATGGGGAGACTATATTCGCACTAGCGTCGCTATCGAAAAACTTTCCCAGATTATCAACTTACCCATCGAACAATCTCAGCAAGAAAATAAATTACCTCTTCAAGGGCATTTAAACCTAAAAAATATCTCGTTCCGCTACCAACCGAACATGCCGTTTGTTCTAAAAAACTTTAATTTAAATATTAAAGCGGGGGAAACCATTGGCATTGTTGGTACTTCAGGGTCAGGTAAGAGCACCCTTGCTAAATTATTACTACGGCTTTATACCCCTGAAAGTGGAACCATTTTTGTGGATGGCACTCCCATATCCGCGATTAACTTACACTCTCTTCGTCAGCAAATTGGTATTGTGTTGCAAGAGAATTTCTTATTCAGCCAATCTGTTTTTCATAATATTGCTCAAACCTCACCTAATGCTTCCATGGATGAAGTGGTTCATGCCGCCAAAATGGCGGGAGCACACGAATTTATTTTGAAATTACCCAAAGGCTACGACACCGTTCTTGCTGAGGGGGGATCATCTCTTTCTGGCGGTCAACGCCAACGCATTGCAATTGCTAGAACGCTGCTTTCAAATCCTAAAGTAATTATTTTTGATGAGGCGACTAGCGCTTTAGACGACGAGTCCCAAGCGGTTATTCAAGAAAATATGCAGTTCATTGCCAAAGGAAGAACCATCATCACAATTGCTCACCGCTTATCAACCATTCGCAATCACCAGCGGATCATTGTGATGCAACATGGTGAAATCATTGAGCAAGGTAGCCATCAGCAACTTATTGAACAAGGTAATTTTTATAAACACTTGTGGACTCTACAGCAGTCTCTGAAATCAGACATGGACGTAAAATGAAACATCGATTAGACAAAAACCGTTATAACAGCTTTTTGCCTTCACACTTGGCGATATTAAAAACTCCCCCATCTTACTTGGCACTATACGTCGCTATTTCTATTAGTGTGGGTATTTTTCTTGCTGTGACTTGGTCGTTTTTTGGTAAGTTGGATATTCAAGCCACCACGCAGGGTAAACTTATTGTTTCAGGGCGAACACAATTAATCCAAGCGTTTGAATTAAGCCGTTTAGAACATATTCATGTTACTGATGGGCAAACCGTAAAACAAGGCGATCCTTTAATTACCGTCAATGTGTTAGGTGTTGACCAAGATATTCTAAGTTTAAATTATCAACACAACTTCCATTTGGCCGAAATAGTAATTTATCAAGCATTGATTTCACAACAGCCTATTGAGCAGTTACCTCTATTTAATCAATTAACTGAACTAGAGCAAAACAACACGCGGGCTAGCTATCAAACACAAAAATTAGAATTTGATTCATTAATGAATGAACTTAATAATGAAATTCAATTGAATACAGTCAATCAACAAGCCCGAAAAGATGAATTACTTACCATCAACTCCCTTATTGTCAATATCAAAAAACGCCTCGATGCACACCATTCGTTAACTGAAAAACAGTTAATCAGTCAAAAGGAATTTTTAGAACAAGAGCGAGAGCTATTAATCGCTAAAAAAGAAAAAGTGACCAAATTATCTGAGCTTTCAATTCTAAAAAGCCAGCACCATGCCTTAAATGAAAAGATAGACAGGATAAAAGCCCAAAAAAACCAAGAGTGGGATGAAAAATACAAACAAGCTGACTTTAAGCGGGCTTCCCTTGAGCAAGAACTATTAAAAAATAAAGAAAGAAATCAATTAGAAATTATACGGGCCCCCGTTGATGGCACTATTCAACAGCTTGCTACACACACTTTAGGAGCTGTATTGCAACCCGCACAGCAACTAATGGCTGTTGTTCCTAACAATAATGTTCAATTAGCTGAAATTAAAATCTTGAACAAATACATTGGGTTCATCCATGAAGGGTTGAGAGCAGAGGTGAAAATAGATGCATTCCCTTACACGCGTTATGGCACGATTGAAGGTGAAGTGATTTCCATATCGCGCGACAGTACTCTCGATGAAAAGCTTGGATTAGTGTTCTTAGGGCAAATTGGTCTTAACCAAAAAGAACTATCCGTTGATGGTGAATCTATTGAACTAACTCCCGGTTTATCCATTGTGGCAGAAATAAAAACGGATAAACGCCGTATTATTGACTACTTGCTTAGCCCTATTAATGAATACACCTCAAACGCGATGAGAGAAAAATAATCGATGGAACAGTTTAATAATCATGGCTTGGATGCCTTAGTTTGGGTGGCTAAATATTACCAAAACAATGTTTCATCAGATCAACTCAGGCACGCAATTGGTATGCAAACTTTATCTCCGACAGAGTGGGAAATTAGAGAATGTGCACATACACTCGGGTATGAAACCAAACTTATTGCTGTGCAATATACACAATTAAAAACGCTTCCTTTACCCGCTTTAATCTATATAGATGGTTTTTGGCAAGTTATTAACCAAGAAAATGAATTAATTATCATTAACCCTACTAATGAGGAACGAAAACCTATTCATAACTCTATTGGACATCAAGAAACTGAATATGATGTATTACTCATTAAGGAGCAATTAGAGCCAGAGCAAAAAAAGGCCTTTGGCTTTAGCTGGTTTATTCCCTCTGTTTTGCGACAACATGTTAAATTACGAAATATTTTTATTCTCTCTGCCATTATTCAGCTTTTCGCCTTAATTAGCCCGCTGTTGTTTCAGAATTTAATCGACAAAGTGTTAGTTGGTCGCAGTCTCTCAAATTTACATGTCATTGCATTGGCGATTTTTGCCATTGCTGTTGCAGAACCGATATATGGTTTTATTCGTAATAAAATTTTTAGTCATAGTAGTAGCCAGATCAGTGCTGAGTTGTCAGGGAAAATTTATCGCCACTTAATGGCCTTACCGTTAAATTATTTTAAGTTAAGGCCAACAGGGAAAATTATTGCCAGAATCCGTGAATTAGCCCATATAAGGCAATTTTTAACGGGCTCAACACTGATGCTGTTTATTGATTTTATCTTTGTCATCCTTTTTGTCGCAGTTTTATTTTCCTACAGTAGTTTGATGGCTTGGATTTTATTGGGCTCAATGGGGGTATTTTTTGTTTTATGGATGATACTCGGCCCCATTATTCGCCAGCAAACTGAAAAATCTTATCAAGCGGATGAAAATGGTCTCACTTTTCTCACCGAAAGTATTACTGGGATTGAAACCATCAAAACAACCGCAACAGAAAAATACTTTAATCAACGTTGGAAAAAAATATTTAGCAAACAGCTAACTCAAAGCTTTAAAGTCTCAATGCGCAGTGAAGTAGCCTCTCAATTAATGACATTTGTGAGCAAAATAACGACTGCGATCCTTTTGTGGGTCGGTGTCAAAGAGGTATTAAATGGTGGGATTTCTCCTGGCGAATTAGTGGCATTTAATATGCTAAGTGCGCATGTTACGCAGCCCGTATTGCGGTTTGCCCAAGTTTGGCAAGATTTCCAACATACCATTATTTCATTACGCCGAGTGGGAGATATTCTTGATGAACCGGTAGAAAATGAACGTAAAGGGATTGCAAATACATCAAATATTCACGGAAAAATCGAGTTTCAAAATATCCGTTTTCGCTATCAACCTGATACACCTGAAGTTCTCAATAATTTATCCTTAATGGTTAATGCAGGTGAATTTATTGGTATTACTGGCCCTTCAGGTTCAGGAAAAAGTACCTTAACGAAATTATTACAGCGGCTTTATGTCCCACAACATGGGCAAGTTATTGTTGATGGCATGGATTTAGCTGTCGCAGATACCGTATCATTACGCCGAAAAATGAGCGTCGTATTACAAGAAAGTACCTTATTCGTTGGTTCTATCGCAGATAATATCCGTTTGAGTCATCCACAAGCGACTGACGAGCAGGTGATTCACGCAGCAAAATTAGCGGGAGCTTATGAATTTATCATGACATTGACTGATAATTTTAATTATCCCTTATCAGAAAAAGGCTACAATCTTTCAGGTGGTCAACGTCAAAGGATTGCACTTGCGCGTGCATTACTCACCGAACCCGATATCTTAATTCTCGATGAGGCCACTTCTGCACTCGATTACGAGTCAGAAGCCGCCATTATGGAGAATATGCCATTAATTACTCAAGGAAGAACCGTCATTAGCATTGCTCATCGGCTAAATACGATTATGCACGCTGATAGGATATGTGTGATTTGTCAAGGAGAAGTACACGAGATGGATACCCACGAAAACTTACTCAAATCAAATGGTTTATACGCCAATTTATGGCACCAGCAGACACAATAATACGAATAAAAAAGCATCACGCTTATAGCAAGTGGTGCTTTTTTACCAAAAGCGTTCATTTTACAACCAATTAAACCCAATCATCATTGATGAAGCTATAGCACAAGGGGATTAGCTAGGGTATCATGGCGCGCTGAATTACTGGCACACCCTTTTAGCAGTTATAGACATGGCAAAAGAACAAACGGATCGAACGACACTAGATTTGTTCGCTGAGGAACGAAGGCCTGGGCGACCTAAAACAAGCCCGCTATCACGGGATGAACAACTGAGAATCAACAAACGCAACCAACTGAAACGAGATAAAGTGAAGGGATTGCGCAGAGTTGAATTGAAACTGAACGAAGACGCTGTCGCGGTATTGAATCAGTTAGCTGAAGATAAAAATATAAGCCGTAGTGAATTGATCGAAGAAATTTTGATGTCACAACTTGAACATGTTGATACATCAATACTCAAGTAACGTTATCTTGATAAATCACACAAATTTGACAGACTTAGCAACATTTTTTCGCCAAAATAAGGCGTAATATTCTATCTATTTTCGTTCTAAACGGGCTATAGAAGGCGAATTTTCACCTCTAGCTCTCTTAGAAAAACAAGAGGTTAATCACTTTATGGCAGTCATAGGCATTTTCTTCGGAAGTGACACAGGTAACACAGAAAATATTGCCAAAATGATCCAAGAAAGATTAGGCAAAGATGTAGCAGAAGTTCACGATATCGCGAAATGCAGCAAAGAAGATATTGAAGCTTTTGACATTCTACTTCTTGGTATTCCAACTTGGTATTATGGTGAAGCCCAATGTGACTGGGATGATTTCTTCCCTACTCTCGAAGAGATTGATTTCGAAGGTAAACTTGTCGCCTTATTTGGTTGTGGAGACCAAGAAGACTACGCTGAATATTTCTGTGATGCTATGGGTACGATCCGCGATATTATCGAACCACGTGGTGCTGTTATTGTTGGTCATTGGCCAACAGAAGGTTATCACTTTGAAGTATCCAAAGGCATGGCAGATGACAACCATTTTATTGGTTTAGCTATTGATGAAGATCGTCAACCTGAGCTAACTGATGAACGTGTTGATGCATGGGTAAAACAAATCTCTGAAGAGATGTCTTTAGCTGAAATTTTAGGCTGATAGACTACATAAAGAACCCTTACCCATAGATTACACCACTGTCTTACACAAAATGAACCCCAAAGCCAGTGGCGTAGTCTAAAATAACCGATAAGGTATCCTAATAGGATAGGTTCTCAAGAGATTATCAAAATAATGAGACAATGCATGGTTTCTATTTTTATTTTCCATGCCTATAATTGTAAATCAGTTTAGAAGACAACTGTATTGATGTTAAAAATGTCTCATTATTGTTAAATTTATGATTTAAGATACAGGACAAACCCGCATGACAGACAACAATAAAGCATTGAAAAATGCTGGACTCAAAGTCACTCTTCCAAGATTAAAGATTTTGGAAGTACTTCAAGAGCCTGAGTGCCACCACGTCAGTGCGGAAGATCTCTATAAAAAGCTGATCGATATGGGTGAAGAGATCGGGTTAGCAACTGTATACCGCGTGTTAAACCAGTTTGATGATGCCGGTATCGTAACCCGTCACAACTTCGAGGGTGGTAAATCTGTATTCGAACTAACTCAGCAGCATCACCATGACCATTTAATCTGTTTAGATTGTGGAAAAGTGATTGAGTTTACTGACGAATCCATTGAAACCCGCCAAAAAAATATCGCTGCTCGCCATGGCATTAAACTATCTAATCATAGTTTATATCTATATGGTCATTGCGCAGATGGTGATTGCCGTGACAATGCTGACGCACACGAAGCAAAAGAGTAATAGTATTCAACCATCGTTGATAAAACATCATGGTTAAAAATGCCAAAACCCTGATAATACAATTTTATCGGGGTTTTTTATTTTAAGTATTGATATTTTCTTTTTTCTCGATTAGTAATAATCTCTAGTAAATAACTTAAATATAACTATTTATCACTACATTTTAGCGATAATGTAAGATTTTTATAAAAACTATAATAGTTGCAATTCAAATCAAAACCTTTATATTATTTCAAAGATAAGTATATTCTGTTATCTAGAATAATGCTCTACATATCAAAGTTGTATATAAATAACATCATAGATGATTTCCAATATTTCATACTATTTAAAATTATTTAATTACATTACTATAATTTTAACTCTAAATTAGAGAGTTAATAGTTAAAATGTAATCACAAAGTTAAATTACAACTTAATCGCGTAATTAAATTTAATAACTAAACTAATTGAGTATTTTAGTAATTTGTAAGAGATTAACTGATGAAAAAAACCTATCTTTTTCTCAATACAAGTTTTTTCTTCTGGTTTCTTACTTTAATAGGGTGGTTTTTTAGCTATTCGTCTATCACCTTATTTTCGTTTGTATTATCAATACTGTTCTTGATCGTATACTTCAATCAAAAAAAGGTAAGTAAAATGTTCACCAAAAGACAAAACAAGCCCGCACCTACAGCGACGTCCCCTTCTATAAGTAATGAGTCAGAAGTGACTGCAAAAATAGAAGAACAAATAACACTGTCAACTCCGACTATTAGTGAAGAAAAATCGAATACAATTATCTCTAGGGACGTTATTTTTGAAGGAAATATTACGTCTAATGAACAAGTGCATATCTATGGGAAAGTCATTGGAAATATAACAGGAAAAGAAAATACGGTTAAAGTTATGTTAAACGGCCAAGTTACGGGAAATATCACCTGCAAAGAACTGGTGGTGAATGGTCGTATTGAAGGTGAATGCTTATCTGATACTATTTGTATTGAAAATAATGGAGAAATCCACGGTACTATCCATTACAGTAGCTTATCAATTAAAAAAGGGGGAATTTTGTCTGGCCAAGCACAAATTAAAAACCCACCCCATCAATCAGAAAAAGTTACCGTATTAAAAGATAAATTAAAACAAGACCCCTTATACTCAATGAAAGTGTAAATACCGTATCCTTGTAATCAAAAATAAAATAAGGTGAATAAATTCATCTTATTTCTAACCCCTTAATATAAGGGTTTATTCTTGTCTTAATATTCCATTCAATATTAAAAATATATGATAAGTCCTTTGGCTATCAGGGCAAATGACTGCTATGGTTTCTTTATAGCAGTCATTGCTACTAAAAGATTTTACAAATTAGAATACCGTGAATGGCATCATCACCATAAATTTAATATCTTTTTCATCTTGGAAGATATTTCCGTAACCACCGCCATAGCTCGGAATATCTGTATGGTTATCATACTTGGTAAAATGCAGTTTAAATAGCGTATCTTTTGCTCGACCTGATTGTACGGTATATAAAATATCAAAGTTCCATGCACTTTCTTTTAAGCGTACATCCTGAGCATATTGGCTATTAGTACTTGGTTTAGCATCCCATCCATAAATATATGAGGTTCCAACCTTCCATCCAGCTAAGTCCCAATTTTTTAAATCATACATAACACCGGCCATAACAGCTTTTTCATTATTAGCATTCCAATCCGAACGGCCATCCCACCAAATGTCCATACGACCATTTGATGTTGCCCAACCGGGGGTCATCCGCTGTAGGAAATAACCTTGGTTACCTTTGGCTTTTACATAGGTTCCTTCTAATTTAAAATCAAATTCATCGTAAGTGTAGCCTAGTGTCATCGCTTGCAACCAAGCTAAACCGTCATAAACATCGTTAACTCCACCGCCTGAAACCTTATCTTTTGCACCATAAAATTGATAAGACATACGTAAGTCACGGTCAACAACAGGAACTGCATAGGAAACCTTGGCAAAATATTGATCCATATAGCTTTTAGCTTGCCCATACGCCCCTTCTAGGACTAAATTGTTTTTAAAGTCATATTTAAAGCCAATTGAGTGTAAATAGCTGATCCCAGTTTCACCATCCGCTTCACGAAAATCATACATACTGCGATACCAAGGTGCTTTATAGCGGTCAGTCCACATATAGGACATGCTAAGTTCACCATTTTGCTCAAAATCAAACACTCCGCCTACCTCTAATCCGCGATATGTACCCGGCATATAGCTCCAGTGGGATGCGAGTAAAGTTTGACCAGTAGGTTGAATATAGCCACCTCTACCCCAGAAAGGGCCATATTTCAATTTTGCAGCAGCCTTATAAAAAGTCACACCACTGCGATCACCTGTCCATTTTTCATCCCAACGTGATTTTGCATCACTAAAACCGATTTCATTGGGTGCAGCTGGCCCACTATTTGATAACTCAATAGCGGTAAAACCCGCTAAATCTAGCCCGATGATGTCCTGAAAATAGCCGGATGAGAAATCGAGACTGGCATTAAATGTTGAGTGTTTAAGATTATCCGCATACTTTTTATATTTATCGCTATTTGGGTCTAAATCTTTACGTGAACGATCACGTTGCCAGTAGTAAAGGCCTCCTGTAAGTTTTGAATCTTCAATAAATTGCTCCGCATGCATGATTGGTTGGTAACCAATAGGAAGCATTGCTATTGCAATTTTTAAGACGAGCAATTTCCTGCCAGTATTGACATTTTTATTAACCATTCTTGTATTCCTCTAATATTTTTTAATTTTATTTTTCGGCCGAAATACGATTTAACTTTCCATTTAAATCTAAATATTCACAATGAGTTATATCTCTTGCGATGTATTTAGCCTATTTTTTGCAACGCGAATTATCAACACAGATACAGGCTTTGTTGCCAAAATATGATCAACGGCACATTAATTTTAATTAACTGTCATTATCACCGATGATGACCTTGCTAAAAATAAAAAGTAATTGATTGATAAATATAAAAAATATGTATGGGATACGTATAAGTAAGTGTTTAAGAAAAAATCAATAAATTAACCAATTGTTCCTTAATTTCGTCTACTCTGCAGGAATTCGCTAAGTTCTATCACCACATTGACCTAATTGCCTTAAAATAGATCAGATTACTGAGTCAAATAATAAGGATAAATGTTGTTATGCTGAAAAATAACATACATAGCTATAAAATTTCTCAATAAATAATCAAATAAAATGTACAGCATTATTAAGAAAAGCACCGCATTATCATTTGCTATTATGAACTCTCCTTTTCAATATAAAGAGTTCGTAAATGAAAATAGACTTAACAGGCAAACGCACATTAGTCAGTGCATCAACAGTTGGAATTGGTTATGCAATTGCTAAAGGCCTCGCTAATTGTGGCGCAGAAGTTTTGATTAATGGCCGTAACAATATACGTGTTAATGATGCCGTTTCTCGTTTGAAAAAAGAATTACCCAACACCAAAGTGTTTCCTGCTATCGCAGATGTCAGTGATTCTGAAAGCGTTGATAAACTACTTAGCGAAATTGGTGAAATTGATATTTTAGTTAATAACGCAGGTATCTATGGGCCAGAAAATTTCTATACAATGGATGATGCAAACTGGGATAATTACTGGCAAACAAATGTGATGTCCGCTGTACGTTTATCCAGAGCCCTTCTCCCCGCAATGGTGAAAAAAGGTTGGGGTCGAGTGGTCTTTATCTCGTCGGAATCGGCGCGTAATATCCCTGCGGATATGATCCACTATGGCGTGACTAAAACAGCAATGCTCTCCCTTTCTCGGGGACTCGCTAAGTATGTGGCGGGCACAGGTGTTACTGTAAACAGTGTCTTGCCAGGACCAACACTGTCTGACGGTTTTGCCAATATGATGGAGGATGAAGCCGCGAGAACTGGGAAGTCGATCGAAACCCTAGCAAAAGAGTTTGTAATGGCCCACCGTCCAAGCTCTGTAATCCAACGTGCAGCGACTGTCGAAGAAGTCGCGAATATGGTAGTTTATACTTGCTCTAAACAAGCCTCAGCGACTTCCGGTGCAGCCTTACGTGTTGATGGTGGCGTTATCGATGACATTGTGTAATTCGAGCATTCAATAATATTGCCTTATTGTCACAGCAAAACTAACGGGGTACAGGCTACTGCACCCCGCTGTATGAAATAAATACTCGTTTTGATAATTAATATTTTTCGAATAATGCCTGAATTTGCTGAGGATCTTTAGTCTGAGTTAAGGCTAATTGCAGCAATACGCGCGCTTTTTGCGGATTTAACCTTTCTGAAGCAACAAAACCATATAAGTTATCATCCACTTCGGCATTTCTTGTCGTATACCCTGTTGGTACACGGCTTGAGCGAACGACCACAACGTCTTCTTTCGCTGCTTTTGCTAAAGCGTCAAATACTGTTTTATACATATTACCGTTCCCCACACCTGCGCTTACAATTCCTTCAACCCCTTCTTCTTTCAAGGCTTTCACAGGTGCTGCTGATGCATTGGCATAATTATAAACGATACCTACCGCAGGGAGCTTTTCAAGTTTGCTGATGTCAAATGCCGCTTTATCACCACGTGGTTGTGGTGCTTGAAAATAGGTGACTTTGCCATCATGAATAAAGCCTTCTGCCCCACTATTAACGGCATCAAACGCTTGTACTTCAGTGGTGCTCATTTTCATCACATTACGGCCTTGCACGACTTTATCGTTCATTGCCATCAGAACACCGCGCTCTCCAGCAGACTTATCCGTCGCTAAAACGACTGCATTATACAGGTTCAAAGGACCGTCAGCGCCCAAAGCTGTTGAAGGGCGCATTGCACCAACCAAGACAATTGGCTTTTTACATTGCGTGGTTAAATCAAGGAAGAATGCCGTTTCTTCTAAAGTATCAGTACCGTGAGTGATTACAAAACCATCTGTTTTATCACAATCTTGGTTAATTTTTTTCGCCAGTGCCAGCCAAACTTGGTCATTCATATCTTGCGAACCAATATTCACCAATTGCTCACCGCTTAAATTAGCGATTTTTTTGGTTTCTGGCACCGCATTAATTAAAGCATCAATCCCTACTTTACCTGCTTGGTAACTGGAAGATGTGGCTGAATCACCACCACCTGCTATCGTTCCCCCTGTCGCCAATACCGTAATATTCGGTTGAGCGATAGCAGATATGGCAAACAGTGAAACCAATGTCGCCAAAAGCGCTTTATTTCTGTTTTTCATCCTATTTTCCTTTCATTAATAAACTTCGGTTATTATGTGGAATTGTGCTGAATTTTATGTGACCTATACAATTATTTTAGGATAAATAATGAATTTTAAGATGATTTATCTATGAATGAATAAAAAGCGTGAGGCTTGCAGCAAAAATCCGTATCATAGCCCGTTTGAAACACTCTATTCACAAGTGACTGACAATGAGCCAAACTTTTATTCCCGGCAAAGATGCCGCTCTTGAAGATTCCATTGATGCATTTCAAACCAAATTAAAGAAATTAGGGTTTGATATTGAAGAAGCCTCTTGGTTAAACCCTGTACCTAACGTTTGGTCTGTACATATCCGCGATAAAGCGTGCCCACTTTGCTTTACTAATGGTAAAGGGGCGAGCAAGAAAGCTGCATTAGCCTCAGCGCTTGGTGAGTATTTTGAGCGTTTATCAACAAATTACTTCTTTGCGGATTTCTACCTAGGTAAATCTATTGCTGAAGGGGATTTTGTCCACTACCCTAATGAAAAATGGTTCCCATTAACCGAAGATGATAGCTTACCTGAAGGGTTATTAGACAATCGTTTGATTAAGTTTTATGACCCCGACAACGCCTTAGCCGCCAGCCAATTAATTGACTTGCAATCCGGTAATGAAGAACGCGGTATTTGTGCACTGCCATTTACCCGTCAATCAGACAACCAAACCGTATATATTCCAATGAATATTGTTGGAAACCTCTATGTTTCTAACGGAATGTCTGCGGGCAATACAGCCAACGAAGCTCGTGTACAAGGCCTTTCCGAAGTCTTTGAACGCTTTGTAAAAAATAAAATCATTGCTGAAAGTATTAGCCTACCGGCTATCCCAGCAGACGTCATGGCACGCTACCCTGCGGTAGTTGAAGCGGTTGAAACCTTAGAAAAAGAAGGTTTTCCAATTTTCTGTTATGACGCATCACTCGGTGGCCAGTACCCTGTGATTTGTGTGGTGTTATTTAACCCACAAAATGGGACTTGTTTTGCCTCATTTGGTGCTCATCCCGACTTTGGTGTTGCCCTTGAGCGTACCGTCACGGAATTACTGCAAGGCCGTGGCTTAAAAGACCTCGATGTGTTTAATGCACCGACCTTTGATGACGAAGAAGTGGCTGAGCACACGAATCTTGAAACTCACTTTATTGATTCAAGCGGTTTAATTAGCTGGGATCTGTTTAAAGATGATGCCGATTATGCCTTTGCAGATTGGAGCTTTAAAGGTACAACTCAAGAAGAGTTTGCAACACTTATCAGTATTTTCAATACATTAGATGCTGAAGTCTATATTGCAGATTATAACCACTTGGGTGTCTACGCTTGCCGAATCTTAGTCCCTGGTATGTCTGATATTTACCCAGTAGAAGACTTACATATCGCCAATAACGCGATGGGCGCTTATTTACGTGACACCATTATCAACCTACCTGATAGCCAATGGGAAAAACAAGACTATCTTGCCCTTATCGAGCAATTAGATGACGACGGTTTAGATGATTTTACCCGTGTTCGTGAATTACTTGGCTTGGCTGTGGGTAAAGACAATGGGTGGAGTAACCTGCGCATTGGCGAACTAAAATCCATGTTGGCACTAGCGGGTGGTGATCTTGAGCAAGCACTTGCTTGGGTTGAATGGACACAAGACTTCAATAGCTCAGTATTTACTGCCGAGCGTGCAAATTATTATCGTTGCCTGCAAACCCTGCTGCTGTTATCTCAAGAAGAAGAACGTGACCCTGCGCAATACTACAACGCCTTTGTGCGTATGTATGGGCAAGAGGCAGTAGATGCTGCATCAGCCGCTATCGCTGGGGAATCATGCTTCTATGGCTTGTGGTCTATTGACGAAGAACTTAAAGCACTTCCTGCGCATCAAGCCTTGCTGACGGCTTATGAAAAGCTGCAAAAAGCAAAGCGTGATACTGCATAATGTGAATTAAAGCGTTGACGGGGAACTTGCCCCGTCAACATTTTTACATTTTATTGGTTTATATTAATTATAAATCCAATGAACGTTTCCATAATAAGAAATCAAACTGTTCTAGGCGATCCGCTTGGACCTGATAGTCACCGCTTGCCGTATCAATTACCCGTTCAAATAGCCCTTTACTTATTGTTGGTAATGGAACCCCATCAATAATTGGCCCGCAATCATAATCAATTATGTCCGATAGGCGCTCTGCAATGGCACTATTCGTCGATATTTTTAAAACAGGTACAATCGGGTTCCCTGTGGGAGTGCCAAGCCCTGTTGAGAAAATAACCACATTACACCCTGCAGCAACAAGTCCTGTGACTGCATCAACATCATTACCTGGCGTACAAACTAAGGATAACCCACTGTCAGGCATAGGCTCCGCATAGTCACACACCGCACTAATCGGTGATGTTCCGCCCTTTTTAGCCGCTCCGGTCGATTTAATCGCATCGGTTATTAACCCGTCCGCAATATTTCCGGGACTTGGGTTATCGGCAATGGTAGTATTAAAGAAATTCGCTGTTTTTTCATAACGTTCCATCAAATCTAAGAATTTTTTCTTATCCTCAAAAGAGACGCACCGTTTCACCATATCCCCTTCTGCACCACATAATTCCGGAAATTCAGCTAACCCTGATGCGCCCCCCAAAGTCACTAGCCAATCAGAAACTAGCCCCATCGCAGGGTTACCCGAGATCCCAGAAAAACCGTCAGAAGCGCCACATTTCACACCGAGTTTTAAATGAGACAACGGAACGTCCACACGAGATTGCGGTATGAGGGCCTTCATGCACTCATAGGTTTGCTTCAATGCTGTTTGCATCATTTCTTCTTCGCTACTCCACTCTTGCTGGCGAAAGTAAAGTGCAGGTTTAGCAAAATTAGGGTTACGAGCAACAAGTGACTCTTTAAACATTTTACGCTGTGCTTTTTCACAGCCCAAACTGAATACCGTAATACCGATGACATTAGGGTGATCCGCATAAGCAGCAAGCACATCACACATCGTTTTACTGTCAGAGGTCGCTCCACCACAACCACTCGTGACCGTAATACAACGTACACCTTCTATATGTGGGAATAATTTAGGTTTTGCAGTGCCCCCTTGCTCACCAGCTGTTAAATCCAACGCAAAATCTTTCAAACTATTATTGGTATAACCTAATGCTTCATTTAAGGCGTCCGTAAGTTTTGTTACATTGCGGTTTTCACAAAATACCAATGGAAAAATTAACCAGTAGTTTGCGGTTCCTACTCGCCCATCCTCACGTACATAGCCTTTAAATATGCGTCCTTGATATGTAGATACATCAGGTGGATTCCACTCGTACGGCGCATCTTGCTCTAAAGAAACTGGGGCTGCATAGTGCCGAATATTATTGACCGTGATAACTTCACCTTTTGCAATTGGCTTTGTTGCTTTTCCTACTGCTGTGCCATACATAGAAACAATGCCATCAACGGGTATCGCTTCCATGGCAAATTTATGCTTTGCTTTAACATCAGTCACGAGGGTCACATCTTCACTTCCCCAGTGGTAAATATCCCCTGCTTGCAGGTCCTTTAAGGCAACAATTAGGTTATCGCTCTCATCAATTTTGAGAATTTTTTGCATGTCACACCTTCCTAAAAATTGTCATTAGTTAGATGACAATGCGTTGAGATTCTTGTTATGCGTATTTTTTTTAAGTAATGCGATTAAGACGGCACAACCTACGGTGATCACCGCTAATGTCACGATACCTGCGGTATTGCTATTCATCATTTTATCGACTTCCACGCGAATGATTGGCGCGAGGAATGAACAAAATGCCCCCATGGTGGTACAGAAACCAATTCCTGCTGCTAATGCAGGGCCGCTTAATAACTGAGGAGGAAACGTCCAAAACACTGGTTGAACGGATAAAAAACCAACAGCGCTTAAACATAATGCTGCAATAGCAAAAACAGGGCTTGCAAATGCTGACAATGCCAAACCTAATGCTGCGGCTAACATACACAGCACTGAGATTTCGATGCGACGAGTTGGATGGCGGTCAGCAAAACGAGGAATGTAATACACCCCGAATGCAGAACAAGCCCAAGGTATGGCAGCAACTAAGGATTGTTTAAAGCCTAAACTTTCCCCCATTAAGGACGCAACTTGGGAAGGCAGAAAGAACATCAAACCGTATACTGAAATTTGTATCGTGCCGTAAATCAGTGCAAGGTGCCAAACTTTGATATTTTTTAGTGCAGATAATACCGATGTGGTTTCAGTTTTTGCATTTTCTTTGGCTAATTGTTCAGTTAGCGCTTTTTTCTCTTCTTCGGTTAAAAAACGGGCTTTTTCAGGGCTATCATCCAAATAAAAGAAAGCAAAAATACCAATCACAACGGCAGGAAGTCCTTCAATGACAAACATCCAGAACCAACCCGGCCGACCTAACCAACCATGCAATTCCAGTAACGCGCCTGATAATGGCGAACCCAATGTCAATGCCAAAGGTACACCTAGAACAAAGATCCCAATTACAGACCCACGTACATTATTGGGGAAATAAATTGAGGCTAATAATAGAATACCTGGATAAAAGCCAGCTTCCCCAAGTCCCTACAAGAAACGCAAAACAATAAATTGCGTTTCATTGGTGACAAAACCTGTCATTGCCGACAGAATGCCCCAGATTACCGTGGTAATACTCAGCCACTTTTGCGCACCAATTTTGTTTAAAATTAAGTTAGCGGGAATGCCAAATAGCGCATATGCAGCAAAGAAAATACCAGCACCAAAAGCAAACGCTGAATCAGATAAACCAATGTCGACTTGCATTGCATCTTTCGCAAAACCTACGTTGACTCGGTCAATAAATGCAACAAAATACAAAATAAACATCAGGGGTACTAAACGTTTCCACGATTTGGCTATCGCAGAATTTAAAACAGGATTGTTATAAGCTTTAGTTGTCGCCATGATATTTTTCCCTGTTGGTAAGATGTTCTATTGTGTTTGATTCAGGAAAGGTCAGAGCGGTGAATCAGCAAGGGTTAACAACTGCTGAAGTTGCTCAATCTGTATATTGTTCAACCCAATAAATGGTGCTGTACAATAATCTGAATTAACCACACCTTTTAGCTGCAATGCTTTCTTAAAGGTTGGGATGAATGGCGCATTGACGCCATATATAGCCATCAATTGGTCTACTCGTTGCTGGTGTTTTGCCACTAACGCTAAATCACCTTGGGTAAACGCCTGCATCCATGATGCAAAAAATTGCGGCACAATATTTGAAAGCCCACCAATGCACCCATTTCCCCCCGATAACAACACATGAGCAAAGTTATTATCGTAACCTGCGTATACCTCAAAATGAGGCAAGCGTGATTTCACCGTTTCAATCACCTGGGCGGTATGAGTCGTGTCAGGAATGGTATCTTTCAATCCGATGATATTGGGATATTTATCCGCTAAACGTAGGCAAACATCAGGGGAGACAGAATAACCAGTTCGTTCAGGAAAGTTATAAATGAAAATGTTAGCAGATGTTTTTGCTGCTATCGCACTGTAAAAACGAAAAATACCTTCATCATCTAGCGGGAAATAATATGGGCTAATAATCATCACCCCATCGATTCCTTTTTCATATGCATAGTTAGCCAATTCAATCGACTCTTCCACATCAAGGCGGCTTGCCCCTGCATAAACACGCATTTCCTCCTTGGGATAACGACCACATAGGTCGATGAGTTTTTTTGAGCTCTGCATATTGAGCGCAAAAAACTCCCCCGTGCTTCCCATAGTGACAAAACCGGAGACTTTGCCCTTCAATGAGTCATAAACACGTATATTTTGTTCTATATCCACTCGACCTTTGTCATCAAAGATGGTCACTACTGGAGTGATATAACGACTTTCCATACTGATAATCTCCTCATAAACTTTTTGTTCATATATACAAACTTCATTCATAAATAAAAACCAATAACAAGAAATCATGAATCATTGATTGAGTCAAATTCATCCAATTCATATAAAAATTTTATGTAATGATTTGATTAAAAAGGTATTTGAAGGGATTAAATGGCCATAAAGCTAACTAAAGAATACTTTTTTATTACTAAATTTTGAGCAAGGTCACGCCTTTTGGATGGCTTTACCCATTATTAAGAGTGACCAATTTGAGATTAAACGTATTCCTGAGATGATTTACATAGTGGTATTTTAAACCTAGAATAGCGACAAAATTAATCAGGGAGGTGGTTTAATGTCTACGGGGCACATGCCGACAATTCGGGTATTAGAAATACTGCAAGTTTTATCGGCTGAAAATACTGGGCTTTCTTTGACGCAACTTTCTGATAAAACACAAATATTAAAAGGGACGATTTATCCTATCTTAAAAACATTGGTTGAACATCGATATATTAATTACGATGATAATAGCCAGTTATATTATTTAGGTATCGCCTGCTCGCTTCTTTCCCGCTCATTTTTCGAAAAATCCTATTGGCTAAAAATGGTTCATCGGGAAATGGTACATATCGTTGATGAATGCAATGAAGTGTGCCAAATGGGGATTTTAGACGGTGCTAATGTGTTATACATTGATAAAGTTCAATCGGCGCAAAAGGTCCAATTAATCTCTAATATTGGAACTCGTTTGCCTGCGATTTACTCGGCACTGGGTAAGGCTATGATTTTTAACTACAGTGACCAGCAAATTTCCGAACTTTATCCTTCGGGTTTTACTCCGTTAACCCAATACAGCGTGCAAACTTTGGCTGAACTGCGCCTACAGCTTAACGCGGTTCGCGAAAATAGTTATGCCGTTGATAATAAAGAAATTGATGAAGAAACCATTTGTTATGCTGTCTCATTACGACAACGCAATAACATCATTGCGGCAATCAGTGTGTCTATCCCAACCTTCCGCATCGATGAACCCAAAGTGAACCAAGTCATCAAAACGCTCTTAACTAGTCGAGAACGTATTGAGCAAGAACTAAACACTCTTGACAATATTGAATTTTATACCTAGTTACAACGTTAAAAACGGATTGTTTTATTAAGATATATCACTTTAATTTATCGATTAATTTATATTAATCTTTTATTATTTGCATAATTGTTAGATAAATATTGCAAAAATATGGTTTGGCTAAGGAATATATATCGGAATCTCCCCTAATTAACTAGGGCATTATGCAAACATAAGTTAAATTATATGCCAAAGAGATCATATTCATCTTAAATAGTTAACATTTACGCGTATATTTTTACTTATTTTGCTGGCCAAAACTGACTTTATAAAAATTTTATATAAATTTTAAAAAATATTTAAACCTTATTTATCAAATGGATAAGTTGTAATTTAACATTAAATTAACCGTTTTCACCACTCTCTCTAGAGAGTTCATGATCCATATCAAATTTATCAATTCTCCCCTTTGTTACTATTATTGCGTGCTATAATTAATCAACTTTGTAAGAGAGTGTTGGTATGAAAGCTGACAACCCTTTTAATTTATTGCCACCAGCTGTAATGGCGCAAGTCGCAGATGATGCCTCTGTTTATAAGGCAAATAAACATCCTGCAATTACTTACTTGTCAGCATTCACTGCCGGTATTTTTATCTCTATCGCATTTGTATTCTATATCACGGCAACAACCGGGGCAGCTGAAGCGCCTTATGGTTTCACTAAACTTATTGGCGGGATTTGTTTCTCCTTAGGCCTGATGTTAGTGGTTGTATGTGGTGCAGACCTTTTCACCTCCACCGTACTCACTATCGTCTCAAAAGCCACAGGTAGAATCACTTGGGGGCAAATGTTTCTCAACTGGTTTAATGTCTATATTGGTAACTTAATTGGCGCGCTGTTCTTTGTTGCACTGATTTGGTTTGCAGGACAATACACCGCAGCCAATGGCCAATGGGGATTAAATGTATTACAAACCACCAGCCATAAATTGCACCATACCTTTATTGAAGCGGTTGCATTAGGAATTTTAGCAAACTTAATGGTTTGCCTTGCCGTTTGGATGAGTTACTCCGGCCGTAGTTTAACTGATAAACTGGTCGTTCTAGTGTTACCTGTCGCGATGTTTGTGGCGAGTGGTTTTGAGCATAGTATTGCAAACATGTTCATGATCCCATTAGGTATTATGATTAAAGAGTTTGCACCTGCTGAATATTGGTCTCAAATAAATATGTCTCCTGATCAATTTTCACACCTAACAGTCGGTAACTTTATTACAGATAACTTAATTCCAGTTACTATCGGAAATATTATTGGCGGCGCGATTTTAGTCGGCCTCATTTATTGGTTTATGCATTTACGTAGTGGCCAAAAACATTAATAGCCACTGACACACACGAAAAGATTTATTAAGATCCCTAAAAGATCCATTGTTAAAAGGTAAAAGTATCATGTCCGAGTTAAATGAAAAATTCGCTTTAGCATGGCAAGGTTTTAACCAAGGTGACTGGCAGAATAACGTCAACGTACGTGATTTCATCCAGAAAAACTACACTCCATATGAAGGTGATGAATCTTTCTTAGCAGGCTCTACTCCAGCAACTGACACGTTGTGGGATAAAGTCATGGAAGGGATCAAAATCGAAAACCGCACTCATGCGCCAGTTGATTTTGACACAGATGTCGCTTCAACCATCACTTCCCATGATGCAGGTTACATTACTAAAGAATTAGAAAAAATTGTTGGTTTACAAACTGATGCACCTCTGAAACGTGGTCTTATCCCGTTCGGTGGTATCAAAATGGTTGAAGGCTCATGCAAAGCTTACGACCGTACTTTAGACCCTGAAATCAAAAAAATCTTCACTGAATATCGTAAAACTCACAACCAAGGTGTTTTCGACGTTTACACGCCAGACATCTTAAAATGCCGTAAATCAGGTATCTTAACGGGTCTGCCTGATGCGTATGGTCGTGGTCGTATCATCGGTGACTACCGTCGTGTTGCACTGTACGGTATTGATTTCCTGATGAAAGACAAATTTAACCAATTCACCTCTTTGCAAGAAAGATTAGAAAAAGGTGAAGACTTACAAATGACTATCCAACTGCGCGAAGAAATTGCTGAACAGCACCGTGCATTGGGTCAAATGAAAGAAATGGCTGCAAAATACGGTTACGATATTTCTGCACCAGCAACAAACGCACAAGAAGCAGTACAGTGGACTTACTTCGGTTACTTAGCCGCTGTTAAATCACAAAACGGTGCTGCAATGTCATTTGGTCGTGTTTCTACCTTCTTAGACGTGTATATCCAACGTGACTTAGAAGCAGGTAAAATCACCGAACAACAAGCGCAAGAATTAATTGACCACTTAGTCATGAAACTGCGTATGGTACGTTTCTTACGTACTCCTGAATACGATGAGCTGTTCTCTGGTGACCCAATCTGGGCAACTGAATCATTAGCAGGTATGGGCCTTGATGGTCGTACTCTGGTAACAAAAAGCACATTCCGTTTCCTGAACACACTGTATACCATGGGCCCATCTCCTGAGCCAAACATGACTATCCTGTGGTCAGAAAAACTGCCAATGAATTTCAAAAAATTCGCAGCAAAAGTGTCTATCGATACCTCATCAGTTCAGTATGAAAATGATGACCTGATGCGTCCAGACTTCAATAACGATGACTACGCAATCGCATGTTGCGTCAGCCCAATGATTGTTGGTAAACAAATGCAGTTCTTCGGTGCTCGCGCAAACTTAGCGAAAACCATGCTGTATACCATCAACGGTGGTGTTGATGAAAAACTGAAAATGCAAGTAGGTCCTAAACATGCACCAATCATGGACGAAGTCTTAGATTTCGATACTGTGATGAACCAAATGGACCACTTCATGGATTGGTTAGCAACTCAGTACGTCACTGCACTGAACTGCATCCACTTCATGCATGATAAATACAGCTATGAAGCTTCACTGATGGCGTTACATGACCGTGATGTATATCGCACCATGGCTTGTGGTATCGCGGGTCTATCTGTTGCTGCTGACTCACTGTCTGCAATCAAATATGCGAAAGTTAAACCAATTCGTGACGAAGACGGTATCGCTATCGACTTCGAAATCGAAGGTGAATATCCACAATTTGGTAACAACGACTCTCGTGTAGATGATATCGCGTGTGACTTAGTTGAACGTTTCATGAAGAAAATTCAGAAACTGCCTACTTACCGTAACGCAGTGCCAACTCAGTCAATCCTGACCATCACATCTAACGTTGTGTATGGTAAGAAAACAGGTAACACACCAGATGGTCGTCGTGCAGGTGCACCATTCGGACCAGGTGCAAACCCAATGCACGGTCGTGACCAAAAAGGTGCGGTAGCCTCACTGACTTCTGTTGCTAAACTGCCATTTGCTTACGCGAAAGATGGTATTTCTTATACTTTCTCTATCGTACCAAATGCGTTAGGTAAAGATGATGACGTTCGTAAAACTAACTTAGCCGGCCTGATGGATGGTTACTTCCACCACGAAGCGTCTATCGAAGGCGGTCAGCACTTAAACGTTAACGTTATGAACCGTGAAATGCTGTTAGATGCAATGGAAAACCCAGAGAAATATCCACAACTGACTATCCGTGTATCAGGTTATGCTGTACGTTTCAACTCACTGACTAAAGAACAACAGCAAGACGTTATTACTCGTACTTTCACCAGTACAATGTAATAATTAGCTCATTAAAATAAAGTAAATTAAAGACCCCGCTTTACGGGGTCTTTTTATCTATACCAGCAACGATATTTTTCTCTAAAGTTTGCGGTATGACAGATATTTTGGAGTGCCTGCTATGTCTATCGATGATACTAAAACCAAAACAATAGCGATAACTAATATGACAGAAACCCCAACCACACTCGGCCGCATTCATTCATTTGAATCATGCGGAACGGTCGATGGTCCAGGGATCCGTTTTATTGTCTTTTTCCAAGGCTGCTTAATGCGCTGCCTGTATTGCCATAACCGCGATACTTGGGACACTCATGGTGGCAATATTGTCACTGTTGACGAATTAATGAAAGAAGCCGTGACCTATCGCCACTTTATGAATGCGACTGGCGGCGGCGTTACCGCCTCTGGCGGTGAAGCTATCTTACAAGCCGAATTTGTGCGTGACTGGTTCCGTGCATGTAAAAAAGAAAATATTCATACTTGCCTTGATACCAATGGCTTTGTGCGCCGCTACGACCCAGTGATTGATGAACTGATGGATGTCACTGACTTAGTGATGCTTGATTTAAAACAAATCGATGATGCAATTCATCAAAAATTAGTGGGTGTTTCTAATCACCGTACTTTGGAATTTGCCCGTTACCTTGCCAAACGCAACCAAAAAACCTGGGTACGCTATGTTGTCGTGCCGGGTTGGAGCGATGACGACCATTCAGTACATTTACTGGGCGAATTTACCAAAGATATGAACAATATCGAGAAAATCGAATTATTACCTTACCATGAGCTTGGTAAACACAAATGGGAAACTATGGGTGAAGAATACAAGCTAGATGGCGTTAGACCACCATCAAAAGAAGCGATGGAACGAGTCAAAAGTATTCTTGAAAGTTATGGTCACAAAGTGATGTACTAAAATTATAGAGGCTCTTTGCAGAGCCTCTTATTTATTTGAAAAGCGGTAAATGGCCAATTAACTGAGTAACTGCTTTTTTATTTCCCACCAAGCCTATCCCTGCCAATTGAATATCTTTATATTGCTGTTCAGATAATTTCTGCTGATATTCATCATAAGTACGGCAAGATTGAGCGAGCAAACTAAAAGGAATGATATAAATATCATCTTTCTGGTAAGCGGCCACTTCAATCTCTTTCATATATTGCTCTGCGGATTTTAATATCGGTAATGGTGCATAAATCACCCCTGGGTAATTCATATTATCCAAACTATTAAGATCATTCCCTACCATATTATTGACTTTATTTCCTAAACTCACACCAATTACACTCGCTGCATTCATCGCTAAACCATTCGATAAGTTTTGGTTTACCACGATGGCACAACGGTGTTCTGTTGGATTAAAAATCATCTCTCTTTTCCCTTTTACTGTTTATTATTGTTCTAAAACACCTCATTATTATTGCATTTAAAGAAAGAAATAAGCTTTCTAACTCAGTCATTACACGCTAAAATTTAGGCAATTTTATCCTATTTTATGCAATTTTAAGGTAAAGGCTTTCATTTATGGCAATAGATAAGACAGAAATAAAAATATTGAAATTACTACAAGATGACGCTCGAATAACGAATCAAGTTCTTGCTGAAAAAGTAGGCATGTCAGCCTCTCCCTGTTGGCGAAGAGTTAAAAAACTAGAAGAAGAACATGTTATTGAAGGATATCGCGCTATTCTCAATCGTAAAAAAATTGGCTTAGGTGTGATGGTATTTGTTCGCGTTATTATTGATAGCGATAGCGAGGCTGAAGCTCAAAAATTTGAACAAGAAGTGACTGAGCTCGAAAATGTTGTCGCTTGCTACAGTATTGGTGGTGATACCGACTTTTTATTGCAGGTTGTATCTCATGATTTAGACTCCTACGCCGACTTCGCGATGACGGTTATTCGCCGGTTACCGGGTATCAAAGAAATGCAAAGTATGTTTGTACTAAAAGAGATTAAGCCATTGGATGCTTACCCCATATCGCTCATTTAACCGCTGGGTAAATGGCATTTTGCTTACATATTAATAATAATGATTATTTAATTTACTATTCACTATTAAATTAGGGTTTGGTCTTACTGTATAGAATAAAAAAAACAGCCGTTTTCACTGTACTACTAAATACTCATACTCTATTCAATACATTAAGGTATAGATAATGGTCTTATTACAATAAAAAATATCTTATACAAGAAAATTTTAATCAAAAATACCTTACCAGAATAGTCTGCTTTATAATAAGTTAACTTATCTGCATACTACTGCCGATAAGTTACAATAATGGGTATAAGCCCAGAAAACTTATTAATAATAATATATTGCTAATTCACTACGACTAACAGGTTCCTTTCTTATCATGAATAATGAAAACTTCAGTGCAGATAACAACCCTGCACCTACAATTAACGCACAAACTCAAGCCGATACATTCGTTTTTCACGCAGAACCTCGCACAGTAGATGCAGGTGAAGGTGTTAACTGGATCAGCCAATCATGGTCTCTTGTTAAAGAAAAGCTGGGAATGTGGATCCTAATTAACATCGTTCTGTTTGCGGTGATCTTTATCATTTCAATGATCCCATTCTTGAACTTACTGATTACTTTTATTACGCCTATTTTTATTGGTGGTATTATTGCTATCAGTGAAAATCAACGTAAAACTGGCCAAGCAGAAATTGGGTTATTATTTGCTGGTTTCCAAAATAAATTCGGTACCCTATTTGCCGTTGGTGCCATCAACTTTGCGGCTAACTTAGTAGGCATGATCATCGCATTTATTATCGGTGGTTCTGCTATGTTTGGTTTATTGATGGAAAGCAACCAATATGGTTCACCATCTGACGCGGCTATCCTTGCATCTTCAGGTACATTCTTCTTTGCAATTATTATCATGGCCGTTGCTGCGTTAGTAGGTACTGCCTTGACATGGTTTGCTCCAGCATTGGTTATGAACCACGACTTCACTGTTGGCGCTGCAATTTCTGCAAGCTTACAAGCTGTTAAGAAAAATATCCTGCCAGGTCTCCTGTTCTTTATCGTTTTATCAATCTTAATGATAATTTCAGTAATTCCTTTAGGTTTAGGTTTATTAGTTTCTATGCCAATTATGTATGTTTGCTATTACAGCAGCTACCGCAGCCTGTTTTTCTCACAAGTAAAATAAACCAAAGTGTGATGGTTTAACGACTTTGCTAAATCATTAAATCTAAAAAAGGAAAGCAATTGCTTTCCTTTTTGCTATCCCATACAAATTCACATATATTCCTTTAAATAGTAATCTCCCTCTTTCCTTTCATAAATTGGAGCTGTTTTCCATGTATTTCGATATTACTGATTTAAAACTGTGTGTTAATGTCGCTAATGCAGGGAGCATCACCCATGGAGCGAAACTAACTTATCTTACACTGCAATCTGCAAGTGAACGGATACGTGGGTTAGAAAATGAATTAAACGTAGATATTTTTGTTCGCTCAGTGAAAGGGGTTTCATTATCAAATGCAGGTCATACATTTATTGAGCATGCGAAAACAATTTTGCAGCAAATTGAAGTAATGCAAGATGAACTGCAGCAATATAGTCGACACCTGCGTGGGCATATTAATATTCTTTGTAATACCTCTGCTCAAATGGAGTTTTTACCTGCCCGTGTTAGTGCTTATTTACGCCAGCACCCTGCGATGTCTGTGTCAGTGAAGGAAATGCCAAGTACTAATATCGTCACTGCAATCAGAAATAAAATTGCTGATATCGGTGTTATCGCAGATTCTACTGATCTCACCGGGCTGGATATCCGGCCAGTCAGCTCAGATGAATTAGTTGTTTTTGTCCATAAAGATAGCCTTTGGGCAAACCGAGAAAATGTTCCATTTTCTGACATTATTGATGCTGAATTTATTGGTTTAATGGAAGATAACCCATTACAAAAACATATTGATAATAACGCCAAACAACAAGGCAGGCGGCTAAACTACCGAGTACGTATGCCAACATTAGATTCTGTAATGCAAGGGGTTAATGATGGCATTGGCATAGCTATTATTCCCAAACAAGCGGCACAGCGTAGCCAATTCTCTGCGAGTAAAATAGTGCAATTGGCTGAGATTTGGGCATGTCGAAAATTAGTTATCTGTGCACGAAATTTCAACCAATTACCTGATTACACTAACGAGTTTGTTAATTTCTTAATTAACTGGTCATCTGAAAGCTAATTTTGTCGCCATGTAAATTCCTAATCCGATCAAACCAATAAAAAAGCAACGACGGAATAATTTCTCGCTAATAATCTTGCGAAAATATTGACCAAGGTACATTCCACTAATAGCAGGTATTAAGGCAAAGGCAGATAAACGCCAATTAATATCATATTGTTGCTGGTCAATGGATAACTTGATTGCTAATGCAACTGTTGATGCGGTAAAGGCTAGCCCTAGAGCCTGAATAAGCTCATTTTTATTTAATTTTAAGGTTTGCAAATAAGGGACTGCTGGGATAACAAATACACCTGTAGCAGCCGTAATCACACCGGTGATATACCCCACTGTTGGGGAAAGCCATATTTCATGTTTCTCGAATGATGGCATTTTTTTTGCGATTAACCCCCATATTCCATAGATAATAAGCACGATACCAAGTGCAGGTAGTGTCCAACCAGATGCTGAGGTTAAAGAAGGTAAAAAACTGAATACGGTGCCTAGTACCACCCCAATAATAAAACCACTGAGCCGTTTGATTAGTGCCATAAATTGTGGGCCAATCAATAATTGCCATATATTCGTGATTAACGAGGGAATAATTAACAAGCTAGCAGCGGCAGCAGGCTCCATGGACGTGCTTAATAACCCCATTGCGATTGTTGGTAACCCTAACCCAATCACCCCTTTTACAAGGCCTGCTAGTAAGAAAACACCAATAATTACACCCATCTATATCACCTCAATAAATTTACTTTACCGTAGAGTAATGCCCTACATTGAATAGCGCTATTTGGAAAATATTGAGGGGGGATCAGGTTTAGCCTGAGGATACATTTTCAAAATGCTTAAAATTTGCAAAAAAAACGCGACTACTACGAGTCGCGTTTTACTTTTGACGAAGTAACGGAAATTAACCGATGTACTCTAACCCTTTCATATATGGGCGTAATACTTTTGGAACTTCAATACGGCCATCTGCTAATTGGTAGTTTTCTAAAATCGCCACTAATGTACGACCAACCGCTAAACCAGAACCATTCAGAGTATGAACAAGTTGTGTTTTCTTATCACTCTTACCGCGGAAGCGAGCTTGCATACGACGCGCTTGGAAATCCCACATGTTTGAACAAGATGAAATTTCACGATAAGTATTTTGCGCTGGTAGCCATACTTCTAAGTCATAAGTTTTACGTGAACCAAAACCAATATCACCGGTGCATAAAATCACTTTACGATAAGGTAAGTTCAGTAATTGTAATACTTTTTCTGCATGGCCAGTCAGCTCTTCCAATGCATCCATAGATTTTTCTGGATGTACGATTTGCACTAACTCAACTTTGTCAAATTGATGCATACGGATCAAACCACGTGTATCACGGCCATAAGATCCCGCTTCAGAACGGAAACAAGGTGTGTGTGCTGTCATTTTCAGAGGAAGTGAGTCTTCATCTAAAATTTCATCACGAACCAAGTTAGTCACAGGTACTTCAGCTGTTGGGATCAAAGCATAAGTACTGCTGTCTGCTTCTTCTTCCAGTGGTTTAGTATGAAATAAGTCTTCACCAAACTTTGGTAATTGGCCAGTTCCGTACAGCGTGTCATGGTTGACTAAATACGGAACATACAATTCTTGGTAGCCATGTTGTTCAGTATGTAAATCAAGCATGAATTGTGCCAAGGCACGGTGCATGCGAGCAATTTGCCCTTTCATGACAACAAAACGTGCACCCGTCAGTTTTACCGCAGCTGGAAAGTCTAAGCCGCCAGATAGCTCACCAAGGCTAACATGGTCTTTAACTTCGAAGTCATACTGGCGAGGCTCACCCCAACGAGCCACTTCAATGTTGTCAGAATCATCTTTACCGTCAGGTACTTGGTCATCAGGGATATTCGGGATACTCAAGGCAATATCACGGATTTCTTGTTGCAGCTTTTCAAGCTCCGCTTTTGCAGAATCCAATTTTTCGCCTAATTGGTTAACTTCTAGACGTAATGGTTCGATATCTTCACCACGTGCTTTTGCCGCACCAATAGTTTTCGATCGCGAGTTACGGTCTGCTTGCAGGGTTTCAGTTTCAACTTGTAAAACTTTGCGGCGTTCTTCTAATTCACGCAGCTTTTCCACATCAAGGGTAAAACCCCTGCGAGCCAGTTTTTCAGCAACCGCGTCTAGCTCCGTACGCAGTAAATTGGGATCGAGCATGCTTATCCTGTGATTATTGTTAGTAATTAATGATACTTTTTGAGGTGCGTTCCAGCACAACAAATAAAGTAAAGTATTTCGCTATATAACCTTACCGCATTGCCCAGTTTAGCGATAGCGTTTTGTGGTGCTAATTTGATCCTGTTGGGCTAACCAGTCTAGTTTTTCAGCAAACTTGCTTTCTTGACCCCGTTTCGTAGGGTAGTAATAACGTGTTGTTTGCATAGGTTCAGGAAAATAGTTTTCCCCTGCCGCATAAGCGTTAGGTTCATCATGCGCATAACGATACTCCTTCCCAGCTCCCATTTCTTTTAATAGTTTAGTTGGTGCATTTCGAAGATGTTCTGGCACATCGTAATCCGGTTGCATTTGTGCATCTTTAATCGCAGCTTTATAGGCGGTATAAACCGCGTTACTTTTTGGTGCACAAGCTAAATAAACAATGGCTTGGGCAATTGCACGCTCACCTTCGGCAGGCCCCACTCGAGTAAAGCAATCCCAAGCTGAAATGGCTACTTGCATCGCACGAGGATCCGCATTACCCACATCTTCTGATGCAATTGCAAGTAACCGACGAGCAACATACAAAGGGTCACCACCCGCAGTGATGATCCTTGCAAACCAATATAGTGCGGCATCCGGTGCTGAGCCTCTGATAGACTTATGCAGCGCAGAAATTAAGTCGTAATAACGGTCGCCTTTGTTATCAAACCTTGCGGTTCGTTCACCACTGACTTCTTTTAATAAATCAGCGGTTAAAATACGCTGCCCTTGGCCATCCGCTTCGGCCATATCCGCCATCATTTCCAGCAGATTTAATGAACGCCTAGCATCCCCATTAACCAACTGAGCAACCATTTTGCGCGTGCTGTCAGGTAGAACAATATTTTGCCCACCAAGGCCACGAGATGAGTCTGCCAGCGCTTGCAGCAATACTTGTTCAATATCATTCTCTTCAAGAGATTTAAGCAAATACACCCTAGCACGTGATAACAACGCAGAGTTTAATTCAAATGATGGGTTTTCTGTTGTCGCACCAATAAATGTAATCGTGCCATCTTCTATGTGCGGTAAAAATGCATCTTGCTGGCTTTTATTAAAACGATGAACTTCATCCACAAATAAAATGGTTCTTCGCCCTGCACTACGATTTTGCCGAGCCTTTTCAATGGATTCTCGGATTTCCTTAATACCAGAGGTAACCGCTGAGATGCGTTCAATATCGGCTTGTGCATAATTGCCAATAATTTCAGCAAGGGTTGTTTTGCCTGTTCCTGGGGGCCCCCATAAAATCATGGAGTGCAGATGACCCGCTTTAATCGCACGCGGTAACGGTTTGCCCTCTGCCAATAAATGCTTTTGGCCAATATATTGTTCAAGGGTTTCAGGCCGCATTCTTGCTGCTAAAGGTTGAAATTCATTCTGCGAAAAATCAAGAGACAGGTTACCCACTATATCCTCTTTTTTACCTCTTAAAATACCTTATATATTAACCAGCAAATACTCATGTTGCTGGTTAATATTTTTTCTAATCAAGCTTATTTTGCGTTTGAGCGCTGGTCATCTAAAGTGACACCTTTTGGCACAGTAAACTTGAATTTACTTGCATCAACGCGACCATTTTTTTGCTCTTTTAATTGATAAGCACTGGTTTGGCCATCTTGTTCAACCGCTGAAAACTGCTCAATCGTCCCTTGGGGAGAAACTGTAATGGAAAAACGTTTTAAAGTTCCATTAGTTTGTTTTGGTTTTAAATCAAACGTATTTCCTTGTTGGATGATTGAGTACTGTTTCCAATCTTTCGGGTCGTTACGTGTAATTAGTAGAAATGGCGTATCCTGCGTAGCATCCGCTAAATTAGTTACGGTCACTTGTTCTACAAACGGATTATAAAACCACAAATTTTTTCCATCTGACACCAGTACACTTTCATCCGGTGATGTCATGTTCCAATTAAATAAATTTGGGCGCTCAAGCCATAAATCTCCAACACCTTCTTGAATCAAATCCCCTTCAGGACTTGTCACTTTTTGCGAGAAGCTAGCTTGGAAGCTATTGACCTTATTCAAACGTTCTTGAAGGTCTTGGCTTGCGTCTGCCAATACTTGGCCAATATGTAAACTCAGGGCTAACGCACCCAATAACATCATTTTTTTCATCGATGAAAGACCTTAAAATTATTACCTTAAGAGGCGTCCCGTCTTTATACACCCCTTAAATTAAACCAGCAATCAGCACACTAAATTATTAATGTCCCATTGACGGAGGAGCAAGAACTTCACGGTTACCATTGTGCCCTTGCTCACTGACAATGCCTTGGACCTCCATTTGCTCAACAATCCTTGCAGCACGGTTATAACCGATCCTGAATTGGCGTTGAACCCCAGAAATGGAAACTCGTTGTTTCTCAACAACAAACTCAACAGCTTGGTCAAACAGTGGATCGAGCTCTTCGCCACCACTATCATAACCACCGCCTTCGCTATCATCACTACAGGTTGTAATGCTATCAATATATTGTGGTTTACCGCGAGCTTTCCAATCATTCACAACGGCATGAACCTCTTGGTCACGGACAAAGGCGCCGTGCACCCGCACTGGAATTGAAGAGTTTGGCGGTAAATACAGCATATCCCCCATACCGAGTAAAGACTCCGCACCGCCTTGGTCAAGGATCGTGCGCGAGTCAATTTTACTGGATACCGTAAATGCAATCCGCGTTGGAATATTTGCTTTGATTAACCCTGTAATAATATCAACCGATGGTCGTTGGGTTGCCAATACCAAATGGATACCCGCTGCACGTGCCTTTTGCGCCAATCGTGCAATTAGCTCTTCCACTTTTTTACCTGCCGTCATCATTAAGTCAGCAAACTCATCAACCATGACAACAATGTAAGGTTCTTTTTTCAGCATTGGATGCTCTGTATCCATACTATCACCAGGTTTCCAATGCGGATCAGGAATTGGCCGGCCCATTTCTTCTGCCGCTTTGATGCGATCGTTATAACCCGCTAGGTTACGTACCCCTAATGCAGACATGAGTTTATAACGACGTTCCATTTCATTCACGCACCAGCGCAAGGCATTTGCCGCATCTTTCATGTCAGTAACCACTTCTGTCAATAGATGCGGGATACCTTCATAAATGGATAATTCGAGCATTTTCGGGTCAATCATGATAAAGCGAACATCTTCTGGTTTCGCTTTATACAAAATGCTGAGGATCATTGCATTGACCCCTACAGATTTACCAGAGCCGGTTGTCCCCGCAACGAGTAAATGTGGCATTTTTGCTAAATCAGCAACGACAGGATCGCCTTCAATATCTTTCCCTAAGACAATAGTGAGAGGAGATGGATTTTTGCGGAAGTCATCGCAATCTAATACCTCACTCAAGTAAACAGTTTGCCGTTTCTCATTAGGGAGCTCTAGGCCTACATAAGGTTTGCCCGGTATCACTTCTACAACACGTACGGCTACGGTTGACAACGAACGAGCAAGGTCACGTGACAATGTAGATATCCTTGCTGCTTTTACTCCCGGCGCTAGATCAAGCTCAAACCGAGTGATAACTGGACCTGGTGAGAACCCAACCACTTCCGCTTTAACACGATAGTCATTGAGCCTTGCTTCAATCAACCTCGCTGTTTGTTCAAGTTTGAACATGTCCACTGGCTCTTCTTGCGCTGGCGGGCTTGCCAGCAAATCAAGAGATGGCATTGGCGTTGTTGGTTTCGGTAATGGTTGGTCATTACGCACTAAGAACGGGTGGAATAAGCTATCTTGCCTGTGGCTGCTGTGGCTGCTGTGGCTGCTGTGGCTGCTGTGGCTGCTGTGGCTGCTGTGGCTGCTGTGGCTGCTGTGGCTGCTGTGGCTGTGCAAAAGTTTGTGTTACTGATGGTGGGTTGCCAAGCCCTTCAGCAATATTATCAATATTATTTTGTGGAGCCGCAGGTGGAACAGAAGACGCACTAAATGACGGCATAAATAATGGGTCAGCAGGCTCGTTATCAACCAAGTCATCAATAGGGGTAAAACTATCCAGCACAGAGAACTCTTTTCTTAAGTCAATCCTAGGCTCAAAGTCCTCTTGTACTTGCGAAGAATACTCTTGCGTGAACTGAGGTTGATAGCCATTATCCACGACGGGTGCAACTTCCTCAGGTTCTGGAATTGTATGCATATTATTGGACTGTTGTGAAGCCGACGCCCAACGGTGTTCAATTTCTGGCTGTGTAAATGAGCTGATTTTATTTTCCGTCATTGGCTCATTTTGCAATTGTTCTTCATCTGAATGTACGCTATTTAATGGCGCTTCATAATCCGTTTCATCAACTTCACCATAACGTTCACGTTGCTGCTCTAAAAACTGTGCTCGTAGTAATTCACCTTGTTGTGCTTCATCATCAGTTTCAAGTTGCTCAGACTCACTCGCAGACCACTGCTGATATATCTGCTCACGTTTAGAGGCCTCTTCTTCACGCCGTTGTAGTTCTGCATCACGTAACGACGGAATGCGAATGCCATATAATTCACGACGCGTCGGTAAACGAACAGGATTAGGTCGCGGAAGCTCTGGTTCCATATTTTGTTTAACTTGAGCATGACGCTCCAGTGCCGCGACTGAAATACCTGCAGCCGCTAATGCAGCCGGGTTAGAAACCCTTTCAGTGACAGATGACGGAATAATGTTTTGCGTTATATTTGAAGGATCAAGTGATGACACTGATGTCGCCTGTGGTTCAAACGCCGCTTGATTAACAGATGTTGCCTGATTATTCGAGTACCCAGGAGAAGCGATATTATCGTGTTTTTGTGGTTCTGATTGTTGATTATGATGAACACCAAACATCGGTTCTTCTGGTGCAACATACGCAGACGATTGAACTAACGGCTCATTAGCTGTTTCTGATATTGCATCAAAACCAGCACCGAGCTTAGGTTGGTAATCTTCTGGTACTTCAAAATGATATGTGCTCGGCTCATCCACTGCAGAGAAGGCCGTTACTGGAACTTGCTCAGACACGCTTTGATTCACCAATGGGATTGCGTTTTCTGTCGCTGTCATCGCTTCATTCGTCGTTTTTTCCGTTGTTGGAGCGATTTCAGTGACTAATTCAGCCACTGTGGGAGCAGAAAATAAAATATCATCCGCATCAATATTTTCTAGATCGTCATTGGCCCTGTGCTCAGCTTCTTGCGCACGCTGTAAAGCCCCTTCAGTCTCTTCAACGTCATAATCATAGTTATCTAAATCATCTCCCCTTGCTCGATTTGTCAGCAACGTAATTGGGAGAAGCACAGCCGCACCAATTTTTTCTGCGATTGTAAGCCATGACCACCCAGTAAACAGGGTAAAGCTTATTGCCCATAAAAATAGCAATGCTAACGTAGCGCCTAATGAATTGAACCACGGCATAATGGCACTGCTAAATACACTGCCAATCACTCCACCAGAGGCGAAGTTAGGTAAGTCGTCAAAATTGAGAGCCGCGAGTCCACAAGAGGATAAAATAAGTGCTAAACCACCGATTAATCTTAATGATAAAGAGAAAAAGTCAATATATCTGCGCTGACTTTCGTATTGAAAAATCGCCCAGCACCCTAGAAGTAATAAGGGGGGAATAGCAAATGCAAGAAGACCAAAAGCCGAGAAAAGGATGTCAGCGCTCCATGAACCAACACTTCCCCCTAAATTCTTCACTGGGGCATTCCAAGTTGTCTGTGACCAGCTTGGATCTGAAGGGCTGAAGCTCAATAAAGCCACCATTAAGAAGAGTGCGCTCAAGCATATTGCGAGCAAAATAACCTCTAATAGCCGCCTTCCGCTACTTAGTTTTTTAAATTTGATGTGTTTATCTTCTGTATATTCTTGGCTCATTATTGTTTCTTTGCTAACTGATGTTCTTGACTAACCTAGGTTTATTCTACCATTAAACGACTGACTCTGCCTGCTTTACAACATCTAAGGTAAATCAGGGCATTATGAAAACGCTAAGGTGCAGTATTCCATCTAATGTATGACGATTCAATTTCTATTTCTCATCAAAAGTCCTAAATATTTATAGCTTTAGAATCAATAAATTGAAAATAAAATTTATCAATTGCTAAGTAATTTTTGCAAGATAACACAGAAAGACTTGGATTGCGGTCAGACAATGCCTTTTAAAGACGAGACATTACGTTTTTATCTAGCAGCAAATGAGGTGAGAAAAACGGAACAACGCTGAGTAAACTCAGCGTTGAAACTGCAGTGCGGCAACAAAGCTGAAATGCTGTGCTGAAGCGAGGTTAAAAAGCTATGATTAGCGAGTTTTGATCACTAAGCGATTGCTTTGTTTAACTTCTTCCATAACTACATAGGTGCGAGTGTCGTTTACACCTGGTAAACGTAACAGAGTTTCACCTAACAGTTTACGATATGCGGACATATCTGGCACACGCGTTTTCAACAGGTAGTCAAAGTCACCAGAAACCAAGTGACATTCCTGAATTTCTTCCAATTTTTGAACTGCAGTATTGAATTGCTCAAACACATCAGCTGCACCGCGGTTGAGTGTAATTTCAACAAACACGAGTAAAGATGCATCTAAGTAGTGTGGGTTTAATAACGCCGTATAGCCAGAGATAAATCCTTGTCTCTCAAGACGACGCACACGCTCTAAACAAGGTGTTGGGGATAAACCAACTCGTTTAGATAATTCTACGTTAGAAATTCGCCCGTCTTTTTGTAGCTCGTTTAATATATTCCTGTCGATACGGTCAAGGTCTTTGCCTGGACGCTTTTTATTGTCAATCATCTCTTTATCTCTCTTTCTCTAATTGTTATTTTCTACATCTAAAAATAAGCACCTTAGCCACCACCTTTTTTATTTAGGAATTCGTGTTCAGGAGCAAATTTTGTTCGTAATGCTGAAGTTAGTGTGAATGTAATTATCACCCACAATTTTTACTTGTATTTTAAATTTGTAAGTAGTGTAAAGTTAATTTTCCAGTGAGAACAAAAATGCGCCATTTCCATTGATCCGCTAGATAATTAACTCTTACACTGATGTTTTCGCAAATGCGCAGCCGATTGTCAAAGCAAATGAATAAAAATCAGTACAAGATTTCGCTTTTTTTTCCAGTAAAACGTTTCGCAGCCTTAATTCAAGATAATTCCTAAAAATTGTGATGCGTGACACAAGCAACTTTTTGTCACACTTTTTTACATTTTGTCGGTTTTACCTATTAATGAAATAAGCCAAATGAAACTAAGTCGCACTTAAACCACTTTTGTTAGCCTCTTATTTCTCCTACAATCTGATAAATGCTTTTTAGATTAAAGAGGAATTCATGAGCACAACAACACATCGCAAGTTAATCATTCTTGGTTCTGGCCCAGCTGGCTATACTGCGGCTGTCTATGCTGCACGTGCAAACTTAAACCCAGCATTGATTACTGGGGTGGAAAAAGGCGGTCAATTGACCACCACAACTGAAGTTGAAAACTGGCCTGGTGACCCAGAAGGATTAACCGGTCCAGGGCTTATGGAACGCATGCATGAGCACGCGTCAAAATTTGATACTGAAATCATTTCTGACCATATCCAAAAAGTGGACTTAAAACAACGTCCTTTCCGTTTAATTGGCGATGAAAATGAATATACCTGTGACGCTTTAATTATTGCGACAGGCGCTTCCGCACGTTATATCGGTCTGCCTTCAGAAGAAGCGTTCAAAGGCCGTGGAGTTTCAGCTTGTGCAACCTGTGATGGTTTCTTCTATCGTAATCAAAAAGTGGCTGTCGTTGGCGGTGGAAACACCGCGGTAGAAGAAGCGCTGTACCTTTCTAATATTGCATCAGAAGTCCATTTAATTCATCGCCGTGATAGCTTCCGCGCAGAAAAAATCCTTATTAACCGTTTAATGGATAAAGTTGAAAACGGTAATATTATCCTGCATACCGACCGTACATTAAATGAAGTCTTAGGTGATGACATGGGGGTTACAGGTGTGCGCTTAGAATGTACTAAAACACACGCAACTGAAGATATCCCTGTTATGGGCGCATTTATTGCCATCGGCCACAGTCCAAATACGGGCATTTTTGAAGGTCAACTCGATTTAGACAACGGTTATATTAAAGTGCAATCAGGCACCCAAGGCAATGCGACCCAAACCTCTGTTGAAGGTGTGTTCGCTGCCGGTGATGTCATGGACCACATCTACCGTCAAGCCATTACCTCTGCTGGCACAGGCTGTATGGCCGCCTTAGATGCAGAGCGATATCTTGATGGCTTAGCATCTAAATAATCAATAAATTATTGTGATTTAAAAAGGCTTCAATGTTTATTCAATTGAAGCCTTTTTTGTTACTGATATTACCCATCTTAACTATTGGTTTTACATATATTTTTAAGAGCAAGTTTATATTGTACTTCTCGAATACTCCCTATACTGTTTTTACATAACATTTACGAATATAGGTGTAGGTATGGGGCAACAATTAGAACGTGATGCCATTCGCGGTTATTCTTATTTTATTATTGTCATACTTGCCGTGATGCAAGGTATCGTCATCACTGCCACCACTGATTACGCCATCCGTATAGAAAGCCAATTAAGCGCGAGTACTCTATATCTGCCGATTTTGCTCGCTATTTTTGTTCCTTCAGCAATAAGTTACCTAATTACCAATGCAAAATCCGGTATTTTTTATCTCAACATCGTCGTTATTATTGGGTTAATTTTCTGGCTCAATTACTGGCATGCCCAAGACTTTAAAAATCCTGCAGATACAGACCCATTCTTCGCCTTTATCACCCTAACCGTCCTGTTCTTTTTTATGCTTCCTTGGATGCAACTGTGGCAAGTAACAAGAACATGGAAAATCGATTACGGTTGCTTAATGGGGCTATATATTAAAAATACCTTTTTAGGTGTTCTAGCTGCTGCTATCGGTGGGTTGCTAACTCTAATCATAAAAATAGCCAGTTTCCTATTTGATATTGTTAACCTTAATTTTTTGAGTGAAGCTCTTGATAACGACGTTATCTACTGGGTGAGCTTTGCACTTGGCTTCAACGTGAGTTTAGTTTTTTTACGGGCAGCACTAAATGTACAGCTCAGTAATTTTGCTAGCTTTATTGCTCGTTTTTTCTTACCCCTCTTAAATATTGTTGCCGTTATTTTCTTAGGTGGTTTTGTTGTTTCCTACTTTTCAGGTTTAAGCTCCACGAATTTAGGCTCCGCGGTGATGCTATGGTTTTTAATTTTAAACCTCATTTTCATCAATTTTGTGTATGGTGATGGTACGAGCCAATATCAATACCGTACAGGTCTAAATGGTTTTGTCTTAATTAGCATTATTCTACTCAATTCATTTTCAATACTTTCTCTCTATGGCATTCTGGTACGAGTAAACCAGTATAGTTGGAGCGTTGAACGCCTGTATGCATTTACTATTGCCTTATTTCTATTTGTATTGGTTTTTGCTTACAGTATTGCCATTATTTATAAAAGATCAGCTTGGATGTCCTATTTAGGGTTTATCAATAAAGCGGGAATTTTGTCTCTAATTGCCATTATATTGGTCATTAACAGCCCTATTGCTGATTTTAAACGCATCACACTAAACAGTATTCTTGCTGGCGTTGAAAATGGCAAAATTAAAGTCAATAGTTCGCTTGCTTATGACTTAAAACAATTAGGTGAAAAGGGGCAACAGGCTTTTGAGCAACTCAACAACAACCCTGAATATCAAAAACTATTCCAAACTAGTCCTTATGAAGAAGAACAGCGTAAGCCGCTGAAATTAGTATTAATTCAAGCTAAAAATAGCCCCACAATACCGGACAACTGGTTCGATCTCGGAGAAAACCTTAGCAGTGCGTGGTATTGCACTTCACAATACGACCCATACCCATGTGTAGGCTTTATGGCCGATGTAAACCAAAACAACCAAAATGATGTGGTTATGTGCTATTCCTACCCAAGTAGTTCGAGTATTGATTGCAATATATGGCAACAAACGGAACAGAGCTGGGAGTTAATGGATACGCAAACTCGCACATTTAATACCATGCAAGAAAAAGCTCAGGCTTGGGATAATTTATTAAAAGGAAATTTTAAATTAAAACCCAAAGAATGGTTAATGATAGACCCCACTTCTTAATACTAATTAAAAATGCAGGTGACTTAACATTTCTTTGTTAAGCCACCTTTTCATTACGTAAAAATACAGTAACATCTCAAGATTATTACATCCCAAACCTTACTGAAATATTAAATTTACCTTTATAAAACAATTTAATAACAAAACACAACTCACCGTAAATAACCCACTTTTATTATGTAACATATCGTGGTGAAGCTGTTATGATGTACCCTAGTACCCGAATTTATGGGTAAGATCAAAAACGCAGATTTTCTTATAACCACCAATTGCGTTACCAGATCAAAAAATTATCGTTCTCATGCGGTATAAAATAGTCCAACTGTAATATAGCGCATGGTAAAAGCAACGTTAGGTTGGTATTTCCTAACTATACTCAATGACATTAAAACTACACCTGCTAACTAAATCATTATGGATAAATCAAGACAGACTGAATTGGTACGTTGGTTAAAACAACACAGTGCCCCTGCCAAGCGCTGGTTGCGGATCTCTATGTTACTAGGTATTTTGAGCGGATTACTGATTATTGCTCAAGCCTGGTTCTTAGCTGTTATCTTACAAGCATTGATTATGGATAACGTTCCTCGAGAACAGCTATTAACTCCCTTTATTCTTCTGATTTGCGTTTTCATCTTACGTGCAATTGTCACCTATATACGAGAACGTGTTGGCTTTCGTTGTGGCCAAGTGGTGCGCCAAGAAATACGCACCATGGTACTCGATAAACTTCAAGAACTCGGCCCTGTATGGGTTAAAGGTAAGCCTGCGGGTAGCTGGGCCACGATTATTCTTGAACAAATTGAAGACATGCAAGACTACTATTCACGCTATCTTCCACAAATGTATTTAGCGGGGATCATCCCCATTATGATCCTGATTGCTATTTTCCCATTTAACTGGGCTGCTGCACTTATTTTATTCGTCACTGCCCCGCTAATTCCTATTTTTATGGCATTAGTCGGGTTAGGTGCTGCGGATGCTAACCGCCGTAATTTTATTGCATTAGGCCGTTTAAGCGGTAGTTTTCTCGATAGATTACGAGGCCTTGATACCTTGCGGTTATTTTTTCGTGAAAAAGCAGAAATTAAGCAAATTCGCGAATCAACAGAGGATTTTCGTTCTAGAACGATGGAAGTACTAAGAATGGCATTTCTATCTTCTGGTGTACTTGAGTTTTTTGCATCGATTTCTATTGCTGTTGTTGCCGTCTATTTTGGTTTTTCTTACCTAGGTGAAATGAACTTTGGTAGCTACGGTCTACCTGTCACACTATTTGCCGGTTTTCTTGCCCTGATACTGTCTCCAGAGTTTTTCCAACCACTACGAGATCTTGGCACATACTACCACGCCAAAGCACAAGCTGTTGGTGCCGCTGAAACACTCGAAACATTGTTAAACAGTGATAGAGAACAAAACACTCAACAAGGAACCCAAACACTGAGCGATGATGCTATCTATATTCAGGCTAAACAATTAGAAATTTTATCCCATGATGGCGTGCGCCTTGCTGGGCCATTAGATTTCAATATTGAACCACAACAGCGTATTGCGATTGTTGGTCAAAGTGGCGCAGGGAAAAGCTCATTACTCAATTTATTGTTAGGCTTTTTACCTTATCGTGGCTCCATCACCGTAAATGGTGTTGAACTTCGTGAATTATGTCCTGATAAATGGCGTGAATTACTTGGTTGGGTTGGGCAAAACCCTCACCTTCCAGAGCAAACACTGGTTGAAAACATCTGTTTAGGCAAGCCAAATGCTACAGAGGCAGAAATTCAACAGGCTATTGATAATGCATATGTTTCCGAATTCTTAGCCCATTTGCCTGACGGTCTAAATACCAAATTAGGTGACTATGCCGCCCGCCTTTCGGTCGGGCAGGCTCAGCGTGTTGCCGTTGCACGAACCCTGTTGAAACCTTCTCGTATGCTACTTCTAGATGAGCCCGCTGCGAGCTTAGACTCCCACAGTGAGCAACGTGTTATGCAAACACTTAACCAGCTATCAAGTCAGCAAACAACCCTTTTAGTCACCCATTTGCTGGAAGAAACCCTTGATTATGACCAAATTTGGGTAATGGCTAATGGTCAAATCATTCAGCAAGGTAATTACACACAACTAAGTCAATCAGAAGGCGCTTTTGCCCAGTTACTTGCCCATCGCAGTGAGGAGCTTTGATAATGAAAATTTTATTACCTTTCTTAGCCCTTTACCGCCGCCATTGGTTTTTAATTACATTAGGTATCATCTTAGCGATTGTGACCTTACTGGCGAGTATTGGTTTACTTACCCTTTCCGGTTGGTTTTTAGCCGGAACCGCAATTGCTGGTTTTCCGGGTCTTTACTATTTTAATTACATGTTACCTGCTGCGGGTGTCCGTGGCGCCGCTATTTTTCGTACCGCTGGCCGTTATGGAGAACGCCTAGTTAGCCACGATGCCACCTTTAAGGTACTTGCTCATTTACGGGTTTTTGCTTTTAGTAAAGTATTACCCCTTTCACCGGGAGGTATCAGCCGTTTCCGTCAAGGGGAGTTACTCAATCGCCTCGTCGCTGACGTAGAAACTCTAGATCACCTCTATTTACGTGTTTTATCGCCGATCATTACTGCATTTTTTGTTACCTTTGTCCTTATTTTTGGTTTAAGTTACCTCGACCCTCGTCTTGCGTGGACTCTTGGTGGCATCATGCTGTTTTTACTGTTTACCATGCCATTTATATTTTATCGTGCTGGCAAACCCATCGGCCGTGAACTAACCGAATTACGTGGAAGTTATCGCACTATTTTAACCTCTGCACTGCAAGGGCAAGCTGAGCTAACATTGTTTGGCGCCACTGACCGTTTTCGTCAAAACTTGCTTAATATTGAAAACAAATGGCAAATACGCCAACAACAGCAAGCGGCACTTACTGGGCTATCTCAAGCCATTATTTTATTTGCCTCTGGTGTGACTGCTACACTACTTCTTTGGATGGCTGCCGACCATGTGGGAGGGGATACCAAACCAGGTGCACTCATTGCTTTGTTTGTTTTCTGTGCGCTGGCTGCTTTCGAAGCACTAGGCCCAGTTGCGGTAGCCTTCCAACATATGGGGCAAGTGATTGCGTCTGCTACTCGCGTTTCTCAATTAATGACCGCGAAACCGGAGGTAACTTTCCCAAGTGAAAGCCCTTCAATCGCAACATTGGAAAGCCTGACTGTCGACAATATTTCATTTACCTATCCAGAGCAGCCATTTGCCGTTCTTCACAATGTATCTTTAACGTTAAATAAAGGCCAACACCTTGCTTTATTAGGTAAAACTGGCTGCGGTAAATCAACGCTCCTTCAATTATTAACTCGTGCTTGGGATGTTGATAGCGGAACCATCTACTTAAATGGCACGCCTATTAACGAATTTAGCGAAAAATCGTTACGCAATATGATGTCTGTTGTGCCACAACGGGTTCATGTCTTTAGTGATACATTACGCAATAATCTATTACTCGCCAATGAACAAGCGACTGATATCGAATTAAATGAAGTATTGCAACAAGTTGGCTTGGGCAATTTATTAGAAAACGAATTAAAGCTTAATGCATGGATGGGAGAAGGCGGTCGACAGCTTTCAGGTGGGGAACAGCGCCGCTTAGGCATTGCCCGTGCTTTGTTACATAATACCCCATTAATTCTAATGGATGAGCCAACGGAAGGGCTTGATGCGCATACAGAACAACAGATTTTAGCACTACTCAAAGAAAAATGTGCTGATAAAACATTAATTGTCATTACTCACCGCATGCAGGGCTTAGAGGAAATGGATAACATTTGTGTGATGGATAATGGTAAAATCATCGAACAAGGTACTCATCAAGCGCTGTTAGGCATGCAAGGCCAGTATTATCAGTTCCGCCAGCGCCACTGGGCACAGCAACCGCTCTGAGGCGTATATGTATCAATTAGATGACGACTCCTATTTATTCCCTCCCGTGTCTGAAGCCATGCGGGAGCCCAATGGTTTATTAGCGATTGGCGGAGATCTTTCATCAAAAAGGCTGCAAGCCGCTTATTATGATGGTATCTTTCCTTGGTTTAATCCTGGAGAGATGCCTTTATGGTGGTCTCCGGACCCTAGAGCAGTACTCATGGTTGGTGAGCTTCATATTAGCCGGTCAATGAAAAAAGTATTAAAAAAGCAGACTTATCGCATTACCGTTAACCATGCATTCAAGCAAGTTATTGAAGCTTGTTCTGTACGCCAAGAAGGCACATGGATTTTACCCGAAGTTCAAGCTGGGTATTTGGCATTACACCAAGCAGGAATGGCTCATTCCATTGAAGCTTGGTATGGCGATAAACTCGTTGGAGGCCTGTATGGTGTGAACATGGGGCACCTATTTTGTGGGGAATCTATGTTCAGTAGAATGAATGATGCATCCAAATTTGCTTTTATTACGTTCTATTTTCATTTTTTGCGCTATAATGGGCAACTTTTTGATTGTCAGGTACTTAACCACCATACCGCCTCAATGGGCGCAAAAGAGATATCCCGTAGGGATTTTTTACATATTCTTTATCGGTGGCGTGACAAAGCGATTGACCCCGCCTGCTGGATACCGCAATCGATTGAAATACCGCCAATTTTCGATTAATGAATTTTGGTTTTACATTAATTTTATTCCTTCACTTAAAAATAAAGATCGCGTTAAAATGCGACACTTCTTTACTTAGTGCGGGTTTTTGGGCATTATCTTGCCCGTTAAAAATCACGGTTATTAAACTTAGAGGATTAGATGGCCAAAGAAGACAATATTGAAATGCAGGGCACAGTTTTAGATACCCTGCCAAACACAATGTTCCGTGTTGAACTGGAAAACGGTCACGTGGTGACTGCTCATATTTCTGGAAAAATGCGTAAAAACTATATCCGCATCCTGACAGGCGACAAGGTAACTGTAGAGTTAACACCTTATGACCTGAGCAAAGGCCGAATCATTTTCCGTAGCCGTTGATATTCGCTTCAGGCAAGGCCTGACAACCACAGGTGCATTGATACACCTGTGGTCTATTCGTCAGAATACCGCATCCTCCGGAGAGGCCTTGTGCACGCTACTGAAGCTGTATGTCAGTGTGTTACTTTTTTCATCAAGCCCGATACTTACAGAGCCACCATTCGTTAGTGAACCAAATAGCAACTCGTTTGCTAATGGTTTTTTCAGGTTATCCTGAATGGTGCGAGCCATAGGTCGGGCACCCATCGCTTTATCATAACCTTTTTCACATAACCAACGGCGAGCCGCCGCGCTAACTTCAATTGATACGCCTTTCTCATCAAGTTGAACTTGTAATTCCACAATAAACTTATCAACAACTTGCGTAATAATTTCCGGAGTTAATGAGTTAAACCAAATGATACCATCAAGGCGATTGCGAAACTCTGGTGAGAATGCCTTTTTGATTTCTGACATCGCATCAGTACTATTATCTTGCTCAGCAAAACCAATAGAACGACGCTGAGTTTCTTGTACCCCTGCGTTGGTTGTCATTACCACAACAACATTTCGAAAATCTGCTTTACGGCCGTTGTTATCCGTTAAAGTACCGTGGTCCATTACCTGTAAGAGGATATTAAATACATCAGGATGGGCTTTTTCGATTTCATCTAACAGCACCACTGAGTGAGGATGTTTAATAACTGCATCAGTCAGTAAACCGCCTTGATCAAAGCCGACATAGCCAGGAGGAGCCCCAATTAAACGACTAACAGTATGACGCTCCATATACTCGGACATATCAAAACGTAATAATTTAATATCCAGCGCTTTGGCTAACTGAACAGTAACCTCCGTTTTACCCACCCCCGTCGGACCTGCAAACAAGAAAGAACCCACCGGCTTATTTTCTAACCCTAAACCTGCCCGATTCATTTTAATTGCCTCAGACAACGAATCTATCGCTTTGTCTTGCCCAAACACTAACATTTTCAAACGAGAGTCGAGTGTCTTGAGTTTGTCTTTATCACTTGAAGAAACGGTTTTTTCAGGAATGCGGGCGATACGCGCCACAACAGTTTCAATTTCGGGTACACCAATGGTTTTTTTACGCTTACTTGGTGCAACCAATCGCGTTCGCGCACCAGCTTCATCGATCACATCAATGGCTTTATCAGGCAAATGTCTATCAGTGATATATTTAATGGATAAGTCTACCGCGGCTTGAATCGCTTTTGCGGTATACCGAACATCATGATGCGCTTCATATTTAGGCTTTAACCCATTGATGATGCGAATTGTTTCTTCTGGAGTTGGTTCTACAATATCAATTTTCTGGAAACGACGTGCCAATGCTCTGTCTTTCTCAAAAATACTGCCAAATTCTTGATATGTTGTAGAACCAATAACACGAATTCGGCCACTGGATAGCAACGGTTTAATTAAATTTGCAGCGTCAACTTGCCCACCAGAGGCCGCCCCTGCACCTATGATAGTGTGTATTTCATCAATAAATAAAATACTCTTCGGATCTTTTTCCAGCATTTTTAATAATGCTTTGAAGCGTTTCTCAAAGTCACCACGGTATTTAGTTCCCGCCAGTAATGAGCCAATATCTAATGAATAAATTGTGCAGCCTTTCATTACGTCAGGAACATCATCTTGCTCAATACGCCATGCTAGCCCTTCGGCAATCGCGGTTTTACCGACACCTGACTCGCCAACTAATAGTGGGTTATTTTTACGACGGCGGCACAGTACTTGAATGGTACGCTCTAATTCAGCCTGACGTCCAACTAGAGGGTCGATATTCCCTTTCTTGGCCTGCTGGTTCAAGTTGGTCGTAAAGTTGTCCATATGGTCTTCTGGGACCGGCTGCTCTTCATTTTGCATGGTATTAGAAGGGATATCTTGTTCTGATGACGCCTCTTCGCCTTTTATCGTGCCATGGGATATATAATTAACCACATCTAAACGGCTAACATCATGTTTACGTAATAAGTACGCAGCTTGGGATTCTTGCTCACTAAAAATTGCGACTAATACGTTTGCGCCGCTAACTTCGTTACGGCCAGATGATTGCACATGAAAAACGGCGCGCTGTAATACACGCTGAAAACTCAACGTAGGCTGGGTGTCTCTGCTATCATTTTCGGGTAACAAAGGTGTCGTTTGCGCGATGAAGTGTTCAAGTTCTTGACGTAATGCAACAAGATCAACCTTACAAGCATCTAAAGCTTCGCGAGCAGAGATATTACTCAGTAGCGCTAGCAATAGGTGCTCTACAGTCATAAACTCATGGCGGCTGTCTTTCGCTTTCGTAAAAGCTACGTTTAAACTAAGCTCCAGTTCTTGATTGAGCATAAGCACCTCCCAAAATTGATATTAAGCCAAATTAGACTTTCTCTATAGTGCAAAGCAAAGGGTACTCATGTTCACGAGCAAAAGTATTGACTTGTGACGCTTTTGTTTCAGCAACCTCTGCAGTAAAAATTCCACAAACTCCCTTTCCTTGAATATGGACATCTAACATTATCTGTGTAGCGCGTTCTTCATCAAAAGAAAAGTATTTTTGTAACACTTCGACAACAAAATCCATCGGAGTGTAATCGTCATTATTTAATAGCACCTTATACATCGAAGGTGGCTGTAAGGTTTGTTCTATTTCATCTTTAAAAATGACATCAGTTTTAAATGTGCCCAGAAAATCACTCATTACTTTCTTGCTCAGTGTTTAACTTCAATTTAAGCATAGTCTTTATTATCAACGATTTCTATCAATCATATTGATAACACCACAAAACTATACCATTTCGTAACCATGCTGTTTTTGTCTATATTGCTTCAAGTCACAGTGTACCATGGGAATCACCTTTGCTTCCATGGTTAGCAATCTGTGAGCCACATCAAATATTATAGAAAATGAACGCTATTGATTAGCGAATTCTTAACACTTTCCACTAATTCCTGTACCTCACCTCTTGACCTTAGAAGGCAATTTATTACAGTATATTTTACGAACAAATAACATCGTACTTATACTTATTTTGTGTGTTTTTTATACATTACTTTAAACGCAAATATTGGTAAATCTGAAGGATGAAATATGGAGACGGGTATCGTTAAGTGGTTCAATAACGCAAAAGGCTTTGGTTTTATTTGCCCGGCTGATGGCGGAGAAGATATTTTTGCTCATTATTCCTGTATCCAAATGGACGGTTACAGGACACTAAAAGCTGGCCAAAAAGTTCAATTTAGCGTGACTATTGGCCCAAAAGGTAATCATGCAGACCTCATTGTTCCTATTAACACTGAGAATGTCCCAGACAACATTACCGAATTAAATCAATAGCTCAGCAATAGAGCACAGTTAATTATTTTAGTAACACTGACAACACTAATAATTAACTGTGACTATTTATCAATTAATCACTTCTTTACTACACCATTGCCCGCAGTTTGCAGGTGCGACATATCACCATATAGTGACGTTAATAAATCATACTGTTCAACATCATAAAACGCACATTGCTTTCCTGTGAATGCTTTGGCCACTTCTATCATAAATTTCACTGTCGCTGCAATGTCAACCTCATGGCTAGCCCCTGTAGAGCAACCAGGCACCACTGTTTCTGAACAAATAGCGACACCAACCACTGGCGCAGATGTAGATACTGCAGGTTGTAATATACTGTTGATATGATGCAGGCCATTACCATATGGCGTGATATCTTGAATTGACAACGGGAATGTCACCGCTTTTTGGCCACTGCTCCACTCCATCAAACGGATTAAATCCTCTGATACAGGTAAAATATAGCCATTTTTTACCGTTGGAGACAGCGCATACCCTTTATGATTGAGTAAACGATTTCCCTTTGTGGTGTCTACAGACAAAATAGCATCCGCTTCAGGGATCGCTTCATGTTGATTCATCGTGGCATCTTCAAGGGGGGAGTCCATGAAATCAACAGGTATATGCGGACGTGTTGGCGCATTGGGGCAAATATGTGTCGTGATCACGACATCGCCGAGTAGCCGATCGCCCTTTTCATGCATTTGTGCCAGTTTAAGCGCTGCTGCAAGTGCGGCAATCGCACCGTCTGCATCAGAGACAACACCAATGCGAGAAGGCCTAGCACCAATTCCGCCTAACCGCCCGATGATCCCCAGCGTTGGCGCATCTTTATGGTGTGATTTACCTTGTGTTCCTGGAATAAGAATACGAACAAAATCGCTTTGCCCTTTGTTATCCTTAACCGTTTTAGACATGACTTCAATGTGTGGGAAATCTTGGAACAATGCAACAATGTCTTCACCTTTAACACTAGCGCAATCGATTAGCTCATATACGCAAAGAGTTTGTTTTAGGCTCATTGTACTTCCTTTAATTTTTTTTATGGGAGTGAAGAGCTACTTTGAGGTTAACTCGCATAAAATAGCGAGCTAACCTCATTTCGCTCTAGATGGAGCCTCACGTAATTGAGGTTCCATTTTTCCTGATGAAGGCGTATTCACGCACTTAAAATACTAACAATATAAATATTTATAATTTACTGATTACTTCTACTACCTACTTCTTACTACTGATTGCTTTTATGACACGAAATAAGTTCATGACTTATTTATGCTTTTTTGCAACCAATATGGGTCACCCACCATACAACCAAGATAAGCGGCTTTATGGCAAAGACTCTTGGATAACAGCGCCATAACCTCATCATTCATTTGCGTCGCAGGCAAACTTAAACACAAGGCATATAACGTATTTTGCGCTGGGTCGAACACCGTGCTAGATATGGAAGCGACTCCAGCAACGGATTCATCCATCGAAAATTCCCAGCCGCGCTCAGCCACTAAATCCAAACGCTCAACTAATTTACCGCGCTCTTCTTTGGGTTCACGGTCAATAATTTTTGACCGCTCATTTAGCGGTAACCTTGCTAATAATGCACGCCCCGTTGACGTTCCCAGTATAGGTAAACGTGTCCCCGGTTGAGTAATCACTTGCAACATGCTATTGCCAAAGCGTGCATGAACGACACGAACCATATCATCGTCAAGTGCTGACACATAACTGGTAAAACCGCTATCTTTCGCAAGTTCATCAAGCGCTTCAAGCATCATATCGATTAACGGATTCATTCCCCTAGCTCGATGCGCTAATTCCATAATCAGCAAACCTGGCCGATATATCGGTGCATTGTTTTTCTTTTCTAGCAACCCAAGCTCTGCCATTTGCTTTAAAAGGCGGGAAGCCGAGCTTTTAGGCATACCTAATTCATTAACCAACGTTGTCACAGTCAGCTCATTTCCTGAACGCAGGAACAGTTGGTAAACGTCAACAACGCTAGATAAAATACTCATGACCCTAAACCTTGGGTTAATACACTGTAGCTTTGTGGCTTTCTATCTCTCAGATAAGGCACTTTTAAGCGGGTATGGGCTTGGTTTAAAAAATCAACCTCACCGATTAACAGCACCTCACCTTCACAGCCGGCTTCACAAAGTACTTGGCCGCGAGGACCTAAAACCTTACTACCACCAAATAAATGGAGATCTTCTTCATGGCCCCAACGGTTCACAGCAAGTAAGTGAGTTCCATTTTCTAATGCACGACAGGCGCTGTTAATATCCCAGACATCTCGGTCTTGAACACACCAAGCTGAAGGAGCTAATAGCAATTCCGCACCTTGTAATGTTAAAATTCGTGCGACTTCGGGAAAACCCATGTCATAACAAATCATGATACCGATTTTACCAATCGGTGTTTCAAATACAGGGAAACTATCACCTCGTCCAAACCATTGTTTTTCTAGACCAAAGGCATGAACTTTACGAAAAATACCACTAATACCCTCACACCCCGGGTTCCAAACACCGACAGAGTTATAGATATCGCCTAAATATTCACCACGCTCAACAAAGCCGCTCACAATAGTGATATTTAGACGAGTAGCAAGCTCGCTAAATAGCGTATAAGTTTCACTTCCGATGGAATCACTTAAATCCCACAACTTAGTGGTCAGTAAGTCACCACGGTAACCCGTTGTCGCCAGTTCAGGGAAACAAATTAGTTTTGCCCCTGAATCCGCAGCTTGTTGGCACAACTGTGCCATACGTTGTAAGTTATTGGTTTTATTACCAAGTTCTGAATCAAACTGAGCCAGAGCAACTTTAACTTTTGTACCTGACATTGTTTAATCCTTAATCTAAATGAGAGACTTTGCGAAAGTGTACCGTTTCAACACCTTTCGCTTTCGCCTGCCAGCGCATGCCTATCCAATAGGCTACTGCACCAGTAATCAAAGAGTTAAGCGCAGGGATACCATAGTCAGCGTGCAATGGGCCTAATTCTGAGGTTCCCCATCCAACAGCTACGGCAATCACCCACACAACTAAGGTAACAGGGTTATATGCTTCACAGCTTGGTGGCAATATGCCTTGCTCTCGAGTGATATCTAATTCTTTGCGGTCACGCTTCAATAAATAATAGTCAACAACCATAATCCCTGCGACAGGCGGGATGGCTATTCCTAAGTAAATTAAGAAACCAATAAAGTTATCTAAGATCCCTAACATTGAAGCAATTGTGCCGAAGATACCAATCACCCACGTTAAATAGCGGCGGTCAAAGCGCTTATTGAAGATGGCATTTAGCAGTGTTGAAAAACCTAAAGATGACGAATACAGATTGATGTCATTCATTTTTATTGTCGAGAAGATAACAATCGATGCACCTAATAGGCCAGTCAGTGCCATCATTAAATCAAATACTTGGCTTGTACGTAATGATAATGCCATTAGTACCGCTATCATATTGACCAGTAGCTCACCAAAAAATGTGCCGATGAGAGTCATCCAAAACACATCTTTAGGCCCTTTCATAAAGCGGCTGATATCGGGTGTTGTTACTGCTGCAATAATAAAACCACCAGCAACCATTGTGATGGCCGCAGGCATAGTCATTAATGGCCCGGCGGGTTCAGTATCATTGATAAGTGTACCAATATCTTGACCTGATAATAAATTATATGTCGCCCAGCCTAACGCGAATAAAAATAGCGGCGTTGAGATATTGGCAGTAATAGATAAAAATCGATACCCATATACTGTTATAACCGTCACCGCAATACCTGTAATAAGTGACCAAGTCCCTGGTGTTAGCACATTAGTCGCTTTATACATTCCATCCGCAAAGAAACCATTTTGGACGCCAAACCAGCCCATTAAGGAGATAGCAATCGCGCCACCAATGAGAGCTGAGCCTAACTTACCAAAACCCGCCCACCGAGACAGTAGGCTGATCGACATTCCTTCACGGCACGCAGCCGCTCCAAGCCCCCAGCTGACAACCTGTAAAATTACAGAGCCAAGCATTGTTGCCCAAAACGCCTGCCAAAAAGTTAACCCATACCCAAGAGCTGCACCTAACATCACTTGTGAAACACAAGCTAGCGCACCAATTCGTAGAATTAACACTTCATAGAACGGTCTACGAGCACTTTGGGGTACTCGAGCCAAAGAATAATCTTCACCTGCTTTATTCGCCATATCGCACCTGCTGTGTGGTTGTCTTTGCTTAGTTTTTACTGGCTTTATTATAAGTTCCATTATATGGAACTAGGTTTCATTTATTCTACAAGGCAAATGATATCCATGATCGATACCAATTCGCAAGCAGAATTTATCTTTTCAGATAGTTTTTTATTATGAAATATTTTGAGAAACGAGGGAATATATAGATTGAAAAAAATATTATCAGGAAATGAAGGAGTTAAAAATAACGCATTTAATTAGCAGAATTTATTTGAGGAACTCGGTTCCAATAAATGAGACTATTCTTGAGCAGATATCTCTTTCACGTTAGCATTTAATGCCTTCTATATATCTTCTGCACCAAACCCTGTGATGCAGAAGATACACAGTAATTATTTAGGTTATAAATGATTAGGTTATAAATGATTAAGCTATAAACTATTCCCTCGCTAATGCGTCAATTGGGTTTAAGCGAGCCGCATTTCGCGCAGGTAAAAAGCCAAAAATAATACCAATGGCTGTTGAACAAACAAAGGCACTGATTAACGCCACAGGATCAAAAGAAAAAGTCCAGCCCGGTAGCGCCATTTGAGCCAATAAACTAATTCCATACGATAAGCTGATTCCCATCAGGCCGCCCATTAAACATACCAGTACGGCTTCGATGAGAAATTGCTGCATCACATCGCTGGTTCTAGCCCCTACCGCCATACGAATACCAATTTCTCGTGTCCTTTCTGTCACAGAAACCAGCATAATATTCATCACACCAATACCCCCGACTACTAATGAAATGACAGCCACTAGTGTGAGGAATAACTGCATAGTTTGGGTTGTTTTCTCAGCCGTTTTAATAAAGGTATCTAGGTTATAGGTAAAAATATCTTTCTTACCATGACGCAATGTCAATAAGCGGATTAGTTGCTGCTCCGCTGTTTTAGCATCATAGCCCTCTTTAACCCGCACAGTGATACTGTCGTAGTATGGCCGGTTAAGCACTTTACTATTTACCGTGGTGTCTGGTAACCAAATGGATAATGACTTATTCGAACCAAAAGCCGATTTTTTTTCTTCAAGTACACCGATGACCGTTGCCGGCATATTACCAATAAGTAAAGTTTCGCCAATAACATGCTCTTGCTTAGGAAAAAAGCGGCGCTTGGTGTTAGCATCAATGACCACCACTTGGGCTCGTCTGTCCGCCATATCTTGAGTAAACCCCATTCCTTCTGAGAACTTCGAAGCATAAACATTAAAATAATCACGCCCAACACCTGAAAGTTGAGCTGATGCATCTAAATTGCCTTTTCTTAGCCGAGTTGAGCTATTTAATTCCCCAGAGACAGCATGGACATAAGGCTGCTTAGCAATCGCGTCAATATCCGACGATTTTAATGATTGCCGATTTTCCGCATCATCACTGCCGAAATCTTTCCCGGGATAGATAGAAATGGTATTGGTTCCGATCGATTTAATATCATTGAGTACCATGCCTTGCGCCGCATCGCCAATCACCATAATTGAAACCACAGAGGCAATACCAATAATAATCCCAAGCATCGTTAGCAGCGTGCGCATTTTATTGACAACCATGGCACGCCAAGCCATCAACAATGCCTCACTAAATCGGCCATACATTTGATTTAATGTGAGTTTTCTTGCAGGGGCTTTTGGTAATGAATTCGTACGTATCGAGGCTTTACTCCCCGAATCTTTCAAAATTTCGCCATCTTTAATTTCTACGATACGTTCCGCTTGCTGAGCAATTTCGGGATCATGAGTGACAATAATCACGGTATGCCCTTGAGCACAAAGGTCTTTTAAAATACTCATGACCTCTTCCCCCGAATGGCTATCCAGCGCCCCTGTTGGCTCATCCGCGAGAATTATCTGCCCGCCATTCATTAGGGCACGAGCAATACTCACGCGCTGTTGTTGCCCACCAGACAACTGGCTTGGACGATATTCAATTCGCTCCCCAAGCCCTAGACGCTGTAATAGTTGAGCAGCTCGTTCACGACGTTGGTTTTTACCCGCCCCTGCATATACCGCAGGTACCTCAACATTTTGCTCCGCACTTAAATGGCTTAATAAATGGTAACGTTGAAAAATAAAACCGAAATGTTCTCGACGCAATTCTGCTAATTGGTCGTTATCTAATGTTGCAACGCTTTGGCCATCAATACAGTAATTCCCTTCTGTTGGTTTATCTAAGCACCCAATAATATTCATGAGTGTGGATTTACCTGAACCAGAAGCACCTATAATTGCTACCATCTCACCTGCATTAATTTGCAGTGAGACATTTTTTAAGACCGTAACTTGGTTTTCACCTTCCCCATAGCGGCGAGTGATCCCTTGAAGATCAATTAACGCAGCCATAATTAGTATTCCGCCTCACTGTGCCCAATGACGACTTTGTCACCTTCATTTAGGCCTTTGGTAATTTCTACATACACATCGTTTCGACCACCAATTTCAACTTGTTTTTTCTCGACTTTATTGTCTTGCAGAATATCCACTTCATAGGTTTGTGGTGAAATTTCATTACCTAATGCAGATAGTGGTAGCAACAGCACATTTTTACGTGAGTCTAATTCAATCGTGACCTGAGCGGTCATTTGTAATTTCAACAAATGTTGCGGGTTAGGCACCTCAAAACGCGCATAATAGAAAATAGCATCATTAATTTTTTCAGGAGTTGGCAAAATATCCTTTAATTGCCCAGCAAACTTTTTATCTGGAGCCCCTAAAACAGTAAAAGAAGCATCTTGACCCGGTTCCAAATAAATTACGTCGGCTTCAGAAACTTCAGCTTTCACTAGCATCGTGTCCAAATCCGCAAGTGTTAAAATTGTTGGTGCTTCTTGGGCAGCGATAACCGTCTGCCCCTGTAGTGTTTTAATAAAGGTGACAATACCATCCATTGGGGCCGTAATTTGCGTATATTTTAGATTTGTTTTTGCCGAATCTAGGGTGGCTTGGTTACGCTTAATTTGAGCTTGATAAGTGGCGACTTGCGCTTTTTTTACTTCCACATCGGTTTTAGCTTTATCAAGTTCTTGTTGAGAAACTGCTTGCTGTTTTGCTAGGCTTAAATGACGCTGATAAGTCACCTGAGCAAGACGCAGCTCGGCTTGAGCTAGTGATAAATTGGCTTCGAGTTCACGTGTTGTTGCTTCTGACTCAATAACATCATTTTGGGCTTTTTTCGGGTCAATCACTGCTAATAAATCGCCTTTTTTAACATAATCGCCCTCTTTGACATACAGGGTTTGCAGTTGCCCACTCACCTGAGCTCCCACATCGACTTTACGTACGGCATCAAGTTTCCCCGTTGCCAGTACTTGTTTATCTAAATCACCTCGCGTGACATCTACGGTTTGAAAAACCTCAGCTTCCTCACGATTAAAAAGAAACCCAGCGGTGATTAGGGCAACAATAATGATTGCCAAATAAATCGGCCACTTTTTCTTAGGCTTTGCCTTCATGTTTACTTGCTTCCTATGAACAAAAAGAGGGCCTTGCCCTCTAAGATTGCTGACAACATTTAAAAAGGCGGTTCCAATTAGTTGCCAGCTAAAAACTAATGATCAGATTATATATCACTTAAGTTATCAATTAATTCAACATGTGATAAACCAGATAGAACCATTTCTCAATAATCAATCAACAACCAGTAAAATTTATCGATATCACCATTAATTTGCTTTCCCCCTTGCTAACCATGCCACGCGAGAAAACATACTTTTCAATTGCAGCGGGATACTATCTGGCCCTAATTCTGCGGCTCTATTTACAGTAGCTAGCGCTAAATCTGGTTTCGATGTACGAGAAATCGCCTTAATAATTACTCGCCTAGTTGAAACCTTTGCATTATCTGGAATATCAGCAATTTCATGATAAAGGCTTCTAAACCCTTCACGATATAGGAAATGTTCCATATCTGGTGCGGGTAGCATCGTTAGCCGATCCCTATCTGATGAATTAATTTTGTTGGCATAATGTGTCGCGGTTGCTGCATACTTACGCCCAGCCTCATCACCATCGGTTAAAACATGCCATTCAATGCCCATTTTATTGGCAAACTTCAGCAATGGTTTCAAACCACTTTGTGCAAATGCAATAACTTTTATTCCTTCAGTTTCAAAGTAATAGTTACACTGGCGCGAAAATTCATTCATCAACCAAATTTCCGTTTCCCCTTCCACTAATAACCAACAGCGAGCAAACAGCGCTGATGGGCGATTAAAGCGAATATGGAAAGAAATTTTACGTAATTCTTCAGCACTTAAATCATTTTCACTCAATCGATAAGCTGAAACTTTATTGGTATTGCGCACCAAACGGCACAAATCTTCCAGAGGTGCTAATGAAAGTAATTCCCCTGAGTTAGTCGTGGTAATCCGCTGTAAAGAAAATAGGCTAAATAACCCCCATGCGATGGAGAGCATAATCGGGTGTAAGCGCGTTTCTGGATCTTCAACGATTATCAATGGCCGAGCATGTTTATCTAACTGAATATTACCTTTTGATTGTAATAACGAAGAAAACATTCCTAAGATAATTAATCGAATATTGCGTTGATTTGGTTTTGCAATTAAACGGCTAATATTATCAAGCGCTTTCCACCCGCGCTTGCGCGGTTCTATATTAACAATTGAGCTATCCATCTTTATAAGATGTGCGCTCTGCCCTGAAAAATAATGGCTGAGCAGCTGCTGCATTGCATCAATACCATCACCAAGGTCTTCATCACTTAAACATTCCGGATTATTGACCAATGCATGGGTTAATTCTTTAATGCGAACGTTGAACAAATCACGTAAATCTTTTTGGCCTGTAACAATAGTTTCAGTGTTAAGTGTATGCAAAAAGCGGGCATCTCGCAGGCGAATAACCGGATACAACCTAATAATTTCTTTAATGTATTTACCTACATTATCCAAAGAAAGCTTATTACCACCTGAATTCAAAAAATTTTTATCTACAACTATCGTGTCATCATCTCTCAGCTCTGCGCTAACACGATAGAAAATATGTTTCAGGCCATCTCCGTTATCGACCCAAACAGAGTTAAGATTATGAAAACGATATGATTGATGACGTCCTTTTCGACGCTCACAAAATTTTAGAACGATCTGTAATGAGCGGTAACGCGATTCATCGTTCCCTGCTGGGTGATGAAAATCATGAAGGCTGAATTGGTAATCTGTATGCTCAGGGGAAAGAAGAAGGTCAAGTGCGTCCAGTAAACTCGATTTTCCCCAGGAATTCTCACCGACTAAAACCGTACTATTATTCAGTTCTAAAGAAAGCCGGTTAATCCCTCTAAATCCGTATATTTCCACACGTTCCAGGTACATATTACTCTCCTTGGAAGATTTTTAATTCACCCTCAATATTATTAGTTTTCATTACATACCGGGTGATTCCATCAATTGAACAGACTAAAAGACACTATTTAGAGCTTACCGATTAAGCGCCTTTATTACTATAAATATGTAAGCAAAATAAAAATACTTATAACAAAACAGCGAACTGTGTTGAGCATCTAATTACAGTGTTATAAAATAGTAAAACTTTCATTTTTAGTGTTTTTGACCTATTTTTCTTTCTTTAGCCAATAAAAAAATTTTATAACAATAAATTCTTTAAGCACAGGGCGCTAAATCAGGTTTATGCTTCGATAACCTAAATAAAAAAAATAAGCATAACCCTTTGTTTACATTAACCTAGTCGATGGGATAACCTCTAAGGAAACGGCCATGTATTCAGGACTCTTAATTATTCTTCTACCGTTAACACTCGGTTATCTTATTCCTATTAAAAATAAACGCATTCTCCATCGAGTTCATCAATCCCTGAATTCAATGGTATATGTTATTTTATTTTTAATGGGAATTACCCTCGCACTGCTTGAAAACTTAAGCGTTCACTTATTTTCTATTTTAATTTATGCAGTTACCTTTTTTGGTTGTATATTTTCATTGAATGTAATCTCACTGTTATTACTCGATAAATTTGATCCATGGAGAATTCCGCAACATAAACAAGAAAAACCACCTTCACGAATCAAAATGGTTCTCGAATCCTTACAGTTATGCGGCGTGCTACTGCTCGGATTTGCCGTTGGCTTGACGCATTTTGACTTTCTACACTATGCCGATAAAGGTAGCCAAGTGGCGTTAATGCTATTGCTATTACTTGTCGGTATCCAGCTACGCAATAGTGGCATGAGTATCAAGCAAATTTTAATCAACCGCCGTGGTACCACCATCGCGTTTGTCATGGCAATCAGTGCGTTAGCCGGTGGCGCATTAGCTGCGTTTTTACTCGATCTTCCGGTGAAAATGGGGCTAGCGCTGGCTTCTGGCTTTGGCTGGTACTCATTAACAGGCATCGTACTTACCGATGCATATGGCCCAGTCATGGGAAGTGCGGCTTTTTTCAATGATTTAGCAAGGGAACTTGCTGCCATCATGCTCATTCCTATTATTATCAACCGTTACCGCTCAACGGCTCTTGGCATTTGCGGTTCAACATCAATGGATTTTACATTACCTGTTTTACAACGCAGCGGTGGAGTTTCAATTGTCCCTGCCGCCATAGTTCACGGCTTCGTACTTAGTCTAATTACGCCAATTCTTATGGCCTTCTTTACATAGGTAAAATTTCAGTCACAATAGCCGTTAATTTGCGTGAAACAGGAAATTAACATGACAGATAAACAACGTGTTTTAGTGTTGGGCGCTAGTGGCTATATTGGTCAGAATTTGATCCCTAAACTCATTGAGCAAGGATATGACGTAACAGCAGGTGCTCGCCGTGTTGATTGGATGCTATCTCAAGGCTGGCAAGATACCCAATGCATTTATGTGGATCTTCACGACCCCGAAACATTAAAAGGTGTCATGGAAGGCATCGATATTGTTTATTTCCTCGTTCATAGCATGGCTGACCAAGCCAATTTAGTCGAACGTGAGCGCGCAGCCGCTCGCAATGTGCAACAAGCCCTTGAAGGCTCAAGCGTTAAACATGTTATCTATCTCAGCGCATTACAACACGGGCATACCTATTCACCACACCTAATAGCACGGCGTTTAACCGGTGATATTTTACGTGAAAGCCAAATCCCTGTTACTGAAATTCGTTCATCAATTATCGTTGGCTCTGGTTCTGCCGCATTCGAAATTATGCGCGATATGGTCTACAACTTAGCGATTTTAACGCCACCACGTTGGGTTCGCTCTAAATCGTCACCTATCGCTCTGTCGAATATTTTGTATTATTTAACGCAACTGGCAAAAATACCAACAACCGAGAACCGAATTTTCGATGCGGGTGGCCCTGAGTTTATTAGTTACCAAGAACTATTTAAACGCTTTATTAAAGTCAGTGGTAAACGGCGTTTACTTATTCCCATTCCGATCCCCATCAGTATGATCTCTGTGCATTTCATCAGTTTGATCACCTCTGTGCCACCGTCAATTGCTAAGGAGCTAATCCAAGGCTTGCAGCACGACCTCCCGGCAGATGATAAAGCGTTACGAGAACTGATCCCACAAACCTTAATTTCTTTTGATGATGCTGTTAGAACCACTTTAGCTGAAGAAGCCGATGCCGTTGATAACGCAGATTGGGGTTATGACCCAGAAGTCAGAAAACGTTGGCGTCCTGGTTATGGCTATTACCCAAAACAAGCGGGAGCAACCCTTGGAACAACGGCCAGTTCAGAATCGCTCTGGTATACAGTGCAACAGATTGGCGGAAAAAACGGCTACTTCTATGCCAATGGTCTGTGGAAAACCCGCGCCATCATGGATGATATGATGTTGAATAAAGTGAAATACGGCCGCCCCGATCGTGAACAGCTCCAACTCGGAGATGAGATTGACGGCTGGCGCGTGATTAATCTTGAGCCTAATAAACAACTTAGCTTGTTATTTGGTATGAAAGCACCAGGACTTGGCCGCCTAACTTTTACTATTCATGATAGCGGAAACCGCCGTTCAATCGATGTTCGAGCATGGTGGCACCCCGCTGGCTTTTGCGGTTTACTCTATTGGTTTGCCATGATGCCTGCACATTTGTTTATTTTTAAAGGCATGGCAAAACGCATCAGTGAGCTAGCTTATGAGCGGGATAAACAACTCGCTAAACAACAGCAAGCAGAGCAACTGACCGTTAAATCAGAATAAATTTAGCGTAAAAACCAAATTTTTATGCAGAAATTATTGCATAAATATGCTCATAGGATTAATATCGCAGGTAGTGAAATAAGATATTATTGGTACACATGAGCATTCAATTAAAAAACATCAACTGTTTCTATGGTTCCCATCAGGCACTCTTTGATATCAATCTAGAGTGTTCTGCTGGTGAGACTATGGTATTACTCGGGCCAAGCGGAGCAGGTAAAAGCTCGTTGTTGCGTGTCCTCAATTTATTAGAAATGCCACGTTCAGGCCTCTTAAATATTGTGGGTCAGCAATTTGACTTTTCTTCAGCTCCAGATGCGAAAGCGATTCGTGAGCTGCGTCAAAATGTGGGAATGGTATTTCAACAATATAACCTATGGCCTCATTTGAGCGTTATGGACAACTTAATTGAAGCGCCTTGCCGCGTGTTAAAATTGTCCAAGCAGGAAGCGCAAGCAAAAGCCTCTAAGTTATTAGAGCGCTTACGGTTGTCTCAATTTGCTGATCGCTACCCCTTACATTTATCGGGTGGGCAGCAACAGCGTGTTGCGATTGCAAGAGCACTAATGATGGAACCAAAAGTTTTATTATTTGATGAACCAACCGCTGCACTTGACCCAGAAATTACCGCTCAAGTTGTTGATATTATTCGCGAACTATCTGCGACTGGAATTACACAAGTCATCGTTACTCACGAAGTGGAAATTGCTCGAAAAACCGCTAGCCGTGTAGTGTATATGGAAAATGGCCATATAGTAGAACAAGGGGATGCAAGCCATTTCACTGCACCTCAAACAGAAGCATTTGCAAATTATCTGTCACATTAATAGATATAGGATTAAGCAATGAAAAAAATTATATTAGCTGCACTACTGGGCGCTGTAACCCTATCTGCAACTGCTGCGGAAAAAGAAACCATCCGTTTTGCAACAGAAGCGACTTACGCGCCTTTTGAAATGTTCGATAAGAATAACCAAATCGTTGGCTTTGACGTTGATTTAGCCAATGCCATGTGTGAAAAAATGAATGCAACTTGTACATTTACTCACCAATCTTTCGACAGCTTAATTCCTAGCTTAAAATTCCGTCGCTTTGAAGCATTAATGGCAGGTATCGATATTACCCCTGAGCGCCAACAGCAAGTGGATTTCACTGAGACTTACTACCCTAACTCAGCAGAATTTATTGCTGTAAAAGAAAAAATCAGCTCAGTAGAACAATTAAAAGATAAAAAAATTGGTGTTCAAAACGGAACCACTCACCAAAAATATATCATGGAACAACATAAAGGTATGACAACCGTTCCTTATGATAACTACCAATCTGCTATTTTAGACCTGCAAAATGGCCGTATCGATGCCGTCTTCGGTGATACTGCAGTTGCTGACGAATGGTTAAAAGCTAAAGGTAACGAAAACTTAGCCGCTGTAGGTGAAAAAGTGACTGATCCACAATATTTCGGTATTGGTTTAGGCATTGCAGTGCGTAAAGGAAATAAAGAGCTGTTGGATAAAATGAATAAAGCCTTAGCTGAAGTTAAAGCAGACGGCACTTATGATGCTATCCACAAAAAATGGTTTCAACAGTAATTGATATAATTAATGAGCAACTTTCTATTTTTAACAAGTGCCGCCGGTATCACCGTCGGCCTTGCTGTTTCTGCACTGGTTTTGGGGCTGATCCTCGCCATGTTATTTACTGCGTGGGAGTCCGTCCGTTTTAAACCTATTGCCTTTTTAGGGACTTGTTGGGTTACTTTGATCCGCGGTCTGCCTGAATTATTGGTCGTGTTGTTTGTTTATTTCGGTACATTACAACTGATCAATTTGTTTGGTGATGGGTTCGATATAAACCTCGGTTTTTGGCAAACCACTATTCAAATTGATCCTAGCATTTTCTTTGCTGATAGCGGTGAATTTGATTACACCCCATTTGTCTGCGGTGTTATTGCCCTCGCCTTGTTGTACGCATCTTATGCATCACAAACATTAAGAGGGGCTTTAAAAGCAGTACCTTATGGTCAGTGGGAAGCTGGTTTTGCATTAGGTTTAAACAAACGCACTATTTTCTTTCGGTTCATTATGCCGCAAATGTGGCGCCATGCGCTTCCTGGCTTAGGTAACCAATGGCTTGTATTATTAAAAGATACTGCGTTAGTTTCACTCATCAGCGTTAATGATTTAATGCTACAAACAAAAACAATCGTCAATAGAACTCACGAACCATTCACATGGTACGCCATTGTGGGTTTGATTTACCTTGCCATTACGTTAGTCAGCCAAGTTATTTTAAAACGTATTGAATTGCGTACGACTCGCTTTGAGCGAGGTGAATCAAAATGATGGATTTAATTTTAGATATTCTTCCCGGGCTACCAACCAGCTTATCACTGACATTTAGTGCTCTTATTGTAGCTTTTATCTTAGCGATATTATTTACTTTAATTCTTTCACTTAAAACCCCCGTGGTTTCTCAAGCCGTTAAAGTCTATATCACGCTTTTCACTGGTACTCCTTTATTGGTGCAGTTCTTCTTAATTTATAATGGTCCAAGCCAATTTAAATCACTGCAGAATTACCCAATGCTATGGGAGTTTATCTCAACCCCTTGGGTATGCGCCATGATAGCATTGGCACTAAATAGTGCAGCATATTCTACTTTGTTATTCCACGGTGCAGTTAAAGCTATTCCGTCAGGCCAATGGCAATCGTGCCAAGCCCTCGGGATGAGCAAAATACAAACCATGCGTATTATTTTGCCTTATGCCTTTAAACGTTCGTTATCGTCCTATTCCAATGAAGTTGTCCTGATTTTCAAAAGTACTTCGCTTGCCAGTACGATTACAATGTTAGATGTCATGGGCTACAGCCAACTGATCTTTGGTCAAAGCTGGAATGTGATGGCGTTTGTTGCTGCGGGAATTATTTATTTAGTGGTCAATGCAATTTTGACCATTCTAATGCGTTTAATTGAACGCAAAGCGTTGGAATTTGAGCACAGAGGTTAGTCTTTCTTTCTCGCCGACAAGTAAAAAAAGCTTGGTATTATGCCAAGCTTTTTTTATTCGCTCAATCGGATTTTTAAAGAGTACTTTATTTGCAAATGTAATAATTAAACTAATTAAATAGATATGATTAATGAGTTTATTATGAAAAAAATTCAATTTGATATTCCTTTTGAGCAAGAAAAACTACTTACATACTTTAATAAAAAAGAAAATAATTCCCTAAGAAAAAAACTCACTCAAGTCAGAAACACCTCTAACGCTAGCAATGGGATTTGCCATGGTTTATCAAACCTATACCTTCTTAATGAAAACAAGAATGAAGGAGATAAACTAATTGAATCGATGGGAGCTGCTTTAAAATCTATAAAATCCCAAAGAGATCGTTTAAGAAATAAAAAACAAAATGATGTTGAAATAAGTTTATTAAATAAACAAATAGTCAATGGCCTGAATATTCAGATTAGTTATGAACGCGCATATTATTTCAATAAAATCGCACACAAAATAGACTCATTACTCATTGATAAAAAAAAGAATAAATCATCATTCATCAATAAAAATACAGATATTAAAATTGATAAAAATTTAATATCATTAGAAAACAAGGAAAAGGGTCGTAATATAAGAAATCTATACGATATAACCCATCTACTAAAGAAAAACATATCTCATATCAATAAAAATGTAAGTTACTTAGATAATAAATACGAAATTATAGATTTGATTACCTTTTACTATAATTTAGTTAAAAAAAATAAAGAGGATTCAATAGAAATTTACTATTGCCATGAAATATTGAATGAGACAATAAAAAATAAAATAATATCTGACTTGCCATTAAATGATGAGGAAATTAAAATTTTTCTAGCTAATGCTTTTGGGTTTATATCTAAACTAGAAATGTATAAAAATACAGCTAAAAATATAAATTTTGGATTAATCAATGATATAAGCCTACCTATTTGTGACTATACAAACTTACAAATAAATAAAAACCAATCAACTATTGAAAATCTAAAAGCTGAAATAGAGAATAAATTAAAATCTAACAATGATTATTATTCATTGATTTCTTATGATGGTCATTGCATGGCAATTTCAATTAAATACGATAAAAACAATCATATATATAAGTTTTTTGACCCTAACAGAGGTATAAAAAAATATGATAACGAAAATGATTTTTTAGAGAACCTAAAATATTTGCTCACCTACCATAGTGATAAACTGGCACCTAATCATATAGATGAATTTAAGTTTAGAGTATTATCTATGGATTCATTCCTGCTAAAAAATTAAATTAATTACCCAAATGATATAACGAATATTGTATTGTCGGTTCTGTACAGTAAAGTCCATCACATGGCTTTTACTGTACAATACGCTTTAACAATGTCAGCACTTCAAAGTGTGCAGTATGAGGAAATAAGTCGAATAACTGGATTTTACAGACTTGATAGCCAGCCAACAGTTGTAAATCTTGCGCCATGGTTTGTGCGTTGCAGCTAGAGTATAGAATATATTCAGGCTGCATATGCGTAAGGTAATCGCATAACTCTTTACCAATTCCTCGGCGTGGCGGATTGACTAAAATAAGCTGAGGGATATCCTGATTCGCCGTGGCAAAACGCGTTGAATCAAGGGCTTTAAACTCAACATGCTTTAATCCAAGTTCATCCGCGGATTGCTGTGCGCTGGCAATCGCTGGCGCACTAATTTCTATCCCTGTTAAGCGAGTGTCTTTTTCAGCACAGTGCAACCCAAAGCCGCCCACGCCACAAAACAGATCCCACAAGCTATCGATATCTAACGCTTTAACCCATTCCCTTGCAGTTTGGTATAATTTGGCAGCCACTATAGGATTCGTTTGGAAAAAACCTTGCGGGCGAATAAATAAAGGGACTTGATTAAACTCTTCACGGAGTGTGTGCTGCTCCGTTAAGAAAATCTCATCCTCACCTTCAAGTATTGCCATATGCACGGGTTGAATATTGGCGGTGATCACCTCAAGCTGTGGCAACTGTCCTTGTAGCCATGGCAGTGCCTTTTTTAACTGCTCAATTTTTTTCTCTGAGCGCAACACAAACCGCAGCATAAATTTCCCAGTATAATGACTTTGAGTCAATAATAGGTATTTTAACTCACCACGTTTGCGTTCAATGTTATAAGGCGTCAGCCCTGCCCTTGCAATAAAAGGAATAATTGCACTAAACACATCAGAAAAGGCATCTGGATACAACGGGCAGTCCGTTAAATCTACACCTTGCCCATCTCGCCCAACAATACCTAAAATTGGCTTCTCAACACTACCACTAACGACCATTTTAGCTTTATTGCGAAAAGCCGTTTGCGGCCCTGTAACTGGAGGCTGAAATAGGGAGGTATCAATAGCAGGTAAAAGAGCCTGTAGTTGGCTCTGCTTTTCAATAATTTGCTGTTCAGGAGTTAGTGTCAGCCATTGGCATGAATGGCATTGCCCAGTGGCATACTTTTCACAATGCATAACAAAGACTTAGTGGAGTATTATCGAAGGTTTGTCGTCAAGAGAATGCTCAGAGTCTTCATCAGAATTGTCATCGTCTTCACTGAAATCATCTTGATTCGCATACAGCAAGTTATTGCTAAAAATTTCAAATACAATAGCTGAAATTTGTTCTTCTGCTTGCTGTAAAAAATGACCGAATTGACGATACGTCATTCCTGCTGCTAATGAAAATGATTGGCTAACAATCAATTTAGGCAAGTTTTCATTATTTATTTCAAGGAAAACTTTTGCCGTTAATGAGCTGGCATTAATTTGGCTGATATTCGCCACTAACGTCACAATCGCTGTCGGTTTGAGCTCAGCTAATGCAGACAACACCAAAACATTATTTAAAATATCGAGCTTCGCATCAAAAATACCGTCAATATTTTGCATATGAGGTAAATGTAATGCAGAGCAGGAATCACACTCGAAATAAGAGGTTTTGAGTTGGTCTAGCCATTCACGTAACTTAGTGATGTCAGGGTAACAAATAGAATCCATGGGCAGTAACCTTCTTCAACTCAAAATAGTCGTGCAATATTGATTTGTTAGGGTTTTGGCACATTTTCCCCCTAACGAAAAAACGAATAATTCTCACATATTGTAGGCCGAAACACCAGTAAAACCGCGTTTAATCTGCTTATTCATCGAGTTTATTATCTGTAGAGTCCAACTTTTTAGAAGCTTTCTTTTCTGGTTGTTTATTATCTATCCCCAAAAAACTCAGGCTATGAATTGCCCGCCAGACAATATTAATCATTGCTGGTACCAAACAGCCAATACCGACCATAATAATGCTGACGATCGCTCCTGGCCGCATTAAAGGCTCCGGCAGCGTGATATAGTCATTTAATGCCAACAACACAATGATAAGCAGAATGATCCCAACACCTTCTAACACGATAATGGGCTTTGGCATATCCGCCAATGAACGCATCGTCCCTTTAGACTGAGGTTTATTACTCATTCTTCTCCTCCTCTCATTATTGTGTCTTTTCCTCAAACTGAGGATTATATGCCATACCTATAGGTATAACAGGAAAATTCGACTTTTATTTCATAATTTATGTAGGCATAGTATTGAGCATTGCAATTAGAATCTGAGTTCAAGATAAAAAGGAGATACTATGTATACTGTTATTTTTGGTCGTCCTGGCTGCCCATACTGCGTTCGTGCAAAAGAACTCGCTGAAAAACTGAAAAATGAGCGTGAAGATTTTGACTACCGCTATGTTGATATTCAAGCAGAAGGTATTTCTAAAGAAGATTTATCTAAAACTGTCGGCAAACCTGTTGAAACCGTTCCACAAATTTTCATTGATGAGCAACACATTGGTGGATGCACAGATTTCGAAGCTTACGCAAAAGAAAATTTAAATCTTTACAAATAGTTAGCCATATCCGTTTTTCATCTCAACAAGCAAAGTTGTTCACTTATTTATAGGTGCTGACACTTTGCTTGTTCTTTTTGTGCTATTTAAGCCAAATTTAATAAAAATATTGCACTTTTTTTCATCTAAGTGAGAACTTTCTTTTTTAGACGGAGTCTTAATTAATGCCACTGCTTTTCTTTGATGTCCCCATATTGAGGAGCCCGATAGCCAACTTTTTGTTTTCCTGCTATCGGGTTTTTTGTTTTTAACGGCTGAGTTCACCCTGTAATGTAATGATTAACCTACGTTTTCCACCATAATTTCGATGCTCACATAAATAAATCCCCTGCCACGTCCCCAAGTTTAAACGCCCTTTAGTAATCGGAATAGTCAAACTTGCACCCAATAAACTGCTTTTTAGGTGAGCTGGCATATCATCACTTCCTTCATAATCATGTTTATAATAAGGCTCATTTTCAGGAACGGCCTGATTAAAAAAACTTTCGAAGTCTTCTCTGACAGTGTAATCCGCATTTTCATTTATCGTTAAAGATGCCGATGTATGTTGAATAAAAATATTGGCTAAACCAACATTGATTAAGCTAAGTTCGGGAAGTTGCTTGAAAATTTCTTCTGTCACTAAATGAAATCCTCTTGCTTTTGCGCTAAGTTGTATCTCTTTTTGCCACCACATCACTTTTTCTTCCTTTTACTTTTCTATGTCTGTTACTGCACTAAATAATTATTGAGTAATAGTTAAACCGCAAGTAAATTTGTCGCACAAAGCTTTCAATAATAAGACAAAGGGACTTTACCTGCGAGGTAAGACACTTTAACCTCCTATCTTTATGTATCTACCCTGTCTTACTCACTATTTGCCCGAGGTACTGAACTGTGCTGGAACAACTGAATCTTGATCTTTTCAATTTGATCAATGCCACACCCGAGACCGCAAGTGGAACCATTGCAATAGCCAATGTGATTGCTAAGCGCTTAATTCTCTTATTTCCACTTTTTACGGTTGCCTGTTGGTTTTGGGGTGCCCAGCCAAATATGACTCGCCAACGTGCCTTTGCCTGTAAAGCCGCTATTGCTATCGTCATTGGTTTAACTATCTCATGGTTAATTGGTTATTTTGCTCCATATGACCGCCCATTTGTCATGGGAATTGGCACCAATTTCTCCGAACATAAGGCCACGCCTTCATTCCCAAGTAACCATGGTACGATTGTGTTTACATTCGCTTTTGCGTTTCTTTTCTGGCTCAGGACTTGGGTAGGGCTTGTAATGATGATCCCTGCGGTTGTGATTGCTTGGTCACGTATTTACCTCGGTGTTCATTGGCCTTTAGATATGGCTGGTGCTTTCATACTTGCAATGGTGGCATGCGGCTTAGCTCAAATTCTCTGGTCTCTTGGTGCGAATAAAATTCAATTACCTATCACGCAACTATATAGCTTTATTTTTGCTCCTCTTATTCGTAAAGGCTGGTTTCAGCCATAACAACGTATATTCAAATACTGGCATTAATTAATGCCAGTATTCTTCGCATTATAAAAATTGCGCTAAATCAAAGTTTCTGTTTATTTTCACTTTCATCATTAAAACTTTTTTTAAGTTATCAATAAAATTATTAAAACAATTAATTAACAAATATTTCGTTACCTTTTTCAATTATTTTTTTCGTTGCGAAAAAAGTGACAAATATAGGTCTGAGAAAAACGTAAAATAATTAATGTATAGTTCTATTCTCTCCAATTTTTAAACTAATTAATCACGCAATAAACCAATCAGCAAATAAAAAATATCCCGTTGTTTTTCATATAAATACAAAAATACACAGCCTAGAAAATCGTACTACCATTACAGTACAGTTCAATATTCACATTGATATAGATGATATTTTAGCCAGCTATATTTCGATCATTAATATAATAATATTTTTCTAACAGAATATTATTCTGCTCATATTCCAGCAAAGCAAAACTTATTTACTCAGTATTTAATTGCTAACAAAAATAAACTTAACGCAAATTTATTTAACAATTTTATAAAATGTGATTATTTTGCGCAATTTTGGGGGATATTTCTCTTTTGAGATAATGATCACGGCATTTTATTCTGGTAAAATATAAATTCACACACTCAAAATCCACTGTTAAAATTAAATGATAAAAATACAAAACTGATTGAAAATCAATTTACCGTAAATTTTAGTTTTATTTCCAATCAGATTGTTACGCAAAAGAAAACAATTGTTATTGAGTAATTGTTCGTACCTAAAGATTAAAAGTTCGTAACGCAATTGCCGTTACGCTAAATGATTTTTTTGACTTATATTTTCGGAGACTATTATGGATGCAACAAAAGTTGGTTCCATCGACAAAACAGCCTCGCAAACAGTAACGAGTAATGCTTGGCGCAAAACTGACACAGTATGGATGCTGGGTTTATATGGTACAGCTATCGGTGCTGGGGTGCTGTTTTTGCCAATCAACGCAGGTATGAGTGGTTTATTACCTGTTTTACTGATGCTGGTATTAGCCTTCCCAATGACATTTTTTGCTCACCGTGGGTTAACACGCTTCGTTCTCTCTGGTTCAAAACCTGACGGTGATATTACTGAAGTCGTCGAGGAACACTTTGGTCGCACAGCAGGTAACTGGATCACCCTACTCTACTTCTTTGCTATTTACCCTATTCTTCTTGTTTATGGTGTTTCCATCACTAATAACGTCAATAAATTCTTAACCGAATTATTGGGCGTTGGCGCACCGCCACGCTGGTTACTTGCCTTAATCCTTGTCGGTGGAGTCATGGCGATTGTGGCATTCGGTGAAAAATACATCGTCAAAGTCATGAGTATGTTAGTGTTTCCATTTATCGCCGTACTGGTTGCATTCTCACTGTATATGATCCCACACTGGTCTGGCGATGTACTAAATACCTTAACTTGGGAAGGTATCACTGAGGCAACAAAAAATACGGGTGGGCAAAGCATTTGGGTCACTATTTGGCTGACAATCCCTGTGATGGTATTCGCATTTAACCACTCACCAATTATTTCTGCTTTCTCTGTGGCAAAACGTGAAGAATACGGTGATGCCGCTGAACAAAAATGCTCACGGATCCTTGCCTCCGCACACATTTTGATGGTGCTGACCGTCATGTTCTTCGTGATCAGCTGTGTATTTACCTTATCTTCAGCGGATCTCGCACAAGCTAAAGCACAAAATATTAGTATCCTTGACTACTTGTCTGGCTATTTTGACCAGCCATTCATCAAATATGCTGCAGCAATCATTGCATTTATCGCAATTATTAAATCTTTCCTCGGCCACTATTTAGGTGCTCGTGAAGGTTTCAATGGCTTAGTTGAACGTGCTTATCGTGCAAAAGGTAAAACCATTGATGTTCGTAAGTTAAACCGCGGTACTGCAATTTTCATGTTAGTCACCACTTGGATAGTAGCAACATTAAACCCGGGTGTATTGGATATTATTGAAAGCCTCGGTGGCCCAGTTATCGCTATCTTACTGTTCTTAATGCCAATGTATGCAATTAGCAAAGTACCTGCGATGCGTAAATACTCAGGTAAAATCAGTAATGTATTTATCGTAATTATGGGTCTGGTCGCTATCTCTGCGGCAACATATAAGTTATTCTTCTAATTGAAGCCACTAGGTAGCAACCAGTAATGGAAGCTACCTAATTTCAATGACTTTCTACAAAAGGAAGCACTGAATATGATTAGTGTATTTGATATCTTCAAAATTGGTATCGGCCCCTCAAGCTCCCATACTGTCGGCCCAATGAAAGCAGGCAAACAGTTTGTTGACGACCTTATCCAGCAAAAATTACTCACTCGCACGACACGAATTTCAGTTGACGTGTATGGCTCACTCTCTTTAACGGGTAAAGGCCATGCAACGGATATGGCGATTATTATGGGCCTTGCAGGTAACTTACCAGACACCATTGATATTGACGCTATTCCTGCTTTTATGCGTAATGTAGAGCAAACTGAAAGGCTCTCCCTTGCACACGGGCAACATGAAGTTGATTTTCCTACTGAAGGTGGCATGAATTTTCATACTACCAACCTACCACTCCATGAAAATGGAATGAGTATTACGGCATTCAGTGGTGATGATGTTATTTACAGCAAAAATTACTATTCTATCGGTGGCGGTTTTATCGTCGATGAAGAGCACTTTGGCCAATCTGATGAAAATGCAGTGCAAGTCCCTTACCCATTTAAATATGCGGCCGACCTGCAAAAACATTGTAAAGACACAGGTTTATCACTTTCCGCACTCGTGATGCAGAATGAATTAGCATTACGTAGTAAAGAAGAAATCCAACAATATCTCTCGTCCGTATGGGATGTCATGAAATCCGGTATTGAACGGGGAGTGACAACCGAAGGTTTACTACCCGGACCATTACGTGTACCACGCCGAGCAGCCGCATTACGCCGTCAACTCGTGACAACGGATAACACCAATATGGACCCAATGGCCGTCATAGATTGGATCAATATGTATGCGCTTGCCGTTAACGAAGAAAATGCAGCGGGTGGTCGTGTTGTCACGGCACCAACTAATGGTGCATGTGGCATCATTCCTGCGGTATTAGCTTATTATGATAAATTTATTCGCCCTGTGAATGAAAATTCCTATACCCGTTACTTTTTAGTTTCTGGCGTGATTGGCGCATTATATAAAATGAATGCGTCAATTTCCGGCGCCGAAGTGGGTTGCCAAGGAGAAGTGGGTGTTGCTTGTTCGATGGCCGCCGCGGGACTCGCCGAATTAATGGGCGGTAGCCCTGAGCAAGTGTGTATCGCAGCAGAAATTGCCATGGAGCATAACTTAGGTCTCACCTGTGACCCTGTTGGAGGACAAGTTCAAGTACCTTGTATTGAACGTAACGCCATCGCTTCCGTTAAAGCCGTGAATGCGGCACGCATGGCACTGCGTCGCGTCAGTGACCCACGTGTTTGCCTCGATAAAGTCATTGAAACCATGTATGAAACTGGTAAAGATATTAACGCTAAGTATCGTGAAACGTCTCAAGGCGGCTTAGCGATTAAATTGGCTCACTGCGAATAGTATTGTTTATCTATCGTCTCTATAAAAATGCCTGCATTCGCAGGCATTTTTTTGTTCACATCATTTTCAACTCAACCATTATTAACCGAAAATGGCACTCCACCAGCCACTAATGGTTTTCATGATATAATCCCAAATACGCCCAAAGAACCCCGCTTCTTCAACCGCATTTTTTGCGACTAAAGGGTGCTGTTCGACAACTTCATCATTAAGAATAAAGTTAATCGTTCCCACTGTTTGGTTCTTAGCAAGAGGCGCTTCAAGTGAATCGTTGGTGAGTTGAATATCCACTTTTAAGTTTTGCAATTGCCCTTTAGGAATAGTAATAGAAACATCATCGGCAACACCTAAATCAACTTCTGAAGTATCACCAAACCAGACACGCTGCTTTTTCAGTGTGGCATCAGCTTTAATTGGCGTGACAGTTTCAAAGAAACGGAAACCCCATGTCAGTAATTTTTCGCTTTCAGAAAAACGCACTCGGTCACTTGGTGCCCCCAACACAACTGAAATTAAACGCATATCACCTTCTGTTGCAGAGGCGACTAGATTATGACCTGCACCACTCGTGTGCCCAGTTTTTACACCATCCACCTTTAAATTTTGGTTCCATAACAAACGATTACGGTTTGGTTGACGAATTTTATTAAAGGTAAATTCCTTTTCCTTGTGCAGTGCGTATTCATCCGGTACATCACGGATCATCGCTTGGGTTAACAATGCCATATCCCGAGCCGTGCTGTATTGCCCTTCAGAATCGAGACCATGAACCGTTTTAAAGTGAGTATTTTTCAAACCAATCTTTTGCACGTATTGATTCATTAAGCTCACAAATGAGTCTTGGCTACCAGCAACATAATCAGCAAGCGCGATACTGGCATCGTTTCCTGACTGGATCACAATCCCTTTATTTAAATCTAATACAGAAACGCGGTCTTTTGGCTTCAAAAACATCAAAGAAGAGCCTTTCAAAACAGGATTACCCGTCGCCCATGCATCTTCCCCTACCGTGACCATGTCTTGTGGGGTAATTTTCCCTGCATTTACTGCCTGACCAATCACATAGCTGGTCATAATTTTGGTTAAACTTGCGGGGTCTAAGCGTTCATCTGGATTCCCAGAAGCTAAAATTTTACCGCTATTATAATCCATCAGAACAAATGCTTTTGCATCGACTTGAGGAGCAACCGGTGTCTGCGCCGCATAAGCACTGGTACTTACGGCAACCAAAAGACTCAACCCAATACCTGCTCGGCGGGTTTTTAAAGACAACATTTTCTTACTCATCGGTTATTCCTTCACTTAATTCTACACATTTAAAATACAGTCATTGACTCAGCGTCACTAAACGAGAACCCATCGCCGTGACAAAATTTGATAACTGGACCTAATATAAGACTTTAATTTCACAGAGGCCACCGCTAACAAATAAACATTTGCCTATGAGTGAATTTAATCTATCTTAACCATGGCCGATACCAAAAAATCAATTTAGGAGACTGCAATGTTAACTGTTTGGGGACGCGTCAACTCTTCCAATGTCAAAAAAGTACTTTGGTGCTTAGAAGAATTAAATATCGCTTACAATCAAAAAGATGTGGGTGGCCCATTTGGTGGACTAGATACACCTGAATATATAAAAATGAATCCAAACAGCACTATTCCAACTCTACAGGATGATGACTTTGCGCTGTGGGAATCAAATACGATTTTACGTTACCTTACGGAAAAATTTGATCATTCTCACTTATTACTCGCACAAGACTTACAAGAGAGAGCTGCCGCCGATAAATGGATGGATTGGAGTGGTGCTAATTTATTCGACCACATTAAGCAAATGATGAACAAAATTGTGCGTGTTCCTGAAGCGGATAGAGACCCAGAACAAGCTAAAATTATATATGGCAATATTAATCGATTACTCACAATTGCTGATAATGCATTAGCCAACCAAGCCTATTTCAGTGGTGCTAAATTTGGTATCGCAGACATTGCTATCGCGCCACTATTTTACCCTTGGCATGAAATTGTGACTGAACGCCCTGAATTTAACAATTTGGAACGCTGGTATCAGCAGCTGACCACGCGTCCTGCGTTCCAAAAAATTGTCATGATCCCAATTAAGTAATCACAAGGTCATACTCATCAAACTTGGGTTTGGGTACTGGTATTCAAACTCAAGTTCTTGGCAAATTTTATTACCGTTAATGACTTTCCCCTCTAATGCATTCCCCTCTTCAATAAATTGTGGTGGAACTAAACCAATAGATTGAGCGGCATGAGTATAAAATTCAGCTCGTGTCGGGTGGATTGGCGCACAAAGGTTATAAATATGCCCTCCCTGTGGCTGCTGGAGCAATAATAAAATGGCGTCAATTACATCGTCTTGATGCACCATATTGACAGGCTGATTTGCCCCCTTCACTCCGGTTTTACCTGCTAAAAAACGCCCTGCATGTCGTTTTTCCCCGACTAATCCTGCTAGTCTCAGAATATCTACCGATATGTTCGGTAATTGATGCAACCACTGTTCTGTCGCCACTAAAGCTTTAGCTGAATCCGTCACTCCATCCAATGGGCTATCTTCGGTCATTTCACCATTTTGCTCCCCATAAACCGCTGTTGATGACGTGAAAATAACTTTGGGTACCTGAAATGCTATTGCGCTATTCACCAGTGTTTCAATCGCTGCCATATAGTATTCGGTATTAATTTTAGAAGGGGGAAGCAAGATGACGATAGCATCGCTTTGCATCATCAATTGCGCTAAATCATCGTTATCACATTCAAGTTCAGGGGTTAATTTCAATGCATAACACTCAATTCCTACCGCTTGAGCGGCTTCAATACCATCTGGTGTTGTTTTAGTTCCAACCACATGAATGCCTTGGGACAATAAAGCTTGGGCAAGGGGCAACCCTACCCACCCTAATCCAATAATGGTGATTTTCTTCATACGATAACTCCTCAATCGACCAACTGACTGAAATTAATCACAGAGTAGCTGAAAACCATAAAACTTCCGAACACAATTTCTGAGAGATTAATCACTATAAAAGCGCATCAACTAATTATTATTGGTTATTTTTTAAAAAAAGGTTGCATTCATAGGGGGAAATCGGATAGGTTGAATACCAATGAGTATTTAGTTAGCACAATGAATGTTTAGTCATTCACTTAAATAACAGAACGGAAGACATTATGAATCGTATTTCACGCAACCATCATCATCACCATCATCCTGACTAGTCTTTCGGGCGATGTGTGCTGGAAGACGTTCAACGAATCTTCCGGTGGCTGAAATGCAAATTGAGAGAACCCTCGGAAGATAATCTTCCGAGGGTTTTTTTATTCTTGAACAAAGAGTTACTAAACAAAAAATTTTAAAGGGATAAGGGTAAAGTCATGTTGGATAAATCACGTTTACGTATTGCAATTCAAAAATCAGGTCGTCTGAGTGAAGAATCAAGAGAACTACTGGCTCGCTGCGGCATCAAAATCAACTTACAACAACAACGTTTGATTGCTTATGCAGAAAATATGCCTATTGATTTACTTCGTGTTCGTGATGACGATATTCCAGGACTGGTCATGGATGGCGTTGTTGATTTAGGGATCATTGGTGAAAACGTTCTTGAAGAAGAGTTATTAAACCGCCGCGCGCAAGGCGAAAACCCACAATACAAAACACTGCGCCGCCTCGATTTTGGTGGATGTCGCTTGTCATTAGCGGCGCCATTGGACTTTAACTACACGGGTGCAGAATGCCTGAATGGTTCACGTGTTGCGACTTCTTATCCACACTTGTTAAAACGCTATTTCGACCAAAAAGGCATTCAGTTTAAATCATGTCTGTTAAATGGTTCGGTTGAAGTTGCCCCGCGTGCTGGGCTTGCGGATGCGATTTGTGACCTTGTTTCTACTGGTGCCACATTAGAAGCAAACGGCCTAAAAGAAGTGGAAGTCATTTACCGTTCGAAAGCATGTTTAATTCAACGTGACGGTGAAATGTCAGCTGATAAACAACAGCTTATCGACCGTATGATGACCCGTATCCAAGGTGTTATCCAAGCGCGCGAATCTAAATACATCATGTTACACGCGCCAAGTGAAACACTAGAAGAAATCATTGCCTTATTACCAGGCGCTGAACGCCCAACTATTTTACCATTAGCAGGTGACAACAACCGCGTCGCTATGCACATGGTGAGCTCAGAAACCTTGTTCTGGGAAACCATGGAAAAACTCAAGGCATTAGGGGCAAGCTCAATCCTTGTATTACCAATTGAAAAAATGATGGAGTAAGCCGCCATGAAAATGGGATTTAACCAACCTGTTCGCTGGTCGGCTTGTAATCAAGAGCAACAAAGTGCTTTGCTGATGCGCCCCGCAATTGCGGCCTCTGGCAGCATTAGTACTGCGGTGAGCCAAATTATTGAGCAAGTCCGTAACGAGGGCGACACCGCCCTCCAAGCACTAAGCCGTCGTTTCGATAAAACTGAAATCGACACAGTGCGAGTACCTGCAAATGCCGTTGACGCGGCAGAGGCTCGTCTTGGCGATGAAATCAAAACAGCAATGAAAACCGCCATTGGCAACATTCGTCGTTTTCACGAAGCCCAAAAACCCACTCCGATTACAGTGGAAACACAGGCAGGCGTAGTGTGTCAACAAGTCACACGCCCAATAGATGCGGTCGGTTTATATATTCCGGGAGGCTCTGCGCCCTTGTTATCAACAGTCATGATGTTAGGAACTCCGGCGAATATCGCAGGCTGTCGCAAAATCATTTTGTGTTCGCCCCCACCTATTGCCGATGAAATTTTGTATGCAGCGAAACTGTGCGGCATCAGTGATATTTTCCAAGTAGGTGGCGCGCAAGCGATTGCTGCAATGGCATTTGGCACCCAAAGCATTCCTACAGTTGATAAAATATTTGGCCCCGGTAATGCCTATGTCACTGAAGCAAAACGCCAAGTGAGTCAAAGCCATGATGGAGCTGCCATTGATATGCCTGCAGGGCCTTCTGAAGTGTTAGTGATTGCGGATAACGGAGCAAACCCTGCATTCACCGCATCTGATTTACTATCACAAGCGGAACATGGCCCTGATTCACAAGTCATTTTATTAACTGACGATGAAAACTTTGCCCAGCGCGTGATAGAAGAAACAGAAAAACAATTAGCGCAGCTTTCTCGTGCAGAAATTGCCAGAAAAGCACTAAGTGCCAGCCGTGTCGTCATCGCTGATTCGATCGAACAATGTGTTGAAATTAGCAATCGCTATGGCCCTGAGCACTTGATTTTACAAACACGCAATGCTGATGATCTAGTCGATTCTATCACTAGCGCAGGCTCCGTGTTTGTCGGAGACTGGTCACCCGAATCTGCAGGAGACTACGCTTCAGGCACCAATCACGTATTACCGACTTACGGGTATACTGCAACCTATTCAAGCCTTGGCCTCGCTGACTTTATGAAGCGAATGACGGTACAAAAACTGTCGCAGCAAGGCTTATTAGGCTTAGCCAACACCATCGAAACTTTAGCGCAAGCAGAGCAACTCACCGCTCACAAAAATGCCGTTACCTTACGCGTTAACGAACTAAAAAAACAAAATCAGGAGTAAGTCATGAGCCAACCATTTAATGCCGCCAGTCTTGCACGTGAAAATGTTAAAACCATGACCCCTTATATGTCGGCGCGCCGCTTAGGGGGAAGTGGAGATGTTTGGCTCAATGCCAACGAGTATCCTATTGCTCCTGATTATCAATTCAGTGAACGTAACCTGAACCGTTACCCTGAATGCCAACCGGTTGCCGTGATCAATAACTATGCGGCTTATGCGCAAATCACACCAGAACAAGTCCTGGTTTGCCGTGGGGCCGATGAGTCTATCGAATTATTGATCCGCGCATTTTGTGAGCCGGGTAAAGATGCGGTGATGTTCTGCCCACCAACCTATGGCATGTACAGCGTCAGTGCGGAGACCTTTGGCGTTGAACAAAAGAAAATCATGGCGTTGCCTGACTGGGCATTAAACGTTAACGCGATCCGTGAAAATTTATCTAATACCAAACTGATTTATATTTGCAGCCCAAATAACCCAACGGGCAATATCATCGATAATAAAGATTTGCGTGAAGTGCTAAATATGGCAGCAGGCCGCGCATTAGTCGTTGTCGATGAAGCTTATATTGAGTTCTGTCCACAATACAGTGTGGCAAGCTGGCTTGCACAATACCCCAATTTGGTGATTTTAAGAACCTTATCTAAAGCCTTTGCATTAGCCGGTTTACGCTGTGGCTTTACCTTAGCTTCTCCTGAAGTGATTGAAGTGCTATTAAAGGTTATCGCCCCTTACCCTTTATCAACCCCTGTTGCGATGATTGCCGCTCAAGCCCTTAAACCACAAGGCATTGAAACAATGAAAAGTCGTGTAGTAGCGGTAACCGAAAACCGTATTGCACTCAGTGAAGCTCTGCGCGACTTGTCTGTGGTTGAACATGTTTATCCGAGTGAAACTAACTATATTTTGGTACGTTTCACCGATGGCAGTAAAGTCTTTAAAGCCCTGTGGGATCAAGGCATTATTTTACGTGACCAAAGCAAACAGCCGGGTCTCATTAATTGCCTGCGTATTACTGTCGGGACAGAAATTGAAAATACCCGTGTTATTGAAGCTATTGCCGCACTTTGCTAATTAGGAATGACTCATGAGCCAGAAAATTTTATTTATCGACCGTGATGGAACATTAATTACCGAGCCGCCAACTGACTTCCAAGTTGATAGCTTAAGTAAACTCGCCTTTGAAAAAGCAGTCATTCCTAGCTTACTTGCCCTGCAAAAAGCCAATTATCGCTTAGTGATGATAACCAATCAAGACGGCTTAGGAACAGATAGCTTTCCGACCGCTGACTTTGAACCACCACACAACCTAATGATGCAAGTTTTTGAATCACAAGGCATAAATTTTGATGACGTGCTGATTTGCCCACATAAGCCTGAAGATAACTGCGCTTGCCGTAAACCTAAACTTCAGTTGGTTGAGCGCTATTTAGATAGCAACGTGCTAGACAGTGAAAATAGCTATGTGATTGGTGACCGCGAAACGGACATTCAACTCGCTAAAAATATGGGAATTAAAGGGTTACGTTATAACCCAACGGAACTAGACTGGGAAGCTATCACCACGCAGTTAACCAAACGCGACCGCCATGCGCTAGTCAAACGCGTGACAAAAGAAACTAATATCCAAGTCGAAGTGTGGCTAGACCAAGAAGGCGGCAGCAAAATTAGCACCGGTGTGGGTTTCTTTGACCACATGTTAGACCAAATCGCGACTCACGGCGGTTTCCGGTTAAACATTGAAGTCAGTGGCGACTTATTTATTGATGACCACCACACTGTCGAAGACACGGGCCTTGCTTTAGGTGAAGCTCTGAAAATCGCGCTTGGTGATAAACGCGGTATCGCACGTTTTGGTTTCGTTCTGCCAATGGACGAATGCCAAGCACGCTGTGCACTGGATATTTCAGGTCGCCCACACCTTGAATATAAAGCAGAATTCAAATACCAACGTGTCGGTGACTTAAGCACTGAAATGATTGAGCACTTCTTTAGCTCACTTTCCTATGCTATGGGTTGTACATTACACCTGAAAACCAAAGGGAAAAACGATCACCACAAAGCCGAAAGCTTGTTTAAAGTTTTCGGCCGCACACTACGCCAAGCGATTCGTGTTGAAGGGGATACGTTACCTAGCTCAAAAGGGGTTCTTTGATGAACGTTGTCATCCTTGATACTGGCTGTGCAAATTTAGCCTCCGTGGCTTATGCGGTGAAACGCCTAGGTTATGACCCTGTGGTGAGCCGGGATACCAATACCATTTTACAAGCCGACAAAGTCTTTTTACCGGGTGTCGGTACGGCTAGCGCGGCCATGGAAAAACTCACTGAACGTGAATTAGTGCCGTTAATTAAAGCCCTGACTCAACCCGTGTTAGGCATCTGTTTAGGTATGCAATTACTCGGTTCTTTCAGTGAAGAAGGTCAATCAACGGTGCCACTACTGGGGTTAATTGATAGCCCTGTACAAAAAATGGATGCCAATGGGCTTCCAGTTCCACATAGCGGCTGGAACCAAGTCAAAGCCCTAGCAGGAAACCCTTTGTTTAGGGATATCCCTGATAACGCCTATTTCTATTTTGTACATAGTTATTCGATGCCAATTTCCAGTAATACCATCGCACAAACTCAGTATGGCAACCCGTTTAGTAGCGCGGTGAATCGCGATAACTTCTACGGTGTCCAATTTCACCCAGAACGTTCTGGCACCGCAGGTTCACGCTTGATTCAAAACTTTTTGGAGATGTAATTACCATGATCATTCCCGCATTAGATTTAATCGATGGCACCGTAGTGCGATTGCACCAAGGGGATTACGCCAAGCAAACTGATTATGGCAATGACCCGCTCCCACGTTTGCAGCAATATGAAAAAGAAGGGGCAAAGCTCCTACACTTAGTGGATTTAACGGGCGCCAAAGATCCACAAAAACGCCAAATTCCACTACTGAAAAAATTATTGGCTGGCGTGAATGTTCCAGTACAAGTTGGTGGGGGTATTCGTACCGAAGAAGATGTTAAGGCCTTACTGGAAGCCGGAGCAGCTCGTGTTGTCATTGGCTCAACTGCGGTGACCAAACCTGAATTGGTTAAAACATGGTTTGAAACCTATGGTGGGGAAGCCATTGTACTTGCGTTAGATGTACGCATTAATAACAAAGGCGTAAAAGAAATCGCCATTAGCGGCTGGCAAGAAAATTCAAATTTAACATTAGAACAAGCCATTGAAATATATCGTCCTTATGGCTTAAAACATGTCCTTTGCACCGATATTTCCAAAGATGGCACCTTAGCGGGTTCTAATGTGAACTTATACCAAGAAGTAAGCCAAAAATTCCCCGACATTGCCTTCCAAGCATCAGGGGGCATTGGCAATTTAGACGATATCGCCGCTATTCCAGCTTCAGGGGCTGCAGGGGTGATTGTTGGTCGCGCATTATTAGAAGGTAAATTCACCGTTACGGAGGCAATCAAATGTTGGCAAAACGCATAATTCCTTGCTTAGACGTCCGTGATGGGCAAGTGGTTAAAGGTGTCCAATTTCGTAATCACGAAATTATCGGTGATATTGTTCCATTAGCACAGCGTTATGCCCAAGAAGGTGCAGACGAACTGGTATTTTATGATATTACCGCCTCTTCTGATGGTCGAGTGGTAGATAAAAGCTGGGTTGCCAAAGTCGCTGAAGTGATTGATATTCCTTTTTGTGTTGCAGGTGGAATTAAAAGTGTCGATGATGCTGCACAAATTCTGTCTTTTGGCGCTGACAAAATTTCCATTAACTCCCCAGCATTATCCGACCCTACATTAATCAGCCGCTTAGCGGAGCGTTTTGGCGTACAATGCATCGTTGTCGGCATTGACACTTGGTTCGATGAAAGTACGGGTGAATATCTCGTTTACCAATTTACCGGTGATGAAAAACGTACCACACAAACTACGTGGAAAACCCTTGATTGGGTAAAAGAAGTTCAACAACGTGGCGCGGGTGAAATTGTGTTAAATATGATGAACCAAGATGGTGTTCGTCAAGGGTATGACCTACAGCAACTAAAAAAAGTTCGCGAAGTATGCCAAGTGCCATTGATTGCCTCAGGTGGTGCAGGCGAAAAAGTACATTTCCTTGATGCCTTCACTGACGCAAGCGTTGATGGTGCTTTAGCCGCTTCTGTATTTCATAAACAAATTATTAATATCGGTGACTTAAAACAATACCTAGCCGAAAATGGAGTTCAAATTAGAGTATGTTAACCACAGAACAATCTAGCCAGCTTGCATGGCAAAAAGTCGATAACCTGATGCCTGTTATCGTGCAACACGCCGTTTCAGGTGATGTGCTAATGCTTGGGTATATGAACCCAGAAGCATTACAAGTCACTTTAGATAGCCGTAAAGTCACCTTTTTCTCTCGCACAAAACAACGTTTGTGGACAAAAGGCGAAACCTCTAATAATTTTTTAAATTTAGTGGATATCTACCCAGATTGTGACAGTGATACGTTGCTAGCTCTCGCACTGCCAGATGGCCCAACTTGCCATAACGGCACACAAAGCTGCTTCGCACCAGCACAAAGCGACTGGGGCTTTTTATTTGAGTTAGAAACGTTACTAAAAGAACGCAAAACTGCCTCTCCTGAAAGCTCCTATACCGCACGTTTATACGCTAGCGGGACTAAACGCATTGCGCAAAAAGTCGGTGAAGAAGGTGTTGAAACTGCATTGGCAGCCACCGTGAATGACCGCGCAGAATTGACCAATGAAGCCGCTGATTTGATGTACCACTTATTAGTCTTACTACAAGACCAAGAGCTGGATTTAAGCAAGATAATCAAACGGTTAAAAGAGCGTCATCAGTAAACAACAGGCTGCCAGTCTCACTGGCAGCTTTATCATAGATGCAAGATGTGTTCAATTTGCTCGTGACTGAATAAATACCCAAGAATATTAGTAATAACAGACACAAAATACATCTGATACTTATTTTTTAATATTTCACCTATTTTAACGCTTTAGCAGCCTTCGGCTCCAAGGTTGTATCTACTTCCAAACTTGTTATCATTCCCTGTTATTGATGTGGTTTTAAAGGGAAAAAAACAGTGTCTGAAAATTCTATTTTTATGCAACTCACACAATTACTTGATAAAAATAATGCCAAATATCGTGTGATGGAACATTCCACTGCGGGGAAATCAGAAGAAGTGGCAAAAATACGTGGCACGCAACTTGGGCAAGGGGCAAAAGGATTAGTATGCCATGTCAAAGGAAATGGTATACGCCAACACGTACTGGCAATTTTACCTGCCGATAAACAAGCTGATTTGAGTAAAATTGCCACAGCAATTGGCGGGACTCGTGCATCTTTAGCAAGCCCAAAAGAAGTCGATGAGCTCACTCAATGCGTATTTGGGGCTATTCCCCCCTTTAGCTTTCATCCCAATTTAAAATTAATTGCTGACCCGCTACTTTTTGAACGTTTTGAGGAACTCGCCTTTAATGCTGGTACATTAGAACGCTCTATTATTTTAAATACAGAAGATTATCAAAGAATAGCAGCGCCTAGTTTAGTTGAATTTATTCGCACAGAAGAAAATTAGTTATATGTAAAAAGGGAGATTCCACAGAATCCCCCTTAACCTTAATAAGAAAAGCTAGCTAATCAATCGCTGGTCATATTTCTGGCTGGCATTTTTTAATGCCACAAAATCTGAGCTACAAATAAACCGCTTTAATGCGGTAAATTTTTCCTCCGACCAATCGTAGATTTTCAGTGCTAATAATTCAGTGATCACTTCAGGTGAAAAACGGTATTTAAGGGTTGTTGCAGGGTTCCCCCCAACAATGGAGTAAGGCTCGACATCTTTGATCACTACACTATTAGCCGCAATTACAGCCCCTTCACCTATTTTAACTCCAGGCATAATAAAGGCACGCATGCCAACCCAGGCTCCATCACCAATCACTGTGTCGCCTTTTCCTACATAAGCTTCTTCAATAAATTCAAGAAAAGGATATAAGCAAAACCAATCCATTCGGTGAGTATGGTTCCCTCCCATTAATATCACAGCTTCGCTACCAATACAGACATAATCACCGATATAAAGTTGGTCAACATCCCATGCTAGCTGCCAATCTCGGCTTTGTTCGTCACCTTGTAAATAACGCACAACTGACTGCTCAAAACCGCTATCCCAACAGCCGCTGTAATAACTATGCTTACCTTTAATATGGATATTGGGATTTTGTACGACCTCATGAAGTAGTTCGTATTTTGACCAATGTTTTTGATTCATGGCACTAAACCTTTTAATTCGTTTATATTTACCATAGAACGCATTCTATGGTGATGTATTCGCGTTCAAAATACATCACCTTTAGCCACTCGGGGTTGTTTTAATAATGGATTCAACATGTTATTCATCCTAACAAAACCGTTATTATTTAAATTACATGTATAAATAATATCATAGAAAATAGTTTTCAAATAATTAATTAATAATTAATAGAAAATAAACGAATAGTATTTAAGACTAACTTTCAAATAAAAAACACATAATTAATAAATTTTATTGTAAATTATATGAAAATTATTTCATAAAATTGTAAAATAGCAGGAAGATAATAAATGATAGAGAAAAACGAAATAATCCAAAATATTATTAAGACCCCTCCTTTTAACTCATTAGCCTCCCCTTATTCAACAAGCTTGGAAAATAATATTTGTGAAATATTTCAAATATTAAATAATGAAAATAGCGAATCAAACGTGGAAATAATTTCCCATGAATATAAAACAAACAATCCGCTTATTCACTTAGATAGAAATGATGAAAAAGGCAGTAGTGGAATACGACCAGATAAAGCTATTTACTTTAATGAAAATAAGTTTATTGACCCAATAACACATAAAGAAATCAGTGATACAAGTGGTGAATTAAAGGGAAGCGTTTATTTTGCTCAAAACTCAATTATTCCTGCTGTTAATCGAATTGAAGGAGATATACAACCAACATTAGTGCCTAATCGAAAAACCTTAATTATGTTTAAGCCACAACATAAAATCCCCGATAACGAAGATGTTTATATAGAAATAACAGATAGTAAGGGAACAGGGTCATATATTAAAAAGCTTTCACCTCCATCAAAACTCCCCCAGCTATCCTATTTAAGCATTTATGAAACAAATCTAAGGCCTCGAGACTTTAAAAAACCTAGCTTTTTTGATTTAGAAGTCAGAAATGTAAATCAACTAAATAAGGTACTAGAAAGCCCCAACTATTTTAATCAACTTATTTCTAAAGCTGATAATATCAAATTTAATTTCAGTGGTATAAAATACGATAATTGGACTAAGCCTATTCATCTTAACTCAAACCCAAAATACCGAGGCAAAAATATAGTTTTTTATAATAGTACCAATTCAAATATTATTATCAGATATAGTAATAAATATCATACAATAGAACAAAATCATTCTATCCAGTTTATTTGTGATAATAGCGGGAGGTGGCAAACAAAACCTGAAACCAAAAAACTAAAGGAACTGTCTGTGAGTAAAAAAATTCCTAAAACTTTTGATTATGAATTACATAATAAAGATAAGATAGAAAACTATGATATAGCGCTCCCCCTTTTGCTAAAAAGATACTCAAGTATAAAAATAAATATTCACGATAATTCTGATGTAAAAAAAATTAAATTAACAAACAATAAACAATACGAATCAAAAATAATACAATTTTCCTCGGAGTCTATGGAGAAGAAAAAAATTAATTTTAATAATAAGGAGATAACTTTAAAAAAAGGAGATTTTCTTTATTTTGTCTGCGATAAAAAAGGCATTTGGAGAAAATTGTCAATCAATACTGATGCATCAAAACTGAGCTTAGGGAAAAGTTTCGAATATGATGAAGTCATAAATGAAAAAGAAAAACTAGAGCAAATGCAAGAAAATACTCAGTTTATGGAAAACTTACTATTACGAAATCAAAGACAAATCAGAATAGACATTAATGATGAAAACTGGGTTGATTCCATCAAATTACCAAATGGCAATCGTTATTGCTATATCACCTTTAATACAACGGCAAGTAAGAACACAAAGATTCATATTAATGGGACCTATTTAGAGCTAAAAAAAGGGGAACATCTCAATCTCGATTTTGTTACTAAGACTAAGAAATGGAGAAATAACCCATTAATAGTCCTTCCTGAACATATGAATAATCTTGAATATATGGAGAATACTTGGTCAACAACAATTCCCGGTGAATATATTCAGCCTAATATAAAAATTGATTTTATACATAAAAATAAAATGGGGATCTTACCGAAGACCACGATAGGTGCACCAACGATGTTAAGATTACATCTTTTGGATATTGGTATTTTTACTGAGCCGAGAGATAAATTCGATTTTAGGGATACTCCCGAGCTTAATCGGCAATATTATCAACAAATTCCAGCCTCAATACTCCTCGTAAACCGCTATGAATCAACACGGGTCGATCAATTTGTCTTCGGTGATGGAACGATTTTAAAAGAGGTTATTCCTGAAAATGGTGGTTGGCATGAAGAGTCAATTTCAAAAATAACTCGCTGGGCATATGGGGAAGGCATTCATATGGCGACGTCTGGTATTAATAGTTCACCAGATGATGGCCCCACCTTTGTACCAACCCCGCAAATAGTCGTCTATAACTCTGTTGGCCAATATCAAAATGGTAGGGTTATCCATGGGGGGATGGGTAGTTATACCGGTGGGCTAGCTTCTGTTGAGGATTCGATAGGCAATGAGTTTAGCCATGAATTAGGTCATAATTTTGATATTATTGACTTTTACGGTGGGCATACAGAACTTGGTATCCATCGCCCTTCTCATCAGAAGAACTCAACGTGGGGCTGGGACGCGGATAACAATATGTTTATCCCAAATTTTGAACGGTCTGGGATAGCAGACCATGATGCAATGAATGGTGGAAGCCCGAAAGATGAAAGCAATAATGCTTATTCACTTTATACGCCAAATACATTAGCCGCCATCCAACAGCGACTAGAAAAACTTCACGCTTTTAATAGTGATTCCTCAACGGGTTATCAAAAATGGAATTCTGAAACAAGCAAAATGGAAGATGCCTATTTAGAATTACCAAGCTTTCTCCAATTTAATGTTCCAGTTAAAAATGGTGAAGATATCTCTCTATACAAATTATGTAAAGCACTCGAAAAGTACGATGTGCTAAAAATAAAATTAGGTAATGACTATCATAGTAAAAATATACATTTACCTGACGCATCGTCTAGAAATGCGGAAGATACCATCATAATAGAAACTTGTACTGACTGGGATACGACTGTTCACCTTAATGGTGAAACTGAAAAAATTAAGAAAAATGAAAAAATAACCTATATTTCCGATGGTAAGTCATGGGTTAAATCTCATCTCCATGGGTTACACAAAAAACCAATAAAACAAGATGTTCCCGTTATTACCGTACTCGGTTTTTATGATCCTGAAGGGCAAATTTTAGTCACCGATCCTGAAAAACAAAAATCAAACCATGTACAAGATATTTTATATGGCTCTTCAGGCATGGTTTATAAAGACAATAAGAAGCTAGATTCTTGTTCTTCTTATTTGGAGTTCGATCTTGAAGATGGAACAACGCGACAATACAAACTTCATGGTACCAATTTCAGAACATCTCATATGAACCGTTTTCATGTAAATATTGAGAGAGACTTAAAGCCCGTTAAAGTTAAAATTTTTATTAAAGGTGAGCTAAAAGAATCTAAAGATATTGAAATTAGAGAACTTAAATTACCCACGACCATTAATGGGCTAACCATTTAAACCAATATGAATAAGAGCAGGCTTATCGTCCTGCTCTTACATCATTAATGGGGCTCTGCTAACCTCAAACTGGCTTTTTTGGCAACTAAACCAAAAATACACCCAACCAACATCACAATCGCCAGTGATAATTTCGGGGCGATTGGCAAACCAATGGCACATAACCCAAGAGCGGCTCCCCCGGTCATTTGTACAAAACCCACTAAGGCAGATGCGGTACCCGCTTCATTACCAAAGGGTTCTAAAGCATAACTGGTTGCCGTTCCCATCATAAAGGCCAGCCCTGTACAAGCACAGGCGACAGGTAACATATAGACTAACCAATGGCTTTGTATTTCTACCGGCAATACGACAAAACCTAGCAATAATCCTAAGCAACCAAATGCCATCATTAAACTACCCACTAATAAACAGGTTGGTCGCCCTATTTTATGAATAAAATAATTAGCAATATAACTGGCAAACATGATCCAAAAACCATTAATGCCGAATACAATAGAAAATGCTAGCGGAGATAACCGCGCATCCCCCATCAGCACTGTTGGTGCAAGTGACACATAAGTTAATGCCATCCCCATCGTGCCTGCATTCACTAAGGCAAAAATAATAAATTGATGATTTCCCAAAATTCGCCAATAGGTTTTCAGCGGAATAACCTTTGCTTTAGGTAAATTAACTGGGCGTGTTTCCGGTAAAAAAGCAACAATTAGCACTAATATAACCAACGCATACAAAGCAAGAAACCAAAACGGTGCCCGCCAGCCCCATGCCTCTGCCAGCAAACCTCCAAGTAGCGGAGCTAATGCTGGAACAATATTTAATGTTCCATTTAAGAAACCAAAAGCGCGAGCGGCTTCCGTACCATTCATCCGGTCACGTACACAACTAAATGCCACTACCGAAGTACAACAAACCGCAACACCTTGCAATAAACGTGATGCAATAAATACAGTAGGTGTTGTTGCTACAATAGCAACACCTGCACCAATGATATATAACAGCATACCCGCAATCGCGACAGGTTTTCGTCCATATCTATCGACTAATGGGCCCGAAATCAATTGCCCTAGCCCCAGAACAAGAATGAACAGTGCTATCGTTGACTGGATCACCGACTCACTGCTACCTAAATCCTTCGCAATATCAGGTATTGTTGGTAAATATAAATCAATCCCTAATGGACCAAGTAAGACTAATAAAAGTAATAAGATAAGAAAATTACGCATAAACCATGCCTAGACTCGATAAAATGTAATTTAGAAAATACTCATTGTTATAAATTAAACATTTTACGGTGCTTAAAAGTCAAAAAAGGCGCTAAACTTAGCGCCTTTCATGTCATCAACAATCAATGATGACGGGTTATTCCATCCATTCAGTATGGAAAACACCGTCTTTATCAGTACGCTTATAAGTGTGAGCACCGAAGTAGTCGCGCTGCGCTTGGATTAAGTTTGCAGGCAATACCGCTGAACGGTAGCTATCATAATAAGAAATAGCAGCTGAGAATGTTGGTGTTGGGATACCATTTTGTACACCATAGCACACCACATCACGCAGTGCTTGCTGGTATTCGTCAGCAATTTGTTTAAAGTATGGCGCTAACAACAAGTTGGCAATTTTTGCATCTTGGTTATACGCATCGGTGATTTTTTGTAGGAACTGCGCACGAATGATACAGCCTGCACGGAATATTTTTGCGATTTCACCGTAGTTTAAATCCCAATTATATTCTTCTGATGCCGCTTTCAGCTGTTGGAAGCCTTGTGCATAAGACACAATTTTACCTAAATACAGTGCGCGGCGAACTTTTTCAATAAACTCTTTTTTATCGCCTTCAACCGCTTTCAGTACTGGACCTGTTAATACTTTAGAAGCTGCAACACGCTGATCTTTTAAGAAAGAAATATAACGTGCAAATACAGATTCAGTAATTAACGTCAGAGGGATACCTAAATCCAGCGCACTCTGGCTAGTCCATTTACCAGTACCTTTATTAGCCGCTTCATCAAGAATCACGTCAACCAGATATTTACCATCTTCATCTTTTTTCTTGAAGATATCTGCTGTGATTTCAATTAAATAGCTACTCAGTTCACCTTTGTTCCACTCAGCAAAGATGCCAGCTAATTCTTCGTTGCTCAGATTCAATGAACCTTTTAATAATGAATAGGCTTCTGCGATTAATTGCATATCACCGTATTCAATACCGTTGTGAACCATTTTAACATAGTGGCCCGCACCATCTGCACCAATATAGGTCACACAAGGTTCGCCTTCTGCTTGTGCTGCAATTTCTTTTAAGATTGGTGCAACTAACTCATAAGCTTCTTTCTGACCACCAGGCATAATTGAAGGACCTTTTAATGCGCCTTCTTCACCACCTGAAACACCAGTACCGATGAAATTAAAACCTTGCTCAGATAATTCACGATTACGACGGATAGTGTCAGTAAATAAGGTATTACCACCGTCAATTAAGATATCCCCTTTGTCCAGATGAGGAGTCAGCGAGGCAATTGTTTTGTCCGTTGCTTCACCCGCTTTTACCATCAACAAGATGCGGCGAGGTTTTTCCAGAGAGTCAACAAACTCTTCAATTGTATAGTTGGGAACTAATTTTTTCCCTGGATTTTCGGCAATCACTTCATCTGTTTTATCTTTAGAACGATTAAAGATAGACACTGAGTAACCACGGCTTTCAATGTTGAGCGCAAGGTTACGCCCCATGACTGCCATTCCGACAACACCAATCTGCTGCTTTGACATGAACAACTCCTGTCTGATTAGGACCAAGTCAGCCTCGACCGTGCTGACATTCTGTTAACGGGATCACATATTAACCTAGGATTGTGTTGCATGGTAGTTATTGATGCAATCGATGACGTATACAAGGCCATTTTTGTCAAGAATTGTCCAACTAACGTTATTTTTTATTGATATTTCGTTCAACAAACCGCATTATTCACTCGTCGGTATAAGCCGTCATATCAGAAGGTAAAACAAACTGTATGGAATGGATCGCAGATCCTTCGATTTGGGCGGGCCTCGCTACCCTTATCGTTCTAGAAATCGTTCTTGGTATTGATAACCTCGTCTTCATCGCCATTCTGGCCGATAAGCTCCCGCCAAAGCTGCGTGATAGAGCCCGTGTAACTGGACTTTTATTAGCCCTGATTATGCGTATTGTGCTTCTATTTAGCCTGTCATGGCTCATTACCCTCACGAAACCGATATTAACCCTCTTTGATCACGCCTTTAGTGCTCGAGACCTAATTATGTTGGTGGGTGGTTTATTCCTCTTGTTTAAAGCCACAATGGAGCTAAACGAGCGGTTGGAGGGGAAAGACGAACACACTAATACCCAAAGAAAGACATCGAATTTCTGGGCTGTTGTTGCGCAAATTATTGTTCTTGATGCCGTGTTTTCACTGGACTCCGTGATCACCGCTGTCGGTATGGTTGACCATATCGGTGTAATGATTGCAGCTGTGACCATTGCAATGGCATTAATGATTTGGGCAAGTAAACCGTTAACGAGCTTTGTTAACCAGCACCCAACCATTGTCATACTGTGTTTGAGCTTCTTACTGATGATTGGTTTCAGCTTAGTTGCCGAAGGGTTTGGCTATGCCATACCGAAAGGTTACTTATACGCTGCAATTGGCTTCTCTATCATGATTGAAGTCCTAAACCAATTTGCCCAATTTAATCGACGTAAATTCCTTAAAGGCTCACGTCCACTACGTGAACGTACAGCAGAGGCGGTATTACGCATTCTTAGTGGTAATAACGAACGTGGAGAATTAGACCCACATACTTCTGATCTTATCGCTGATAATCAATCCGTTTTTGACCCACAAGAGCGTTTAATGATTGCTCGAGTGCTCGGTATGGCACAACGTAACGTAGAAAGCATTATGACTTCACGCCATGATGTGGATTACCTCGACATTAATAAATCATCTTCAGATTTACTGCAATTAATGGAGAAAAACCCACACTCGCGTTTAGTGGTCATTGATGAAACTATCAGCGATGAACCTGTTGGGGTAGTACATGTAATGGATTTGGTTAAACAGCAATTAAAAGGCCAGCCATTAAACTTACGTGCATTGATTACCCAACCATTGATATTCCCAGAAGGGTTGTCTCTGTTAAAAGCGTTAGAGCAGTTTCGTAAGGCGCATACTCACTTTGCCTTTGTTGTGGATGAGTTTGGTTCTATCGAAGGTATCGTGACATTGACCGATGTAATGGAAACCATCGCAGGTAACTTGCCGGTTGGTGATGAAGAAAATGACTCTCGCCACGACATTCAAAAACTGGATGATGGTACTTGGATTGCCAACGGCTTTATGCCACTTGAAGACCTGATCATGTTTATCCCTATGGAATTAGACGATAAACGTGAGTATGAAACGATTGCGGGTCTTTTAATGGAACACTTACAACGTGTTCCTGAAGTGGGTGAACAAGTGACAATTAACGGTTGTATATTCCAACCTCTTGAGGTTAACAGCCACCGAGTCAATAAAGTGTTAATCACCCCACCAGCCCCTGAGGGGGATGGATATGAATTTGAAGATGACTAACCTTTAATGCTAATACAAGAATGCCGACCTCTGTGTCGGTATTTTTTTGTCTTAATTTTAGTGAAAATGGCGATTTAATCGCTTAAATAAAAAACCGACATCGTTTTTTAAAAGAAATAAACATTGAAAAACTGAATAATTCATAGCAATTAAATACACCCAAACTCTAATAAAGGTCATGCTATGCGAGTAAATACCCAGCCTCTAAATGTAAATACATTAAAAACATCAAATATTAATAAAAGTGCTGATAAATCACCAGGAAAAATTGCAGTTACAGCAAGTCGCATTCAAAATAATGCGGAGCAATGCCCAGTAACCTCTAAAAAGAAAGTCTGCTTTTCAGACGTCAGCCAAATGAAAGAGTTTTCTAGTAAAGACGCTCACATTGAAGTTTCAAAAAACCAGTCTATTAGTACTCTCACTAAAACAGATGAAAAAACCGTACACAATCAAGATATTAAAAAATTGAGAAATGAAATATCTAAGAATTTATCAACAATCGCAAAAAAAATAAAAAGTATCGGCACCTCAGATGGACGAGGATGTAAGGTCATCTTATCTAAAAATACAATGACTACATTGAATAATCAGCTCTCAAAATTAAAAGATAACATTCAAAGCTATAAGAAAGATTTAGAACGTTCAACTTATCAACACAATAGTAATAAAGAAAAAACACTCAATAAATTAGAAGATAAACTAACTAATGCAACCGCAGCGTTTCAAAGAGGCCAAGACAAAAATGACTTTTTATCTGGAGACTATGCGATTGATAAAACGTCAAGGACCTCTGCAGATAAACTGCAAAGGCGAAAAGATTATGGTCTCGGAAATGGCTACTATTGATTTTCGGCTGATAACACAAAGCGGGAAAAACTACGCTTTTATCCCGCTTTGCCAACAACCTCAAACGCCCATTTAAGGGCGTTTTGTTGTCTTAAAGGGCATTCAATAAATCGTTGAGCCCTTTATTTTCTTCTTTCTTTAAAAAATTACCAAGGGCTTCTTTAGCTTGTGTACGTAACTCACTACGCAGTAATTTTTCAACATCTAATTGGTATTTCAAATTATGCCAATTACCATAAATTCGCAGTGGAATGGTCATAGCTTGCAATTGTTGAACTAAACGTGAATCCCCACCCCAGCCATTCGCAATATTAACCCCTAAATTGACATCAATGGTTTCATTAGGGATATTCATACGACCTTGCCCACTGATGTTAACTAAGGATGACATCGCATTCATAGAGGAAATGTTCAACGTACCTTTATTCAATTTACCTGCCACCGTGAAGGAATCAACCTCAGTGACGTTCCCCGTATTCACGGGCGCATTAATTTTATTCGTTACTCTGGAAACCGATTGCTGAATTAATAACGGAATATTCAACCCCTGTAGTTTGGCATTTCTTAACTCAAAATTAACAGGCCCTTGCCACTGGTTTTTTACTGCATTGTCATCATAACCCACACCAGATAACGCCGCATTTAACGAAATTATTCCACTTAATTTTTGTGGCATATCGAAGGCTTTTAATAGCGGTGTTAAGTCGATATTTTTTAAATCTGGCTTTGCTGAAACATAAGTAGGAGTTGAACTATAATTAAATGTCACCGGTAATGAAAAATCACCACCAAATGCCTTACCTTGTAGTTTTGAAACAGTTAAACGAGGTGTTTGGTTTTGTGCCTCAAAAACTACGTCACTAACCGTCATTCCACGATAGATTAACTGGTTAATGGCTAAATTGATATTGGCCGAAAATGCCTGCAAGCCTGATAAATCATACTGTTGAGGATTTGCACCAGAAATAACTGGTTTAACACCGACACGGTTATTATTCGTCTCTGATTCTACACGGGTACTGGCAGGCGCTGTTCCTAATAGATTATCTAAATCTAATTTCTCGGCGACTAAATTAACCCTAATTTCTGGGGTATTCGTTAATTGGATACTGCCATTACCTGATAGGCCACTTTCGTTAGCTGTTATTAACAAATTGCTTAAACTCGCACTTTCCACTTTCCCTTTGGTATATAGGAAATCACTTGTTATTTGCCCTTCAATTCCACTTTCAGGTAAATCAACACCACTCAATTTATAGTCAAACTGAGTTAATTTGCCACTAATCCTTTGATTAATATCTGATAAATCGATATCTGCGCGTAGATTAAATACAAACTCTTGTTGGTTTTTATTTAGATTTCCACTGAATTTAACTGCGACCTGTTTTTTATCACTTTTCTTCAGTGATAAATCAATGTTGCGCAGGTTAAATTCATCTTTAGCAGTTTGCCAAATAACTAAGCTATTAGAAATATTAATTTTTTCTATATCTAATAACCAGTCATTTTTCTCTTGTGCAGAGGTTGATGTTGGCACACCACCAGGCGCTACAGGGGCGTTACGGTGAGTTTGGATTTCGCTATCGGGTGTCTTGCGGATAACAGCACCATCAATAACAATTTGCTCAACAGAGAGTTTATGGGAAATGAGAGGCCATAATTCAACATCTAAGCGCATATTATCTGCACTTAGGATGGGTTTAGCGGCATTCGGTGCAGTAAGGGAAACAGGCCCAGTAATAATGCTTAAGGTTGGCCACACATGCCAACGCATATCACCGTTGAATTCAAGTTGATAACCACTTTTTTTCTCTACTTGTTCAACAATATAATGACGGAAATCATTCGGGTTCACTAACATTACAAGTGTTGTTAACCCTGCAACAATCACCACAAGTAAAATAATCAGTGTCGTCAAAAAACGTTTCATCCTTCCCTCTCTTAAATTCCGCTTGCGCTCGCCACAAAAATGAACTCACACCTATCCCTGAAAATGGGCGGAAATTACCGGTTTAATCTCCATTAAACACAACAACTTCCGCAAAGTTCACCGGTTATCAGTCTTCACTGATACGGCTACCAACAGCACCTTGTTGGTTTTTATATTTAGCATCTTGTCGGCTATTATAAGGGCGATCGGCACGACCAGATAATGGCTCAAAGCTTAATGCGCCAATCACCATGCCAGGACGCAATGCTAACGGTAATTTACCTGAATTATAAAATTCTAGCACGATTTGCCCATGCCAACCGGGGTCAATTCGATGTGCTGTTACATGCACCATCAAACCTAATCTCGCTAATGAAGAGCGCCCGTCTAACCAACCAACAAGGTCATCAGGGAGCGTAACAGACTCAAGCGTCACTGCAAGTGCTAATTCTCCTGGGTGCAGGAAAAATGGCTCATCCTCATCAAGAACAATTTCATCGCTCATGACGCGTTCTAATGCGGCATTAACCTCATCTTTAGGGCCACTCAGGTCAATAAATGCAGCCGTGTGTCCACGAAAAACACGGAATTGATTTCCTAAACGAACATCTGCAGTTGCACCATTGATTCGTTCAACTGGTGGGCGTGGGCTAATAACTAATTTACCATCATCCATCCATTGAATAATATCGCGGTCACAAAGACGCATGGTTGTTTCCCCCTTCATTATTTTAATTTCTGCGCGGTTTAATCTTGACAGAATTCGCCAATTTTCGCTTTCAAGATATCAATCGCTACACGGTTTTTCCCACCGCGAGGAACAATGATATCGGCATATTGCTTTGATGGCTCAATAAATTGCAAAAACATTGGGCGAACCGTTTTATTATATTGGTCAATAACGGAATCAAGTGTTCTGCCCCTTTCATTTACATCACGTTTAATACGGCGCATCAAGCAAATATCAAGTGGTGTATCGACAAAAATAGAAAAATCCATTTCACCACGTAAGCGTTTATCTGTTAATAATAAAATACCTTCAATGATAATGACTTTTTTAGGTTTGAACGTGATGGTTTTTTGTTTACGTGTATGAGCGACATAGTCGTATTGCGGGATTTCTACTGCTTGGCCACTTTTCAGTGATTTGAGATGTTCATAAAGCAAGCTGTGGTCCATCGAGTTAGGATGGTCATAATTTACTTTAAGACGTTCTTCCATTGGGACATCGGCTTGGTCTTTATAATAACAATCTTCTGGAATAACACCGATATTATGATCACCGACCTGTTCTCTTAATTCACGGTATAACGTGCTTGCAATTAAGCTTTTGCCAGATGCAGAGGCTCCCGATATACCTACAATGGTACAGTGATGCGCTATGTCAGTCATAAAATGATAACCTGGTTAAATATTTAGAAATGAGATACACAACAGAAAAATGTTATGTTGGCGGAATTATAGGGGGTAATGGCGTGTTGTTCCAGCATACCTCAACAAAGTTCGCTAAAAAAACACCCATTGGATAGGAAATGCCGTAAATCGGAGCGTACAAAATGTCATTTATACACTAAAATTGTTTTTTTCCTTCTAATACCGCAATGCGATTTTCAATCGAAGGGTGAGTAGAAAATACAGAATCGCCTTTATTAAAAATATAAGCGGCCTTGCGGTAAGCTTGCCCTGTGGTACTGTTATCATATTCATGGGTTTCATGATTACCGGAGATTTTTTTCAACGCACTTATCATGGCTTGGTTATCTGAAGTCAAATCCACTGCCGCGGCGTCAGCCATATATTCACGGGTACGAGATAAATAAAAATAGAGTATTTGGGTTATCCACGGTAAAACAAAATTTAGAACCAATAGGATCATTTGCGCTTTATTAGCAGCATTATTGCGGCTGCGCCCTGCTGTTCGGATAAAAATCTGACTAAATAAATTCGTTACCGTTAAAATCACGTTTGCCAAAATCCCCACATACAGCGTTAATTTTGAATCGCCGTGAATAATGTGCCCAACTTCATGAGCGAGAACGGCTTGAACTTCTTGCCGATTAAGTGTTTGTAACAAACCTCTGGTTACCCCCACAAGTGCATTACGCTTATTCCACCCTGCTGCAAAAGCATTCGGCTCATCCGTTTCTAAAATATATAAACGGGGAATATAACCTAAACTAGCACTTAAGCTTAATTCTTCAATAATATTAAAAAGTTGCTTTTCTTGAGGGCTACTCGCATTTTCTTGGGTGATTTCTCTGGCATTCATCCCAGCTAACATCATTTTATGGCCTCTAAAATGAATATAAATCAGCCCAAGAAAGGTTAAACCTAAAACAATAAAAGTGGCGATAGGTAATTCATGAAATGTCACAAACATCATCGCATTATCGACTAAGTCCAATTGCTCATTTGGATGTGTTGCAATATCTGCCAATAAGCCAATAATTAGCATTAAAAAAATATAGCTCATCACCACCAAACGCGTGCGAAGATTATTTTTACGAATGACATTTCTAAAATCCATAATGTGACCTGTTATCTACCACTCATATAATATCGGAACACCATAAGGCATTCCGATGATTGATAACTTCAACGGTTAAGCGGTTTTTAATCAAAATTAATGCGACGTGATTCCTCAGTCTTGATGGTTTCTTCATCAAGACGCCAATATTCCTTGGAAATTTTTAAGCTAGGAATAATGCCAACAATTAGTACCGCAGGCATAGACGCAATATACGCATTATAAGTTTCTAATGAGCGGTTATAACCACGTTTAGCAAATGACAATTTATTTTCTGAAGAAACGATTTCTTCTTGTAAATTTGCCATAATTGCATCGGATTTTAGCTCCGGATAAGCTTCAACTGCGACATTAATCGCCCCACTGGTCACCATTTTTGATAATGCATCTTCGGCTTCGCGGGCTTTATCCCCTGTCGCATTTTGTGCTTGTGTCCGTAGTTCAGTAATTTTGCTGAACACCTCGGTTTCATGGCTTAAATATTTTTTAACTGTTGCCAATAAGCTATCAAATACTTTTCCACGACGGTCTAATTGAACTGAAATCTCTGTTTCGCTCGAAATAACAGCTTCTCGCAATGCAACGATACGGTTATAAAAATAGATAACGATCAGCACCACGACAACAATAAAAATTAAAAATTTCATAGTCACCTTTTCGGGTTACCCGCAGGTAGAAAGAAAACTGATTAAATAACAGATGCAGCTATTCTACGCGAACATGACGCAATAAAGAAATATTCCGAGAACAATTCAGAAAAATAGAAGGTTAAAGTAGGCGTGTTTAGTAAAGAAAGGGGTCAACAATAAATAAGGCTATTTAGAGATAATACTAAATAGCCTTTTTGCTCTATAACCGATTAAACTGCACGGAAAGAAATTTCTGTTGGGATTTTATCCCCTTCCCAATACATCAAGGCTGAAATTCCTGAAGCAATTTCACGGTAGATATCGGCAAATTCACCTTCTGGATCACGCATAACAGTAGGCTGGCCACGGTCAAGGTCTTCACGTAAAGAGATATGCAGAGGAACCTGTCCCAATAATTTAGTATGGTATTTTTCTGCTAATTTCTCAGCACCACCGGTACCAAAAATCGGTTCTACATGCCCACAATTGCTGCAAATATGTGCACTCATGTTTTCAACAACACCCAGTACTGGGACATTGACTTTCTTAAACATCACTATGCCTTTCATAGCATCAACCAAGGCGATATCTTGTGGTGTTGTCACTACCACCGCCCCAGTAACAGGAATATTTTGAGAAAGCGTCAGCTGGATGTCACCTGTTCCCGGTGGCATATCGATAACTAAGTAATCCAAATCCGGCCATAACGTGTCTTGCAGCATCTGCATCAATGCTTTGCTTGCCATTGGGCCACGCCAAACCATAGCGTTGTCATCCGTCACTAAGTAACCGATTGAGTTTGTTGCCAAGCCATACGCCATGATTGGGGCCATATGCTGACCATCTGGGGAGGTTGGGCGCTCTAATGTTGTGCCTAACATATTTGGAATTGATGGGCCGTAAATATCCGCATCAAGGATCCCCACTTTCGCTCCTTCTTGTGCCAGCGCAAGCGCTAAGTTCACAGAAGTACTGGATTTACCAACACCACCTTTACCCGAACTGACGGCTAAGATATTACGAACACCATTAATGCCCGGCAAATCATTTGCACGTTTTAATGTGGTGATGTCATGGCGCAGTTTCCATTCAACAGCATGAGCGCCTGTTTGTTGCTTCAATTCAGCGGTCTTTTCGCTAATTAAAGTTTGAAACGGCCCTTTCCAAACGAATGGCATAACTAATTCGACATGCAGCACGTTGTCCAACATTGCGCAATGATGTAACGCTTTGATAGAAATCAAATTACGTTGCAGTGTTGGGTGTGTAAATGAAGCCAAAACTTTGGAGACTTGTTCAGTCAGCAGTTCTGGTTTGTTCTGCTCGGGGGATTTATCGTTCATCCCGGCTCCTTTATTTATATTTTTGAACTAGGTACATCCTGAATAATAAGCTACATAAAATTAAACAGATATACTTTGACTGAGATTAATCATAACAGAGAACACAAAAAATAGTGATTACCCCGCATAGTAAAAACCACAAAGAGGTAAAAATTTCTTTTTCGAACAAATTGCCAATTAATATTTTATACCCCTAGCAGCGATGGTTTTGATCGGTTAACATCAAAGACCCTTTTCAAATAATGGAAGTAAGAAAGTTACTATGTCTCAAGTCGCGAATAAATTACTGGTAACCTGTGCGTTACCCTATGCTAACGGTTCAATCCATCTTGGTCATATCCTGGAACATATTCAGGCTGATATTTGGGTCCGTTATCAGCGAATGCGCGGCAAAGAGGTTCACTTTATCTGTGCCGATGACGCGCACGGAACTCCAATCATGCTTAAAGCTCAACAACTTGGCGTAACGCCAGAAGAGATGATTGCGGCAGTGAACCAAGAGCATCAGAACGATTTTGCTGGTTTCGCCATTAGTTATGACAACTATCACTCCACACACAGTGAAGAAAACAAAGTCTTATCAGAGCTAATTTACGGGAAACTGAAAAATAACGGTTTTATTAAAAACCGCACTATCTCACAGCTTTTCGACCCAGAAAAAGGCATGTTCTTACCAGATCGCTTCGTTAAAGGCACTTGTCCAAAATGTAAAGCCGAAGACCAATATGGTGATAACTGTGAAGTCTGTAGCGCAACCTATAGCCCAACAGAGCTGATTAACCCACGTTCAGTGATTTCTGGCGCTACACCTGTCATGCGTGATTCAGAACACTTTTTCTTTGATCTTCCTGCATTTAGCGACATGCTTCAAGCGTGGACTCGCTCAGGCGCATTACAAGAACAAGTCGCCAACAAAATGCAAGAATGGTTCGAATCAGGCCTACAACAATGGGATATTACCCGTGATGCACCTTATTTCGGTTTTGAAATTCCTGATGCGCCGGGTAAATATTTCTATGTTTGGTTAGATGCGCCTATCGGTTACATGGGCTCCTTTAAAAACCTGTGTAATAAACGCGGTGACCTCGACTTTGACGAGTTTTGGAATAAAGATTCAAAAACCGATCTTTACCATTTCATTGGTAAAGATATCGTCTATTTCCACAGCCTGTTCTGGCCTGCCATGTTAGAAGGTAGCCAGTATCGTAAACCAACAAACCTGTTTGTTCATGGTTATGTCACGGTTAATGGGGCAAAAATGTCGAAGTCGCGCGGTACATTTATTACTGCCCGCTCTTACTTAGATCACCTAGATGCCGACTGCTTGCGCTATTACTATGCAGCAAAACTGTCTTCGCGTATTGATGACATCGATTTTAATTTGGAAGATTTCGTCCAGCGTGTGAATAGCGACATCGTCAATAAAGTGGTTAACTTGGCATCACGTAATGCGGGCTTTATTGCTAAACGCTTTGGCGGTCAATTATCAGCAAACCTTGCTGAGCCAGAGTTATACCAACAATTTGTTGATGCCGCTAAAGTTATCGGTGAGGATTATAACAACCGTGAATATAACAAAGCGATCCGTGAAATCATGGCATTAGCCGATATCGCAAACCGCTATGTTGATGAAAAAGCCCCTTGGGTTGTGGCAAAACAAGAAGGTAAAGATCAAGAGCTGCAAGATATTTGCTCGATGGGCATCAACTTGTTCCGCGTTCTAATGACTTACCTAAAACCTGTTTTACCAGGGCTCACTAAGCGTGCTGAAGCTTTCTTAAATAGTGAATTATCATGGGATACGATTAACACCCCATTATTGAACCACAACGTCGCACCATTTAAGGCATTGTTTAACCGCATTGAAATGGCAAAAGTGGATGCAATGGTCGAAGCCTCAAAAGAGAGTATCAAACCCGTTCAGCAACTTACGGGGCCGCTAGCCGATGACCCAATTCAAGATACCATCACCTTTGATGACTTTGCGAAAATTGACCTGCGAATTGCATTAATCAAGCAAGCTGATTTTGTTGAAGGCTCAGACAAGCTACTGAAATTACAATTAGATATTGGCGGTGAAACTCGCCAAGTATTTTCTGGTATTCGCTCAGCTTACCCAGACCCTAAAGCTTTAGAAGGACGTTTAACCGTGATGGTTGCCAACCTCGCACCTCGTAAAATGCGTTTTGGTATTTCGGAAGGTATGGTAATGGCTGCTGGCCCTGGCGGTAAAGATATCTTCTTACTCAGCCCAGACAGTGGTGCACAACCCGGTATGCAAGTTAAATAACCCATACTTGCTCTAGTCTGTTATTCATTAAAAGTGGGAAGCTAAATACTTCCCACTTTTTTATTGGCTTTTTATTGTGATCGGTAGCACAATAATAAAGTTAATTGTATGATGAATAGATATTACATTACAGGACCAGTCTCATGTCATTTAAACAGGTACTGATAACGGGATGGCAATATTTGCGAGCTTTCGCAATACTCTACCTTTGCCTGATTATTGGAAACCTTATCTCAACACTACTTCCATTCTCCATCCCTGGCAGCATTGTCGGCATGTTAATTTTATTCATACTGCTTGCGTTACAAATTATTCCCGCGAAGTGGGCACAACCCGGTTGCAGCATTTTGTTGAAAAATATGACCATCCTGTTTGTTCCTATTGGTGTTGGCATAATGAATTACTATGAATTACTCAGCCAACAAATGGTTCCTATCATCGTTTCCTGCGTGGTTAGTACCTTAATCGTTATGGTCGTTGTCGCCATCAGTTCCAACTATATTCATAAGGAACGCCCTGTCGTTGGGGCTCAACCTGATGACGTTCCTTTACCCCCCGAAGACCCAATTTCTTCGGTCATTAATAATGATAAAACTAAGGGGAATGAATAATGTTAGAACATATTTGGTGGTCATTGCCGTTGACCATTGTGGTGTTTTATTTGGCTCGTAAGCTGTCGACCACATTTAAGTTACCGATTTTAAACCCACTATTAATTACTATTGCGGTATTGATTGCACTACTAGTGATCACGAATACCTCTTATGAGCACTATTTTGCAGGTAGCAAAATACTCAATGATTTACTACAGCCTGCAGTCGTCGCGCTCGCTTTTCCACTTTACGAACAAATGCACCAAATTCGAGCCCAGTGGAAATCTTTATTAAGTATTTGTTTTGCAGGTAGTTTAGTGGCCATGTTTAGCGGTGCCGCCATCGCGTTATGGTTGGGGGCAACCCCTGATATCGCGGGTTCTATTTTGCCTAAATCGGTTACTACCCCTATCGCGATGGCTGTTGCTGATTCGGTTGGTGGGATCCCTGCGATTAGTGCCGCCTGCGTGTTATTTGTTGGGATCTTAGGCGCCATGTTTGGCCATAGCTTATTTGATGTGCTGCGTGTACGAACCCACGCATCAAGGGGACTCGCGATGGGAACCGCTTCCCACGCCCTAGGCACTGCCCGCTGTGCCGAAGTGAATTACATTGAAGGTGCTTACAGTTCCCTTGCATTGATGACCTGTGGGGTTATCACCTCACTTATAGCCCCGTTTATCTTTCCTGTTATTTTACATCTTTTTAGCTAAGCTTAATTCACTAAGCCAATATCCAAGCAAATGAGTAAGAGGAATTTATTAGCCTCTTACTCACTAACACACGGAGAAAACATGAGATATATCTCTCAATTAAAGAATTTGTTTCATATGTTTCATTTAAAATGGTGACTTAAGTCACATATTGTTGAGCGCATTATTGAATAGAATAAAAATAATTAATTAGGGAGGTAACACATGCATTCACGATTTAAGGCCGCTTGGGCCGAACTTCCAGAAAAGTTACAGTCGGTACTTAGACCAATCATTGATAATTCTGATTTCCGAGGTATGTTAACAGCGGAACAAGTCAAACAGATTAAAGCTGAAGCAGGTGTAAGCGACGCTGAATTAGCCTTTGCGTTGTTGCCTTTCGCTGCGGCTTATGCAATTACTCCAATCTCCCATTTTCACGTTGGTGCAATCGCTTGCGGCGCAAGTGGTAATTTATATTTCGGCGCCAATATGGAATTTAGCCATGTTTCAATGGGGCAAGTGATCCATGCAGAACAGTGTGCAGTGACACACTCTTGGATGAAAGGTGAAACGCAGATTACCTCAATTACCGTGAATTACACACCTTGTGGGCACTGCCGCCAATTTATGAATGAATTGCGTGAAGGCGGTAAAATTATGGTGAATTTACCGGGCCGCACACCCGCAGTACTACACCACTATTTACCCGACTCATTTGGGCCGTCTGACTTAAACATTACTACTTTACTACTCGACCCGGTTGACCATGGCTATAAAAACCAAAGCCGTGACCGGTTATTAAGTGCAGCAATCGAGGCAGCAAACCAATCCCATGCGCCTTATAGCCAATCTCATTCAGGTATTGCGTTACAGTTAAAAGATGGTTCATTATTTACAGGCCGCTACGCAGAAAATGCCGCATTCAACCCAAGTTTACCACCACTGCAAGCCGCTTTAATTATGATTAACCTTGCAGGTAAAGATATTCACGCCATCGACCAAGCTAAGTTTGTTGAAAAACAAGATGCAATTATCAAACATTGGTATGTTACCGAAAATACATTACAGGCACTAGGTTGCCAAAATATTGAATTAGCTTATTTGGATTAATTTTATATTTATTTAAATATAACGGTTATTGCTGGGAGCTTGAATAAATAGCAATAACCGTATAGTTGTTATTAGAACTTTAATCTTGTTCACAAAACTATTTACCTGCAAAGTGGCCATTCATAATAGGACTCACTAGTTTTGATTAATATATGCCCTAGTAAGTAAATTCATTAAACAATTTTTCTGTTTCATTTATCGTGTCTTCTAATGTAATAACTAAAGGGATCTTTCGCATTTTTTCTAGCCAAGCTTGGCTTTGTTGCTGTTTTATCGATACAGATTGCGCGGCTTCTTCTTTCATGTCTAGCCAAATGCTAGCAAATAACGCTGATTCACCATTAAGTGATTTATTAGAAAAGCTATTTAATAGTTTCCCTATAATTTTATTCTTTTTATCTATAGATAATACTTCAAATACATCTTTAAACAACCAACCTTCATAAGGAATCCCTGAATTTAACATCGCTTCTTTTTTTATTTTAATAAATTCTTGATGTGTAATATCACCAATTGGGATGTTATCACTTTCTTTGCGATTTTTCATAATTCGTCCATATGCTAATTTGACTTCTTTTTGATACCGACTCCGTTTTTCACTGGTGAATGACTCACCCCGTGCCTTCATATGATTATTTAAAAACTCTTTTTCTAGATAAATAAAAATACTGAAATATTTATCACTTGAATCATTTACCTTTTGAGGGTTATATTTTTCATTAAAAGAGTAACCTTTATTTATGAGAATTAAACATGATAAAATTATAAAAATTAATTTAGAAATAATAAATTTAGAAACCATCATTAGAACTCCTTTTATTCTTATTAAAATTCATTGAATTATTAATCATTTCTTCAAACATAAAGTCTAATTCTTTTTCTATATTTTTAACTAAAGTAATCCGCCTCATTTTCTCCAGCCATCTTTTGCTTTTAATTTGCTTGTCTGATGGTGGTTTGGAAGCTTCTCTTACCATTGCATACCAAAGCATCATGAATAATTTAGCTTCCTTCGCAGGATCGTTGTTATTCATCACAAAAACGAACTGTTGCCATAGTGCCTCTCGGTTTCTCTCATTAATAATATCTAAAACATCTGCTAAAATCCAAGCATGATAAGACATTCCCATTTCATTTAAATTCTCACGATAAAAATCCATTGCCTGTTCATGGCTTAATTTTTTAATAAATGCTTCTTTTGGATACTTTAAAAATTCTAACATTGGGTTATTATCTTTTCCCCCCTTGAAAATAACTAATTTTTTTCTATCAAATATTAAATCCTTAGATTCAGAAAAGTATAACATCTGTAGCATAAAGAAAAGACGTGGCGTTTTAACACCTTTTTTTTCACAAAAATTAGTTGTATTTTTTTTATTATATTTTACATTATTTCCTTGAGGATTTTGGCAAGCACCGAGAAGAAAAACTGAAAGCACAACTATTAATTTATAATTCATATACATCCTTGTGATTCATAAAGTTAGAAACCAATAATCTTAAAAATAAATTATGTAAAAAACACATTGCCCACATAAAAAGAAACATCAGTAATCACCATTCGTTTACTAATAACTAAAATAATTTATTTTATTATAAGTAGACTTTTTAAATATTAATTAAAACTAAAAGATCCTCCAGAAGAATAACCACTATAACTAAATTCAGGTATACTTGGCATTGAGGGTATTGAGTATTTATCTTCAAATGAGTCCATTGAATTGTTCATTGATGACATATTGTCTCTTAACTGGCCAATCATATTTTCAAAATGATGGTTATTTCTTATGGTATCTGTAGGGAAGTCTTTAAATCCTGGCGTTCCCGGAAGAACAACACTCGGGCGTTCTAGATAATAATTTGTTGGTGTTTCATTATCCTTAAACCTATCAAGTAGGTTTGTTGTACGAGGTGCTAATTGTCTATTCGGTTCGGATTTTGGATAAGTGCTTTCCAATATCGATTTATCTACCATATTGTGTGGATACTTAATTGGAGGTGTTGACTTGTTGTTTATTGATGGCATATTTCCCCTTAAATCATCAATCATACGATCATAATGAGCAACATCTGGTTGATAATTAACTGATGGTGAATCAAATAAGCCTGTTTCTGGTAATATATAGTCAGGTCTTTCTAAATAATATTCAGACAATAGATTTTTATGTGTAAATTCCGTTTGGCCACGCCAATCTGTTTGTACTTGAAATGATTCTAAATGTTGTGAAGGATAATCCCAAAATGAAAAACGCTCTGTTCCTCTATCAATTAAAGGGTTTCCTGTATTATAAATAATTGTATTTATTCTATCCATATTATCTTCTTCTATATGAGATATAATATTTTGATAAGATTTCTTGGCTGTAACCACCACGCCATCTACTACATTATCAATATCCAGAACTCGTTTAGTCCAACTATGTATTTTAGGCTGCATATGCGCTGGAGCTTCATATAATGCTCTAAACATTATATCTTTAGTATTTATACTTAATAATATTTCACTTTCTATATCACCTACAGAATTTAAAGCTCTCTGCCAATAACTCTCTCTTTGTTCTCTAGGTAACACAAAAAATACAGGTTCTAAAGTTCATGCATCAGAAGGAAGATTATAATAAGAAAATACACTACTATGAAATAATTTAGCCTCTATGTGATTTATATCACCATAGATTACATCCTTTCCATCTTCAAATCTATTTTTCAGGGTTTGAACATAAGCTATTGCCATATCATAGCGAATACGCTCAATTATAAACTCATCTTGCACTCCAATATGCTCTAAAATAGCTTCATCTAAATAATTAAGCGCAAAAGCACCTGAAAGAGAATCACCTTTAACCACACTATTAGCTAATTTAGCATATCGGTCTCCTTTACTTTCCAAATATTCATACATCAACTTTGGTTCTTTGGTTACGTATAAAATTTTAATTGCATTAGAAACATCACTACGAGTTAACTTTAAATCACCCTTTCTAATTTCTTGAGTTCTCATATTATCTCCTAATTTTTAACATGGTCGAGTAAAAAAATGCGTATTTTTTCCCTAATTATATTGCTATTAGATAATTCTTTAGCATCAAAATAAAATTTAACCTTAGTTCCTATTTCTGGAATCAAAAAATATTGAAAACACTTATGATACTTCTCATCAATTGGTAACCATTCACACTCAATTAAAAAAATTACTTCATTATTAATTTCCTTCCAATAATATCCTTTTTTATTAAAATACATATCATCTTTATGACCAATACTTCTTCGTATTGTTACAGTCACTTCAGTAAAATAAAGATCCAACTCTTCATCATAATATAACTCCCCCTTTCTTTTGAGGTACCCCATATCTAAATACACGTGTTTTCTATAACTCAAATATTTTTCAGGGTTTCCTTTTAATGGTTCAGCATAAACTTCTATAATTTTAACATCATTACTTACCTCATTAGATGGTTTCAAATCAGACCAAGACATTCGCATTGGCAGCACTCTAAAATTAGCCTCACACCCTTTTTTATTTTCAATAAACCTTGGGTCAAAATAGCTATACCCTTCATATTCAGCAAATGGAAAAACATACTCGCCAGGAACTTCTATAATATTCTTATTAAACTGCCCACAGACAAAACCGGGGCGGTTCTCGCCATTTACAATGCAGGAAAATAATAATAACGGTAGAATTAAAAAAAATATAATTTCATAATAATTGACACCTTAATACTTATATAACATTTAGTTTTCAAACTTATTTAAATGAAAACTATGATTTAGCAGAAGCTAATGTTTTACTCATACGTTCATACCATTTATTAATAATTATTTTCTGTTTTTTAGTGGCCTTCTTTTCCTTTTCTGACATCACTTTCATCAAGCTGTATATTACCGATAATTCATGGCCACGGTCTCCAGAAGCTGCCATAATTTTTTGCCAATAAAATTCTTTTTCTTTTTCATCTAATACAGAAAATACCACACCTAAAACCCAAGCTTCTTCGGGTATTTTATTACGTAACATGACCAGATAGTGTATTTCATCTGCTTCTTTATAAGTCATATCATGAGAGACTTTTTCACCTGTACTCTGTTTCTTCGCTTTTCGCTTCAATACTTGAAGCATTTCTAATGCATGGTCATAATTTATTTTGTCTATCAATGTTTTATTAATTGTTTTGTTTTTTTCTTTCATCACCAAATAAAAATAATCTGTTATAACTCGACCAAAAATTGATGAGCCATATTTGTTTTCATAGAAATAGCTGTCAATATTCCTTAGTGTTTCGATTGGGTTATAGTCTGCTCTTGAATGATTCATTCCTCCTAGAAATGCCATAATAATTAATATATAAATACGCTTATTTCTTAACACCCCATTAATTAAATTCATAAAACTCCTTAGTGAAAAATGAAATATAAAATAAAATTTAACTTATATAAATTTAAAACTTGCAGCAATATATGATATTTAAAAATATAATTTAACTTTCATTGAATCCGTTTTTTCTCTCTGTAACTGACTAAAAATAAGAAAAAACATGAAAAAATTGAACCCGCAGAAAAGCTAAACTAACGTTTGAAAACGTAAAAATAACGATGAGACATTCATTATTTGCCTAAGCGTGATCTACCTACCGTAATGCGTATGCCGTTATCGGCTTTCATTCCCTTCCGCGCATAAACTCCTTATCATATGCACAATATTTTTCAGTAAATTTTTTAACGCTTTTTTATCATTATTTACTGTACATATTTGCTGTTTAGCTTAGGATCTACCCTGACTTTGTTGATTAATCGTCCGAAGAGTGATATTTCATGGAACATGAATACGAAACAAAACGCCCTCTCTATATACCCTACGCTGGCCCAATTTTGCTTGAATTCCCTTTACTGAATAAAGGAAGCGCCTTCACAGAAGAAGAGCGCGCAAATTTCAACTTACATGGTTTGCTCCCTGAGCAAGTTGAAACCATCGAAGAACAAGTTGAACGCGCCTATCGCCAGTTAATTGATTTTAAATCAGATATTGATAAACACATTTACCTGCGTAATATTCAAGACACCAACGAAACCTTATTTTATCGCCTTATAGATGCCCACCTGACAGAAGTAATGCCAATTATCTATACCCCAACCGTGGGGGAAGCTTGTGAGCATTTCTCTGATATTTATCGCCGTGCACGTGGTTTATTTATTTCTTATCCAAACCGTGAATACATCGACGACATGCTGCAAAACGCCACTAAACAAAATGTGAAAGTGATTGTGGTCACTGATGGTGAACGTATTTTAGGCCTTGGTGACCAAGGTATCGGTGGTATGGGCATCCCAATTGGGAAACTCTCTCTCTATACCGCGTGCGGGGGTATCAGCCCTGCTTATACCTTACCTATTGTTATTGACGTAGGAACCAACAACCCACAGCGTCTGAATGACCCTCTGTATATGGGATGGCGTCACCCACGTATTACTGGTGATGAATACAACGAGTTCCTTGATGAATTTGTTCAGGCAGTTAAACGCCGCTGGCCAAACGTATTATTGCAATTTGAAGATTTCGCACAGAAAAATGCGATGCCTTTATTAACCCGTTACCGTGATGAACTATGCTGTTTCAATGATGATATTCAAGGCACCGCGTCAGTTGCATTAGGTAGTTTAATTGCCGCCAGCCATGCCGCAGGCAGTAAGCTAAGTGACCAACGCGTGACTTTCTTAGGTGCAGGCTCAGCGGGTTGCGGTATCGCAGAACAAATTATCGCTCAAATGAAATCTGAAGGGTTAAGCGACGAAGAAGCGCGTTCTCGCATTTATATGGTTGATCGTTTTGGTTTATTAACCGATAAACTGCCTAATTTACTCGATTTCCAAGCCAAATTAACCCAAAGCAGTGGAAATTTAACCGACTGGGATGTTAACAGTGACTCAATTTCACTGTTAGATGTCGTACGCAATGCCGAACCAACCATATTGATTGGTGTGTCTGGCCAAGCTGGGTTATTCACAGAAGAAATCATTAAAGAGATGCATAAGCACTGTGAACGCCCTATTGTGATGCCGTTATCTAACCCAACATCACGTGTTGAAGCTCGCCCTGAAGACATTATCAATTGGACTGATGGCAAGGCCTTAGTCGCAACAGGAAGTCCATTTAGCCCAGTGTCTTACAAAGACCAAGTGTTCCCAATTGCACAATGTAACAACTCCTATATCTTCCCGGGTATTGGTCTTGGTGTGATTGCCTCTGGTGCTAAACGTGTCACTGATGGCATGTTAATGGCTGCCAGCCGTGCTCTCGCCAGCTGTTCGCCACTAGCCAAAAATGGCGAAGGTGCGCTATTGCCTCTACTGTCTGATATCCAAGATGTTTCACGCATTATTGCTAAACAAGTGGCAAAAGAAGCACAAGTTCAAGGTGTGGCAACGGTCACTTCGGATAGCGCGCTTGATGAAGCTATTGAACGCAATTTCTGGAAGCCTGAGTACCGTACCTATAAACGAACTTCGTTTTAATTTGTCATAATGACGTTGAAAGGAGCTCTTAGAGCTCCTGAGGTTGTTGACAAAGCGGGATAAAAGCGTGGTTTTTCCCGCTTTGTGTTATCAGCCGAAAATCAATAAATTGATTTTCAAAACCTATCAGACTTGCTGCTCTTTAGAGCTCTTTTTTTGTTTTTTATGACCCCTACAAAATGATATCTGCATTCTCAGATAATGATAAATTGCGCTAAACAAATCACTTATTTAAGATAACGGCCATGACTGATTAATAGGACATTTACATGACTGGCGACCTCAATACTGCTATTCCACAGAAACCTAAGTTTTCCCTATGGGCAATAGCCCTAACGCTTTTTATTGCAGTACTGAATATTGTTATTTATTTTTACCAGCTCAATTATGCCGCCCCACTCGATTCCCAAGAAAATAACTTATTGTTATTTGGTGCCAATGTTTACCAACTTTCATTAACGGGGGATTGGTGGCGTTATCCAGTCAGTATGGTATTGCACTCAGGTGGTATGCACCTTGCTTTAAATACATTGGCCTTGTTTGTTATTGGGATTGAATGCGAACGTACCTATGGAAAATTTAGAATGCTCGCGATATACCTATTTTCAGGTATTGGCGCCGCATTTTTTAGTGCTTATTGGCAATATAGCGAAGCCATTAAGGAAACAGCAAGTCGAGCATCAATGAATGCATGGAACAGTTTATATTTACCTGATAACACAGTGTATATTACTGTTGGCATTGGTGCATCTGGTGCCATTATGGGGTTAGCTGCGGCTTCTGTCATTGATTTATTAAAAAGAATTAATCACCCCAACCTTTCTCTTGAAGAACGAAACCAATTAAAACGCCCGCTATATAATATTATTGGGATGATTGCGTTAACTCTTATCAATGGTTTGCAGTCAGGTATTGATAACGCAGCTCATATTGGTGGCGCAATACTCGGTGCGGTTATCAGTGGCGCTTTTGTACTTGCCCCCCATGCAACAGCTCGAGCAAAACTGCTGTCTAGTGGCTTAATTGTACTTATAGCCGCCGCCTTACTCACTATTACACTCAGCCAGTTTTCTTCCTTACAAGACGAAGACCTAAACTATGAGCGCCAATTTATTTACCAAGAAATGACAAAAGAGCTTAATCAGCGATAAACACACCGTTTTTAGTGAAGAGTCAGTCCTATTATTAACAACATCAATAATAGGACTCATGACCCTAGAAGGTGAATAAATTCATTGTCATCATTACTGCACTACAGGTAATTAATAACAATGTAATGTATTGAAAGGTGCGTTCAGATAAACGGATCAGTAAATATTTAGCCAGTGGCATCACAATCAATGCCCCTGCACACAATATCAGCGCCAATTTTAAATCCGTATAGCCATCTTGCGCATAAGCTAAAGCAGAGGAACCGGATAACACGGTTGTTACAAAAATCGATGTGCCAATTGCTTGCTTAATATTTAGTTGCATATAGCGCAATAACATAGGGAGAACAACCACCCCACCACCAACACCCGTTGCACCAAGTACAACACCCGCCAAGATAGCTGGCACAGCCATGGATTTTAGCTGGTCCCCTTTCGCCGTTTCTTGTTTGATGATCGAAACAAAAAACATTCGCTGAATAAATAAATAGAGCGAAAAAATAATGGCAGCAGCCACTAAGAGATTAATCCCCCACTCAACTTGTTTTTCATACCCCGGTAACCCCCCCAGCCATGTCACAAACAAACTAGAGAGAAAGGTGCTCGGTAACATAATCGCTAACACAATCATTGCCCCTTTAAAGGGAATATTGCCTAGTCGAAAATGCATATAAGAAGAAGAAACCTTCATTAACATCGAAAGAAAATTGGCAGTGGCTACTGCCGCTAATGCATTTAGCCCAAAAAAATAGGTCAGTATCGGTAATACAATCACACCACCACCGACACCCGTTGTGCTAATAATCAGCCCAATCAGTGCACCTATCGCTAACTCCGTTACAATCATTAACTCTTGCCTTGTATCAGTGCTCGTCGCCCTTTTTGTAATGCTTCATTTGCATCACTATCTGCTAACGTGAGGTATTTAAAAAATAATGTATCGAAAGTAATCATCTGTAACACTTGGGGGGTGATGATGCCTAATTGGGAGTGTTGCTCATCATAAAAATAAGGCAAGGCGAAGTCCGCTAACTTCATCGCTTCATCTTGGCCAAAACGCGTCAGTGCGACTGTCGGGCATCCGGTTTCTTTTGCAGAACGAAGCATACTATTGATTTCTTGAGTATTTCCGCGTGCCGTTACCGCAATAGCAAGGTCTTCTGGCCCCAAATTTGCCGAGTAACTTAGCTGAACATGCAAATCATAACTAAACAGTGCATGTTTATTAATGCGAATTAATTTATGGAAAATATCACTGGCAACAATAGCTGAAGACCCGACACCAAACAGCACAATACGTTTGGCCTGGTACATTTTTTGCGCAATCGTATCCACAACTGGTGGTTCAAGCAGATCCAGTGATTTTTCAATAGCCGAAATAAACATGTGCCCCGTTTTAGCGATAATCTGAGAAGTATCATCGTGGCGACTCAGATTACCGTATAGGCTTTCGGCTTTGTGTTGTTTCTCATCCGACAAATAATCGACTTTAAATTCAGGATAGCCACGGTACCCCATTTGACGTGAAAAGCGGATAACAGATGCACTACTTACCCCAGCCGCCTGCGCCAACTCCGCTGCATTCATCGCGATAAGACTTTCGCGGTTATCCAGCAAAAAGGTGGCAATACGTTGTTCTGTGCCTTTACCGCGTGTCTGCAAGCTTTCCAGTTTTACCGTCAGTGTCGACATGGCTTTTCCTTCTAATTATTTTTCTGGATCAGTGAAGCCTATTATCATACTGGCAATGAACCCGACAATCCATGCACCTGCAACAGCAATTAAGAAATCCAATATTTGGCCATCACCCACTAATGGAATTAATGATAACCCGGCAGTACCAAATGGAATGATGATCCCGACATGGAAGAACGCCATTAATGCGCCGCCAGCTGCGCCACCAATACAACCTGCAATGAATGGTTTACCTAATGGTAATGACACACCAAATAAAAGTGGTTCACCGACACCAAAAATACCCACAGGTAACGCACCGACTAATGTTTTCTTCAAGCGTTGGTTTTTGGTTTTTAAATAAACCCAGAAACATGAACCCACTTGCCCCATTCCCCCCATAGCTAAAATTGGGAACAAGTAATTCAGACCAAAAGTTTGTAAAATTTCAGCGTGAATTGGGATCAAACCTTGATGTAAACCCGTTAGTAATAAAAATAAGAAGCTTCCCCCCAAGATACCGCCAGTCGCCACGGCACCACCGCCACTATTTAATAAAGCGACAGAAACACCTTGCGCTAAAATTTGATTTAAGTAATGCCCTGCAGGTTGGAACACTACAATTGCCACCATCGCTGAGACTAAAATGGTCACAAATGGCGTCACGATGAGGTCTAAGCTTTCTTTAATGATACTTCTAAACCACACTTCAAATTTAGAAGAGAAAACGACCACCATAAGCACTGCAAAAATTCCCCCACTACCCGGGACTAACTTCGAGCCAAATAAGGTGATATCCGCTAAACCTGGCATTGAAAGTAATCCAGCCATGACCGCACCAATTGAGGTAGATGCACCAAGCTCTTTCGCAGTATTCACCCCAATCATAATTGAAAGATAAACAAAGACTGCACTACCAATCAATTTTAATAACTTAAATAATTCAGGGAATTGTTCAACAACGCCTGGTGCCACTAAACGCACAATATTGATCAGCCCCATAATCAAACCACAACCAATCAGTGCAGGAATGGTTGGAACAAAAATGGCGGCCAACGTATTTAGCATACGTCGTATGGAAAATGCTTTTTTCTCTGCTGGTGCTGCACTTTCCGTTGTTGCAGAGGTACTACCTTGCATGCGTTTGTTCATCACCGAAAAGACTTTCGCTGCGGTTCCCATTCCAACAATCACTTGTTGTTGCTCACCATTGAAAATAACGCCTTTTACACCCTCAATTTGTTTCAAAGCTTCAGCATCGAATTTACTGTTATCTTTTAAAACTAAACGGATACGCGTCATACAGTGAGTTAATGTTGCCACGTTCTCAAAGCCGCCCGCATATTTTTCTATTTCTCTGGCGAGTACTTCCAGATGTTCTATCTTATTAGCCATATGATTCCCCTGATGTTGACTGAGCCAGTAAACCCGCTCTTCATCACGCTATCCCATTACTTAACGGTGATTGCTAACATGCTGTCCAAGGTGGTGTTTGGATGCTGTTGAACGATATCCGTTGCTTGCTGTGCATTAATCTGTAGCTCATGCATTAAAATTGCGCGTCGTGGATGATAATCCACTTGTGCCAATAACCCTGCCGCGGTGTGTTCATCAATACCGCAGACTTCACTAACAATCCGTTCTGCGCGGCGCAGTAATTTGATATTACTGGCAACGACATCAACCATTAAATTAGTATGAATACGACCTAATCGCCCCATTACACAGGTACTTAGCATGCCTAAAATCATTTTTTGTGCAGTACCGCTTTTCATGCGAGTTGAACCCGATAACACTTCAGGACCAACATCGGGTGCAATAGCTAATTTTGCGACATCACTGACTAATCCCCAGCCTCGCGTGGTAATAGCCACCGTTAACGCACCGATTTCATTGGCGTATTCAATACCTGCTAAAGTAAATGGTGTACGTCCACTGGCAGCAATCCCCACCACGACATCTTTTGCACAAAGCTGGCGCTTTTTAAGCTCATCAATCGCTGATTCCGCTGAATCCTCAATATTTTCAACCGCTTTTAACATTGCATCTTGGCCACCCGCAATAATCGACTGTACCATTTCAGGCGAAGTACCAAATGTTGGTGGGCATTCTGCACTGTCTAATACAGCTAGCCTGCCACTGGTACCCGCCCCAATGTAAAACAAGCGTCCACCTTGCTTTAAGCACTCAGCAACAGCATCAACCACTTGGGCAATCGCAGGTAGAACGGCCTGAATAGCACCTGCAACCGTACTATCTTCTTGGTTAATAACGTTCACCATAGAGAGTGTATCCAAACGTGAAAACTGTTGCGTTTCCTGATTGAATTCATTGTGTAGACAGTCACTCAGAGTATTTTCGGCTAGAGACATTCAAACGCCCTCATGAAATTTAATTTCATTAAAAAATACATTAAATGAATTTTTATTTCAATTTAAATCACTGCGATTTCATACAACTTAATTGCAGGTTATGATCTTTCTCACAATATTACGTTTGTATTGAAAAGCTACCGGTGACGAAAGCCACCGGCGATAACGCTATTTTACGAACTTGCAGGTTCCGAAGGCTGATGGGATGTGAAAATCAGGTTTAACGGAATCAGGTTTGATCCAGCTAATCCATTTACGCACTTGCTTTGGCTCACCTGCACTAAACTCTCCGCGCAAAATGGCACACATTAGTGTCTGTTTGTCCGCATCTTGCCATAAATCGAGTTTAGTAAATTCATCTAAATCAATTTTTCCTGTTAATACATAACCATTTGGCGTTATTTCACCCACCGTTTGTAATGTTTCCCAGTTCCAACTTGGGTCAACTTCACGATAATAATTAGCTTTTGCATCGAAAGTACGCCCTTTCGGGTCCATTTCCGCCGTGTAATACGGTTTTAATTCAGGACTAGTCGCGAAAAAGAGTTCAACTCGGTCAGAATCTAACACCGCCTGGTCTTTATCTGAGTTATCACCTAGCTGAATATCTTTATCATCTGCAATAAATCGGAAATATAATGTGTCATCACTCCACAGGGCACGAAAATCTGTTTTAGGAGCCGCTTCCTTTTCCCATGGGTAAGTAAAATCGGTTAATACTTCTGCTTTTTCCCAGACTTCCGTACTTTTTGTCGCATCATTGAGTGATTTTAACTGATCGGTATGATTGATTTGGTATTCTTTCGCCGCCACACTTGCTGTAACAAGTACAGCACTTGTGGCTAATAATGTCGTTAGTTTCATACTTTCCTCACTTTCCTGATTAAAAATCTGTTATTCACAAAAAACCATTAAAGAAACAATATTTCACAATCAACTAAAAATATAGAATTAAAATTTCATAATATATAGCTTCATTCTATAAAAACTATCATGATGTGAAGCTGCTCACTCTTTGATGAGAATGTGATTTATCTTTTTCATCCAATGTCTGATTAATTTTGATTCAATTAATAGGCTTAATATTAGTTAACCCCCGATTGTAATGTAGACATTGACATGATTTTACGTTGCGCGACTTGCGTCACTAATTTAAGTCAAGTAGCCTAGAGATACTGGCCTATTGAGGCTAACAATTTCTAAATTATGACTCTTTATTATCAAGGCTAGGACATGAGGAAACGTCTGTTTTTTGGTCTTATTATTCTTGCAGGGATCGCATTTACGACCATAATGTTGCTTGATCGCTGGATAAGCTGGGATACCGCCCCCTATATCTATGAAGATGTAGAAAAATTGCCTGCGCGCGATGTCGGGATGGTACTTGGCACATCCAAATATTATGCCTCTGGCGTTAATAACCTCTACTATACCTATCGTATTAAAGGCGCAGCTGAGGCATACCACAGTGGAAAAGTTAAGTATTTACTTCTTAGTGGTGATAATGGCGCACATAATTACAATGAGCCAATTAACATGCGCAAAGATTTAATTAAAGAAGGGGTTCCAGCCTCTAAAATTGTGCTCGATTTCGCTGGCTTTAGGACATTAGACTCAGTGGTGCGCACTAAAAAAGTGTTTGATACAGATAATTTTACGATTATTACCCAGCGTTTTCATTGTGAACGAGCAGTCTTTATCGCCAAACATAAAGGTATTGATGCACAATGTTTAGCAGTTCCGACACCTTCTGGGATGTATAAAGTGAGAATACGAGAAGTGTTTGCACGGCTAGGAGCTCTGGCCGATTTATATATTTTAAAACGCGAACCTAAATTTTTAGGTGAGCAAGAATCTATCCCTGCTCCCATTAAAATGCCTGCAGGAATTAAAGGCTATCCGGCTGTTTCACCGGATGAAGTCAATAAATTGAATTAGACCTATAAGTAGATGAACCTTCATCTACTTATTAACTTTCCGGTCAATTTGCGCCAACACCATTCAAGAGGCCCCTGCCTAAAAAACATTAACCAATAATAAGAAAACAATAAATTTACCCCCCAAATAACGGGAACCAAAACAAGTAATTCAACCCGTGTAAATTGCCCAAAATAGCCTAAGTGGTAAAACAGTGTGGTACAAATTAGCGTTTGCAAAATATAGTTACTCAACGCCATACGACCCACATATTGCAGTCCATGAATGACTTTGTTGTTTACCACTATTCCCCAAAAGCCATACACCAGAGCTATATATCCTAAAGATTGAAATGGAATAACTAGCTCATTAATAATATAACCAATAATTGATGTTGAAAAATAGCTCCAATTGAATTGGCTTTGTGTGTATAGCGAAACTATTTGAATCAATAACGATGGCAAGATAAATATGCAGGCTATTTTGCGATAATGTTGAGCGGTGAATTGCCCTCGTAACCAACCATTTTTCATTAACAACGCGCCAATAATCATCAACGCAGATAATTGCCAGCCATATTGGATAACTAGCATTTCAACCATCTTGAGCATCTCTGATGCTCGATAATACACACCATCCATTCCCCCAGAGGTATGTATAGTATATTCAAATGCTAATTGCTTATCCGAGGTTTGCCAAAAACCTGAGGGATCTACACCACTTCCCAACACGAGCAAGATGACTAGCCCAATCAAATATAGTGACAATGCTATTTTCAATAAAAAACCATCATCATATTGATTAAGCAAATAGGTTACCAACAAGCCCGTTAATGCATAGGCCAAAAGAATATCACCGTCCCAAAAGCCAACCCCATGAATCATCCCGAACAGAGCTAAAACAAATAAACGGCACTGATTCCAACGAAGAGAACGAGGCTGCAACAACACGAGAGTTGCCCCAAAAAGGATGGAAAAAATAGCGAGAACTTTACCTTGAAAAAGGACATTGAAAACACCCCAGAGGTAAGCCTCTGACTCGGGTGTTGTATTGGTGTAATAAGGGTTTAAATACGCCGCTTGTGGTAAAGCAAAAGCAAAGATATTCATTAAAAGAATACCTAAAATCGCTATACCACGGACGGCGTCAAGCGCGTCAATACGACTTGACGGTGTCGTTGTTGTCATAAATTATAAATGGCGAACTGCACGTAAAAATTCTTGCCGTGTGTTTTGGCTTGATTTAAACAATCCGCCTAATGACGTTGTTGTTGTTGCACTTGTCGCGTCACGAATACCACGTGCTTTCACGCAATAATGCACGGCATCTATGCAAACAGCCACATTCGTAGTTCCCAGTAATGTTTGCAAAGCAACCAAAATTTGCTGTGTTAAACGCTCTTGCACTTGTGGGCGTTGTGAAAAAAATTGCACAATCCGGTTAATTTTCGATAAACCAATAACTTTATCTTTTGGAATATAGGCAACCGTTGCTTTTCCATCGATCGTAACAAAGTGGTGTTCACAGGTGCTTGTTAGCGTAATATCACGCACGGTGACCATTTCATCCACTTTCATTTTATTTTCAATCAGAGTGATTTTTGGAAAGTTCGCGTAATCTAGCCCTGAAAAAATTTCATCAACATACATTTTTGCGATGCGACGAGGGGTATCAGCTAAACTGTCATCGGTTAAATCCAAATTCAGCAGCGTCATGATCTCTGTCATGTGCCCTTCAATCAGTTTCTTGCGTTCGTCGCCTGATTTTGGCTGGATACGCAAAGGCGTTTCTAAGCCTCTTGCCTCCAGTGCGGCATGAACTAATTCGGCCTCTTTACTCAGAGATGACATGTGATCCTCCACAAATGGTATAACTATTTTTATAAAATGCAGGTGTGCGGTACTCTAAAACAGCAGGTACAGATAATCCAGTACAACATGGATAATTACCGTGAAATATTTGCATTTATTCATGCAATTCATTCACCCTGTCAATCTATTCTTTAAAAGGTTTTACACCTTATATACGGTGATTAATAGCACATTTTTTATTGATACATTAATTTTGAAAGATAAATATAAAGTGCCTAGAATATTTAACATGATTATAGCAGCAACAGTTTTGTTATTTTGTGCATAATTTTCTCTGTGCTAATACCAGCTGATTGACTAAATCTCACTAAAAGCTATCTGTAATCAATTTCTATTCATTCACCCACTAATGGATTTCTGCCATAATATGCATTACGAACACATTTTAAGCCTCAAGGCAGATAACGATAATGAGGGTCATTATTTATGGATCAGTGTCATACTAACGATTTGATTTCTCTAGATGTTGCATTGGAAAAATTACTATCTCAAACAAAAACCGTCACAGATACCGAAATCATTCCATTGACCTCCTCTGCACAGCGCATCATTGCGACAGACCTGATTTCCCCTATCAATGTCCCACCATTTGATAATTCTGCTATGGATGGCTATGGCTTACGTTTTGCCGATTGGGATGGGGAAACACCAATGCCAGTGGCAGGTAAATCATTTGCCGGCAACCCAATGGAAGGCGAATTAAAAGCAGGTTGCTGCGTGCGTATTATGACGGGCGCCCCAATCCCACAAGGTGTGGATACGGTTGTGATGCAAGAGTCTACAGAGCAAACGAGCCAAGGTATTGTATTTACCCAACCTATTAAACAAGGTAGTAACGTTCGTAAAGCAGGGGAAGATATTGCCCAAGGCAATGCAGTGTTCCCAGCAGGAACGTTACTCACAACAGCCCAACTGCCGTTAATTGCTTCACTAGGGATTGCAGATGTCACCGTATATCGTCGCCTTAAAGTTGCCGTTTTTTCAACGGGCGATGAGCTACAAGCCGTTGGCCTTCCTTTAGCAGATGGGCAAATTTATGATACTAACCGTTTCACCGTTCGCCTGATGCTTGAAAAACTTAACTGCGAAGTACTTGATCTAGGTGTGATACCGGACTCGCCAGAAAAACTCAAACAAACCTTTATCGAAGCTAACCAACACGCTGATTTGGTCATCAGTAGTGGCGGCGTTTCCGTGGGTGAAGCTGACTATACTAAACAAATTTTGGATGAATTAGGCACGATTGGTTTTTGGAAGTTAGCCATTAAACCAGGAAAACCCTTTGCATTTGGTAAGTTAAGTGACGCTTGGTTTTGTGGGCTACCGGGGAACCCTGTTTCTGCCGCACTCACCTTCTACCAATTGGTTCAACCACTGATTGCACGCCTTTCAGGACACAGCCAATGGCGTGCCCCGCTACGCTTCAAAGTTCCGGTTACCACCGCGTTGAAGAAAAGCCCTGGTCGTTTAGATTTTCAACGAGGAATTCTAAGCGCTAATGAACAAGGACAATTGCAAGTCGCCACGACGGGTCACCAAGGCTCACACGTGTTTAGTTCATTTAGTTTAGCTAACTGCTTTATTGTCCTTGAAAGAGAACGTGGCCGTGTTGAGGCGGGTGAAATGGTTGAAGTCGAAATGTTTAACTATTTATTAAAAAGTGAATAATAACTGTGCAAGAGCTTAGCGATCCGGAAATGTTGCGGTACAACCGCCAAATTATCCTCCGTGGGTTTGATTTCGATGGGCAGGAAAAGCTTAAAGCTGGCAAAGTGCTGGTTATTGGCCTTGGTGGTTTAGGCTGCGCTGCCACTCAATACCTTGCCGCAGCAGGTGTCGGTCACCTGACATTGGTGGATTTCGACACCGTGTCATTATCTAACTTACAACGGCAAGTGTTGCATCGTGATGCGACCATTGATATGCCAAAAGTTGATTCAGCAAAAACACAGCTTGCAGCCATTAACCCACATATCCAAATTGATACCGTCAATGCACAGCTAGATGATGCACAACTTGATGAATTAATCACACATCATGATGTGATCTTAGATTGCACTGATAACGTCGCCATTCGTGAACAGCTCAACCGGTTGTGTTTACCGCATAAAAAACCATTGGTTTCAGGTGCAGCTATCCGCATGGAAGGACAATTATCTGTTTTCACTTATGAAGAAAGTACTCCTTGCTATCACTGTTTAAGCCGTTTATTTGGTGACAATAACTTAACTTGCGTTGAAGCTGGGGTCATGTCCCCTTTAGTCGGGACTATTGGTACGCTAGAAGCGATGGAAGCAATTAAATTATTAGCTAATTATGGGAAGGTTAATTCAGGAAAAGTATTGCTATTTGATGCAATGACTATGGATTTCCGTCAATTTAAACTTAGCAAAGACCCGCATTGTGAAGTCTGCGCTAAAGGCTAAAGGCTATATTTTCGAGCAAGTTGGCTTTTCTCATCATTCAGGCGAGACTTTTCTCGCCTTTTCACCATTTTCATCACACCAAAATTAAGAATAATCCGAAAAAATAATTTAATTGCCCTTTCACCTTATACTATCCCCCTTTTGTGGTGCTTGATGGTTTAAATATCACCACTGTTTATTCTTTTGATAAAGTTACTGAGAGTATGAATATGCAATTCCCTCCTTGCCCGAAATGCCAGTCTGAATACACCTATACTGATAACGATATGTATATCTGCCCTGAGTGCGCGCATGAATGGAATGATGCCGAGCCTGTAGCTGATATTGATGAATTAATTGTAAAAGATGCCAATGGCAACCTGCTAGCTGATGGCGATACCATCACCGTGATTAAAGATCTCAAAGTCAAAGGCAGCTCTTCAATGCTAAAAATCGGTACCCGCGTTAAAGGTATCCGTTTGGTCGAGGGCGACCACAATATCGACTGTAAGATTGATGGTTTCGGTCAAATGAAATTGAAATCTGAGTTTGTGAAGAAAAACTAAGTTTACTTCGCCCATTAAAAAGCCCTCAATCAAAACTGAGGGCTTTTTGTTTCTAATCCAAAACGATATTTAAAGCACTACACCTTGGCTTGTCAGGTATTCATCATAACTACCTTTGAAATCAATTACTTTATCTTCTTTGATTTCTAAAATACGGCTCGCCAACGAGCTAACAAACTCACGGTCATGGGAAACGAAAATTAACGTTCCTTTGTATAATTCGAGGGCTAAGTTTAATGACTCGATGGATTCCATATCCAAGTGGTTGGTTGGTTCATCCATAATCAAAATATTTGGCTGTTGCATCATTAACTTGCCAAATAACATACGCCCTTGTTCACCACCGGATAACACTTTAACTTTCTTTTTAATGTCATCTTGAGAAAACAGTAAACGGCCTAAAATACTGCGCACCGCTTGCTCGTCATCCCCTTCATTTTTCCACTGACTCATCCAGTCAAACACGGTTAAATCTGTTTCAAAATCTTCTGCGTGGTCTTGGGCATAGTAACCAATGTTACTGTTTTCTGACCATTTAACCATTCCGCTAGTTGCAGGCTGCTCGCCCACCAACGTTTTTAAGAATGTCGTTTTACCGATACCATTAGCACCAATAACCGCCATTTTTTCGCCAACTTCCAGTAATAAATTGATGTTTTTGAATAATGGCCCTTGATCATAACCATTGGTCACTGCTTCTAATTCAAGTGCATTTCGGAACAATTTTTTCTCTTGTTCAAAACGAATGAATGGGTTTTGACGGCTAGACGCTTTCACCTCATCCAATTGAATTTTATCAATTTGACGTGCACGAGAAGTCGCTTGTTTCGACTTAGAGGCATTCGCGCTAAAGCGGCTAACGAAAGACTGTAACTCAGCAATTTGCGCTTTTTTCTTCGCGTTATCCGATAATAGTCGCTCACGCGCTTGGGTTGCCGCAATCATATATTCATCATAGTTACCTGTGAATAAACGCAATTCACCGTAATCTAGGTCAGCCATGTGCGTACATACGGTATTCAAAAAGTGCCTATCATGGGAAATAATGATCATCGTGCAGTTACGATCGTTCAGCACTTGCTCTAACCAACGAATAGTATCGATATCCAAGTTATTCGTCGGCTCATCGAGTAATAAGATATCTGGGTCAGAAAATAGGGCTTGTGCCAACAGCACACGCAGTTTCCAGCCTGGTGCAACTTCACTCATCGGCCCATAGTGTTGTTCGACAGGAATACCTACACCCAACAATAATTCACCGGCACGAGCTTCCGCGCTATAACCGTCCATTTCACCATAAGCGACCTCTAGATCAGCCACGCGGTAGCCGTCTTCTTCGCTCATTTCAGGTAAGGCGTAGATTCTATCGCGCTCTTGTTTGACGTCCCACAGCTCGCTATGACCCATAATCACGGTATCAAGTACGGTAAATTCTTCAAATGCGAACTGATCTTGGCGAAGTTTACCAATACGCTCATTTGGATCGGTCGTACTCACATTTCCAGCTGTAGGGGTTAAATCGCCCCCTAAGATCTTCATAAATGTCGATTTACCCGCGCCATTTGCGCCGATCAAACCATAACGGTTGCCTGTGCCAAATTTAACTGAAATGTTTTCAAACAGTGGCTTACTGCCAAACTGCATAGTGATATTGTTCGTTGTTAACACTGCTATGCCTTAAATTAAACGGTGTAAAATAGCCTGCGATGATTAGAGGCCCATGACTGCGGCGTGCAAAATAACCCAAAATAATGATTTGAGCAGTAAAATGCATTCCATGCATGGTCATTAGAGTACGGCAGGTATAAATAGCGGCGCATTATGCCATATTACGCCGCTTAGATCTTGTGCTGTTTTCAGCAAATTGATTAACACGAAAGGAAAGACCGATTATATTGCCAAACTATAGTGTGATCCCCATAGTACGACTGATTTCAGTAAGCCCTTCTCGTTCATAAAACTTAATCGCTTTATGATTTTGCGCTAATACTGACAGCTCCAAGTGGCTTAGTTGTCGACTTTTCGCCCACGCTTTCATCGCAGTTAGTAATTTTTGCCCTGCTTTTTCACCACGGAAATTAGGATCAACCACTAGGTCAAAAATATAACCAAAATTTCGAGGAACAATGCAGCTATAAGGGTCAGCGATTTGCTGTTGTGCAATACAAAACCCTTTAATCTCACCGTTGAATTCAGCAACTAACACATAAAATTTATCGTCAATAATTGCATTTTCAATAAATTCCTTAGCCTGTTCAGCGGGTTGTAAGCGCTCAGGGTCAAGTAATGCCATCTCCGAAAACAAAATTTGGTAAAGTGAAAGAATAGAGTCCACATCATTTTTGATAGCTTCCCTTATCATGCATTCCTCTCTGTTATTTCAGTATTGATGCTAGTCGTAGGTTTTAATTGATGGGGCAATATAAGATTCAAAACTTTCTAATAATTCAGCAGGTGAATCATTCACAATCGCCATATGACGATATTTTTCATGCAGGAAACCTTCATCTGCCATTTTATTTGTCATATCAATCAATGGCTGCCAATAATTATTAATATTAAACAAGGCACACGGCTTAGCATGTAAACCAATTTGGCTCCAAGTAAATACTTCTGCGTACTCTTCAAGTGTGCCATAACCGCCAGGTAAAGCGACAAAGGCATCAGCAAGTTCGATCATTTTACTTTTACGCTGATGCATCGTTTCAACTTTATATAGCTCGGTTAAATTTTTATGAGAAATTTCGCGTTCTTCTAGCAATGATGGGATAACTCCAATCGCTTTTCCCCCTAATGACAAAACGGTATCAGCAATTGTCCCCATAATTCCCACACTAGCACCGCCATAAACTAATGTAATATCACGCTTAACCATTTCTTTAGCAAATTCAATGGCTTTTTGCTGATAGACCTCATTATTTCCCATACTGGAACCACAATACACTGCAATACTTTTAATCTTTCCCATCTGTTCCTCATTTTCCATTTTTATTGTGACTTTTTAGAGAATTGAATTATACGAGCCTAATGCAGAAGCTCAAGCTTCGCCCTCTGTCATAATAAAATGAGACTAATTCATGTTTATAGCACTACAATTCACCTAAACCAATATATTGACAGCCAATAGAGCACATTTCCCCCCTTATGAGCGATAGCTAAACCACAAAGAAATATAAAGCCGTGCCGTTTTATGAGATAATCTTTAAGAAATTATTTTTCACCACTAAATACCTATTTTCTAAATATTTATTATCAATTAAGTTACGTTTTCCGAGGTTTACTTATTTATGTCTGCCGATACTAAAAAGAGCGCATTTCCGCTATTGCCTATAGGGTTATTACTGCTTGCAATGACCTCTATTCAAAGCGGGGCTTCTTTAGCTAAAACTTTATTTCCCGTTATCGGCGCTCCCGGTGTTACTGGTTTACGTTTATTGCTTGCTACGATTATATTATTTGTTATTTTTAAGCCTTGGCGTTTAAAATTCAGAAGAAATTCACTGGTTCCATTGTTAACTTATGGCTTGTCCTTAGGAACCATGAATTATTTATTTTACCTGTCTCTTGAGCGTATTCCATTAGGGATAGCCGTTGCATTAGAGTTTACAGGGCCATTAGCCGTTGCAATGTTTTCTTCTCGTCGCCCTATTGATTTTCTGTGGATAGCGCTGGTTATTGTTGGGTTGTTATTTTTACTCCCTATTGGCGATAATATCGATTCCATTGACCCACTCGGCGCCATTTATGCACTTGGAGCAGGGGTTTGTTGGGGTATTTATATTATTTTCGGACAACGCGCAGGTGCTGGCTACGGTGCAGCAACAGTCGCAATCGGTTCATTTATTTCTGCCTTGATCTTCTTCCCTATTGGCTTAATGCAAACAGGAGTCGAGGTGATGTTTGACCCATCAATTTTACCTCTTGCGCTAGCCGTCGCGATTTTATCAACCGCATTCCCTTATACATTAGAAATGATCGCGCTAACTCGCTTGCCTGCTCGAACTTTTGGTACATTAATGAGCCTTGAACCTTGTATGGGCGCATTTTTGGGGATCGTTTTTCTACATGAACACTTAACGATGACTCAATGGTTGGCATTGTTATGTATTGTCTGTGCTTCTATTGGTTCAACCTCAACAGCGGTACCAAAGTCAAAAATAGAAAAAGTGTCCTAGCTACAAAATTTAATGGCAAACGAAGCCAGTTAAGGTTAATAAATTCAATATGCTGATATTTATTAACCTTTTTTCATGTAAAGATTTATTCATCAATTTGAAATAATCATTTTTTATTTTTATTTTATTATTTAATTGGTGCTATAGCACTTATTGCTAAAAACTATCAGCATTCAAGATCCACAATAAATTAACAGTTAATAAAACCTATCGAATAGGCCTATTAAACTAATCGTTTATTACATTATGACAAAGTCGGTTTATTATTTTATATTTATTGACAGATGAGGTTACTAAACAAATTCATATTTAAGAGAGGATGAATCATGAGTACAGCTAAATTATTTAAAGCATCTTCAAATGAACTTTTATATACACGCAATGATATGGAAGACAGCGTAAAATTGGAAACCATTGGAATACTTAATGTTATGGTAGTCCATTTTACCGATCTCTCTCTAATGACTAAACAAGCCCACTGGAATATGCGTGGTCGCAATTTTATCGCCGTACATGAAATGTTAGATGGTTTTAGAACCACGCTAGTTGAACACTTAGATGAATTCGCTGAACGCGCAGTTCAATTGGGAGGCGTTGCTATTGGTACAACCCAAGAAGTTAGCCGCTTCACTTCGTTAGAGGCTTACCCAATTAATATTCACAGTGTACAAGATCATTTGAAAGCATTAGCAGACCGTTATGCGGTCGTCGCGAATGATATTCGAAAAGCAATTGATGAAGTGGAAGACGAAGATACCGCAGATATGTTTACCGCGGCTTCCCGCGATATGGATAAATTCCTCTGGTTTTTAGAAGCTAATATTGAGTAATGTCGTAAATAGAGTCAATTCAAATTGACCAATGGCCACTGCAAAGTGGCCATTTTATTTACTAACAATTAGCTATATAAATCAAACTATTATTGAAATTTAAATACCTTAAAAAAACACATTAACTTAATGATAATTATTTACTGTTTTTAGATATTTCAGGCTGTTCTATCGGAAATACAGGTAATGCATTTAATAATCTTTTGCCATAATTTTTAGTTAATAACCGTTTATCATAAATAATAATTTCACCATAACATTCATGACTACGAATTAACCTACCTGCTTGCTGTATCAAATTAAATGAAGCACTCGGTAAACTTTGAACTTCAAACGGGTATCGCTTCAACGACTTCAACCAATCACCTTCAGTGATAATCACAGGGTTTGTTACTGGTGGAAATGCAATTTTATGAATATGGACCTGCGTTAAATATTCCCCTTTTAAGTCTAATCCCTCAGCAAACGATTGTAAGCCAATTAAAGCACTAGATTGCCCTTGATTAATTCTTTCACAATGTGTTTCGACTAACCGATAACGTGGTTGATCTCCTTGAACTAAAAGCTGCAAACGCAAATCTTTTACGTGCTCAAGAAAACCTTCCATTGCTCTTTGACTACTAAATAAAACCAACACGCCACGGTGAGTATTTTTAATAAATTGTTCACGAAAAAACACCGCCATTTCCGCTAAGTGTTCCGCTTCATTGTTTATCGTTGGCTCATATTCCATTTTAGGAATAATAATTTTTCCCTGCTCAACATGGTTAAAAGGAGAGGACAATGTCACAAAGCGATCATCACTTTTTTCAGACAGCCCAGTAAGTTCCATAAAACGTGAATAACTGTTCAACGACCTCAGCGTTGCTGATGTAATCACAATATGAGGAATATTTCGCCATAACAAATGTTGTAATTGCTCACTCACCCGGATCCCTGCACAATGCATAAAGAAACGAGATTGGTTTTTCTCATAACGCCGACTTAACCATTTTGACACAGGGGCACCTGAACTTTGCTCTAATGCCGCCAGCCGCCAGAGCTTCGACATATTTTCAAAGTATCCCATAGCCCTACTAGTCACAATAATCGACCGATGTAAGCGAACAATATCTTGCTTCGCAGTTTGTTCCGTCAAATCATTTAAGATAGCTTCCGCTAACCCCTGTAGGGCATCTGTCTGCTTAAATAGCACCTGACAGCTTAATTGCATTGCTTCAGGCAATACACCTAGCGGAAATAAATACTCAGTTTCTTTTGACGTTTCTGGCAATAAGGCATTTGCTAGTAATGAAAAATCACGAAATGTTTCACGCAATTTTTCTGCATGTTGCTGTAATCGTTCAGGGTTAGCTAACTTTGGTGGCTTTGCTGGACGAAATTGCCCCATATATTGCCCAACATGCTGAATAAAGCTATCAAGCTGTGCCGTTAATTGAACTAACGTAATTTCGCCTTCAACTTCAAGGGCATCCCTTGCAACGTCTGGAACATGGTGACCTTCATCAAGCACTAATAATAAATTTTTCGGGTCAGGTAATACCGACTCACTCTCCATAGCTGCCATTACCAACGCGTGGTTAGCAACCACTACATCTGCATCTTCGATTTCTCGCCTAGCAATAAAAAATGGACACCGCTGATAAAATTGGCAATTACGGCCTAAACAGTTCATTTTATCTGTGCTGACTTTACGCCATAAGCTATCGCTAAATGCCCGTTTGTGATGATCCCTTAGCCCATCCCATGCAAAGCTTTGAAAATCATGCCGCAGCTGCTGACAAATTGCCCGTTCTTCACTATTCGCAATTTCCGTTTTGTCTTCCACCAATAACATTAAATCTATTTGCTCACCTTCTGCTGCACAAATAGCTTCTAAATTACGGGGGCAAACATAACGAGCACGCCCAAATGCACCTGTATATTTTAGATCAGGAATAATTTTGCTTAATAACGGTAAATCCTTACTATAAATTTGGTCTTGTAATGCCACATTCGCCGTACTAACCACTAAGGTTTTTCCTTCTTCCCTACCAACCGCTATCCCCGGTATTAAATAAGATAGCGTTTTCCCTACCCCAGTAGGCGCTTCTATGACCAAATGGCGACCGTCATCATCCGCTAAATTTTTCGCGACTTGCGCTATCATCTGCCGCTGCGGGGCTCTTGAAACAAACCCATCAATTTGTACGGACAACCCTTTATACCACTGAGTTATTTGTTCTTTAGTTTTATTCGACAGGGACATAAATTATGCAGGTGACCAAAGTTAAAATGAAAGATAACGAAACTGACAACAATACGAAATATGAAAAAAACTCTTTTGCCAACCGCTTCGCAAAACTACTGTATTAATACCCATTATACATAAAAATTGGGAAGCTTTTTGCAAAACGCCCATTATGCGACAGAAAAAATAGCTTTTAACTTGTTTGCAACACTCATCCGGTTATACTTTGAGTTCTTACACTATTTGGATTTTTATCACTAGGCAGGCTATAGAAAATGAAAAAGGTTGTTATCGCACTTTGCGCATTATGTGCTTTTGGTTCTGTAGGCGGTATTGTTTTAGCTGGTATGAACATTTATACGCGTTCAACAACACCGCTTGAGCAAGGGCAACCGCAATCCCCTTCTGCACTGCCAGCACCAAATCAAATTCAGTAATTTTAAAATAATATATCAACCCAGGATGGAGATAGCTTATGTACAACGATTATTTCGTAACCCCACAATGGTTAAATTCACATCTATTTGATAATAACATCATTGTGCTCGATGCTTCCTCTCCACCACCAACCGCACCTTATGACTACCGCCAACAATATTTAGAAGAACATATTCCTAACGCTCAGTTCTTTCATCAAGATGAAATTGCAGACAAAAGCTGTGATTTACCCCATATGCTGCCAAGTGCTGAAGTTTTTAGCCAAGCAGTTAGTGCCATGGGCATTGGCAATGACACCCAAGTTATTATTTATTCTCAGAATAACTTATTTTCATCCCCAAGAGCATGGTGGACTTTCACCACGATGGGCTGCAAAAACGTTAAAATTTTAGCCGGTGGCATCGATGCTTGGAAAGCTGCTGGGTTTGATGTTCAGTCAGGGGAAGTCACTCCGCCAGCTGCGAAGCAATTCCATGCCACACGTAAAGACAGTAACGCACTGAATCAAGAACAAGTACTTGAGATTGTAAATCAAGGCAAAATTCAAATTATTGATGCTCGCGCAGAGCCACGCTTTCTTGCCCAAGCGCCAGAACCGCGTCCGGGTTTGCGTATGGGGCATATTCCAGGGAGCAAAAACGTCCCATGGGATCTTCTGGTGGAAAATGGTACATTCAAATTACCAGAGCAACTTAAAGCTATCTTTGCTAAGCAAGGTGTAGATATCCATGCACCTTCTGTGACGACCTGTGGTTCAGGAATGACCGCTGCTGTGGTATTAATGGCATTAACATTATTAGGTAACCAAAACGTACGTTTGTATGATGGTTCATGGGCCCAATGGGGGCAAGATAACGGCCTGCCAATCGAATCGTAACTCTCTTCTCCCATAAAAATATAAGCCACTCGATATTTAAGTGGCTTATAGAATGAGCATTTACCAAGTAGAGGAAATGGCTATTTGGCAAATATTCCGGCTAAGAACAGTACGACAATCGCACCGATGACCGCGACAACAAAACTCCCAAAGTTGAAGCCATCAACTTTTCCTTTACCAAAGAAAGTACTGATGTAACCACCCACAACGGCACCAACAATCCCCAGCACGGTGGTCATAATGAACCCCATGTGATAAGTACCTGGCATCAGCCACTTAGCTAAAACACCTGCAATTAGACCAAAAATAATCCAAGCAATTACACCCATCTTACGCCTCCCAGACTAGGTAATTTCACTATAATGTCAAAATGTTCTCATATAATAGTAGAGCTTTAAGTAAATTAAATCGCTCTCCTACTAATTAAGTAAAGACCCTATAAGTTAATTTCGCAACTATAAATTCTTGCTAATTAACATTATTCATAATTAATTGTTCACTATTTCAGTTATCACTTGTGAAATCTGTTGAGCATTTTTTAACGATCTAACTTGAGAAAATAGTTCATCTGCCTGATGATATTCTTTGCGTAAATAGCCTAGCCATTGTTTAATTCGGGCAGCATGGTAATGGCCTGTATCTCCTTGTTTTTCAAGTTCCGTATACTTTAATAGCAACTTGCCAACTTGCTCCCAAGGCATTTTAGACTCATTAAATTTGACTACCCGGCTAAGGTTTGGCGTATTGAGTGCTCCACGGCCAATCATTACGGCATCACATCCTGTGATTTCAAGGCAGCGCTGTGCGCTTGTATAATCCCAAATCTCACCATTAGCAATCACTGGAATCGACAATTTACGACGGATTTCGCCAATGGCAGACCAATTAATGTTCTCTGCTTTATAACCGTCTTCTTTGGTTCTACCGTGAACAGTAAGTTCTGTTGCTCCTGCTTGTTGAACTGCATCTGCAATCTCATAAGCAAATTCAGAACTATCCCACCCTAAACGAACCTTAACCGAAATAGGTAACTCTTTTGGAACTGCTTCTCGCATTGCTTTAGCGGCTCGATAGATTAAATCGGGTTGCTTTAATAAAGTCGCACCACCACCATGACCATTGACTGTTTTTGATGGGCAACCACAATTTAAGTCGACTCCCCAAGATCCTAATTCAGCCGCTCGGTTTGCATTTTCTGCCAACCACTGAGGGTGCTGCCCTAATAGCTGCACACGAACTAATGTCCCTGAAGGGGTGCGGCTTCCATACTTTAGTTCAGGGCATAAACGGTAGAATGTTTTTGCCGGTAAAAGGGTATCAACCACGCGAACAAACTCGGTTATGCACAGGTCATAGTCATTAACTTCACTTAATAAACAACGAACTAGAGGGTCTAAAACTCCTTCCATAGGAGCTAACAAAACGCGCATAAATGGCTCACAAAAAACGTAATAATACCTGCTTATCATACCGTTTATTTAATAGATGAGCAGAAAAACTTCTAAGGTGGGAGATACCAAAAACTAACTTAACGTGACTTTGCAAGTAGCTCTTTTTAATGCTATTAACATTAAAAAGAGCCGAAAGCTTATGAAAGGTTAGCTGTCACTTCGCCCTTGTTTAACTTTTTTCTGTGCGTTTTTCCATGGGGAACCCGCGCCCTTCCCTGAACTCGGCTTTGATGATGGTGCATTGCTACGACGTGGTGCTTTACTTTGATTCCTATCACCTGAACCGCCTGAACGACGTTCATTGCGTTGTGGTGTTTTTTGAATTGGCTCAGCCTTTATGGAAGGGTCGGGCTCATAGCCTTCAATCGCCATCAATGGAATTGATTTTTTCAATAATTTCTCGATATCCTTGAGTAACTTGGCCTCATCGATACACACTAAAGAAACTGCCATTCCAGTAGCTTCTGCGCGGCCTGTACGACCGATACGGTGAACATAGTCTTCGGCAACATTAGGAAGCTCAAAATTCACCACATAAGGAAGCTGTTCAATATCGAGACCACGGGCTGCGATATCCGTTGCCACTAACACACGAATATCTCCAGATTTAAAGTCAGCTAGTGCACGAGTACGAGCCCCTTGGCTTTTGTTGCCATGGATAGCAGCAGCTTTGACACCATCTTTATTTAAATGCTCAGCCAGACGGTTTGCACCATGCTTTGTACGTGTAAAAACAAGGACTTGTTGCCAGTTTTCACGGCCAATCATAAACGAAAGTAATTCCGCTTTTCGTTTTTTATCAACCAAATGCACATATTGAGTCACTTGCTCAGAAGCTGAGTTTCGCGGAGCAACCTCAATAGTCACAGGGTTATTGAGTAATTTATTTGCCAGTTGTTTGATTTCATCTGAAAACGTTGCTGAGAATAATAAGTTTTGGCGCTTTTTGGGTAACTTATTAATCACCCTACGAATATCATGAATGAACCCCATATCTAACATACGGTCAGCTTCATCCAGTACAAAAACTTCGACTTGAGAAAGGTCTACCGCATTCTGGTGTTCTAAATCTAATAAACGCCCCGGAGTCGCAATTAAGATATCAACCCCACCACGCAACTTCATCATTTGTGGGTTAATACTCACCCCACCAAAGACCACAAAAGAACGAATACGTAAATGACGGCTATATTCTTTTACATTTTCAGCAACTTGCGCTGCAAGCTCCCTTGTTGGCGTCAAAATTAACGCACGAATAGGCTTGCGATCCTTTCCTGCACGAGGAGTTGTAATAAGCTTTTGTAAAATTGGTAATGTAAAACCTGCTGTTTTACCCGTACCAGTTTGAGCGCTAGCTAAAAGGTCGTTTCCTGCAAGCACAGCTGGGATAGCCTGTTGTTGAATAGGCGTAGGGCTTTCATAACCTAATTCATTAATGGCAAGCAAAATTTCCTCGTTTAACGCGAGGTCTGAAAAAGTAGTCAAATTAAATTACTCCGGGCTTCACCGCTTCAAATTGAATGTGGCAGTTATGGGGGAAGTGAGTCAGAAGAAAAAGCGCAAACTGCCGTGCGACACTGTGTAAAATTCTAACATTATTTGCAGATGATAAATATATTAATTTAGTTTGCTTAATAAATTAATATAAAATCTCATTCGTATAGTATATATACTTATATGGTACTATGAGATGTCGTTTTTTACTTTTTATTAACATGAAAAGCCATTAAGAGCTAATTAGGTGTTATTTAATTCTGAATTTTTAAAGGAATGGTTATGAATACAAGTTCATCGTCAACGTTGCGAGGAGAAAATGCGAAAATGCAATTGCTTCTCACTGCTGCTGATGTATATGGAGAACAAGGGCTTGATGGCGCTACTACACGCAAAATCGCACAGGCATCAGGGCAAAATATTGCCGCAATTTCTTATTATTTTGGATCAAAAGAAGGGCTTTACTTAGCTGTTGCTCAGCTTATTGCAAAAACAATCAGGGACGATTTCCATGATGTTTTTCAAGCAATTGACAACTTTCTAAATCAACCTTTGTCAGTACAGGTAACTGATGATGCGCTTGATTTACTACAAAAAACAGTCATTGCTTATAATCATTTTCAGTTGGAAAAGAAAAATTTAAGCTTTTCTCGCATATTAGCACGTGAACAACTCAACCCCACCGAAGCCTATACGATAATTCATGAACAGGCTTTAGGCCCAATACATTCGCGCCTAAACCGTTTGATAGCGATTTATATTGGTGCTGACCCCAATCATTTAACAACGCTAATCCACACACACGCAATCCTTGGCGAAACCCTTTCATTTCGTATTGCTCGAGAAACGTTATTACGCCAAACTGGTTGGAAACATATTAATGAAAATGAATTTAAAATTATTAATCAAGTTCTTATTGAACATACAAATATATTATTAGCAGGCTTACGCCATCGCAAACAATATGAAAAGTGATATGATAAAAATATTAAAGTGATTCATTCACATTGATAATAACTAGAGGCTGATGATTTTATTGCAACTTGAGCCACATTTTCCCATTAAAAACAGCGGCCTCTAACAACATAATTTGTTTTCATATCGTGGATTCTTTAAGTAAGGTTAGCTATGAGCAATAAAAGCCGTTCTATTGTTGTTTTCATTATTCTCATATTAATCGGTGCTGCAATTGGCGGTTATTACTACTATCAATCACAGCAAAACAAAATATTAACACTGTACGGCAATGTAGATGTTCGGACAGTGAATCTTGGTTTCCGAGTATCAGGTAAGCTCAAATCCCTAAACGTTGATGAAGGCGCAAAAATTATTGCAGGCGAGCAACTTGGTCAACTGGATGATCGCCCCTACATTAACGCCTTAAATAAAGCCAAAGGGGTACGTGATAGCGCCAAAGCTCAACTTGCTTTGAAAGAAAGTGGTTACCGAACTCAAGAGATTGCACAGGTTGAAGCTGAAGTAGCGCAAAAACAAGCCGCTTGGCAGTATGCCGATAACTTTTATAAACGTCAGCAAGGGCTTGCTGCGTCTCGCGTTATTTCAGCTAATGACTTAGACAACGCGAAGAACAATCGAAACCAAGCATTTGCCGCCCTTCAAGCAGCACAAGATAAGCTGAATCAATACCAAAGTGGCTTTCGCCAAGAGGAGATAGCGGCTGCGCGAGGCGAATGGCTACAAGCCGAGGCAGCTGTCGCTCAAGCTGAACTTGACTTACAAGATACCGTTTTAACTGCGCCTTCCCCTGGAACTGTTTTAACCCGAGCAATAGAGCCAGGCACGATCATCGGTGCAGGTAATACCGTTTTTAGCGTCACTTTAACAAATCCAGTTTGGGTTCGAGCCTATGTGAGTGAACCGCACCTTGGTGATGCCATCCCCGGTAAAGAAGTCTTACTGTATACGGATAGCCGCCCAAACCAGCCTTACCATGGCACCATCGGTTTTGTTTCCCCTACTGCCGAATTTACCCCTAAAAGCGTACAAACACCGGATTTAAGAACCGACTTAGTCTATCGACTACGTATCGTCGTCAATGATGCTGATGATGCTTTACGTCAAGGAATGCCAGTGACTATTCAATTTGCTGATAATAAACAGTAAGAGTTTGCTATGAGTGATGATTACAGTATCCGCCTATCCAAAGTCGAGAAAACATTTGTTGGCTTGGATACTCCAGCCGTTGAAAGTTTAACAATCGAAATTCATGGGGGTTCTGTAACAGGCCTTGTCGGCCCTGATGGTGCAGGAAAGACAACCTTAATGCGTATGATTGCAGGACTATTAAAGCCAGATGCAGGGAAAATTAGCGTGATGGGGCTCGACCCTATCGACGACAGCATTGCTATGCGAGCCAGCCTAGGCTATATGCCCCAAAAATTTGGTTTATATGAAGACCTGACCGTACAAGAAAATTTAAATTTGTATGCAGATTTGCGTGGGGTACTCGGCGAAGAGCGGCAAAAAACCTACCAACAACTGCTTTCTTTCACCAGCCTAGCTCCTTTTACCGATAGGCTAGCCGGTAAGTTATCGGGAGGAATGAAGCAAAAACTCGGATTAGCCTGTACATTATTAGGAAAACCCAAAGTTCTTTTACTCGACGAACCCGGTGTTGGTGTTGATCCCATCGCTCGACGCGAATTATGGCAAATGGTTCATACTCTTGCCGATGATGGAATGCTAATTCTTTGGAGTACCTCCTATTTAGATGAAGCTCAGCTATGTAAAAATGTGCTACTGTTAAATAAAGGCAAACAGCTTTATGCAGGAAAACCCGAATTATTGACTCAAAAAATGGCAGGACGTTCGTTTTTACTTGATGTACCTGCCTCACAAAAACGCACGGTATTGCAAAATGCACTCGTATTACCTGAAACCACCGATGGCGTGATCCAAGGCCGCTATATTCGCTTAATTTTGAAACCTAATGCGTCACAAGCGAATTTATTAACTGCATTAAATATGGCAGATGGAAAACTCATTGAGGCGCAGCCGCGTTTTGAAGATGCGTTTATTGACTTATTAGGTGGGGGTCCATCTCATCGTTCAGAATTAGCCGCTATCGTACCGCAAATTCCGCCTAATCCTGAAGAAACCGTCATAGAAGCGCGTAACTTAACCAAAAAATTTGGCCAATTTGCGGCAACTGATACCGTAAATTTCCAAGTTAAACGTGGAGAAATTTTTGGTTTATTGGGGCCAAATGGCGCAGGGAAATCGACGACTTTTAAAATGATGTGTGCGTTAATGAAGCCAACAGATGGGCAAGCACTCGTTCTTGGAATGGATTTAAAAACAAGTTCAAACAAAGTCAGACAGCACCTTGGTTATATGGCACAAAAGTTCTCGCTGTATGGCAACCTAAAAGTAGGGCAAAACCTGAAATTTTTTTCAGGTGTTTATGGTTTGCATCATCAACAACAAGCAAAAAAAATCCAAGAAATGGTTGAGGCTTTTAACTTCAAACCGATTATCAATCAGGTTACTGAATCCCTCCCTTTGGGTTATAAACAACGTTTAGCCCTCGCCTGCTCATTGATGCATGAGCCTGATATCTTATTTTTAGATGAGCCGACCTCAGGAGTTGACCCACTAACTCGTAGGGAATTTTGGTTACATATCAATGGGATGGTTGATAAAGGCGTTACCGTTATGGTTACGACCCACTTTATGGATGAGGCAGAGTATTGTGACCGTATCGGGTTGGTTTACCATGGAAAAATTATTGCAGCAGGAACCCCTGATGAACTGAAACAGCAAATCGCCAGTACTGAAAACCCTGATCCTTCCATGGAAGATGCATTTATTGAGCTTATCATGAATTATGATAAGCAACAGGAGGCTCAATGACTCACACCGCTTCCCATTTTTCATGGCGTAGGCTTAAAGCGCTATGCTGGAAAGAAAGTAAACAAATTGTGCGGGATCCTAGCAGCGCCCTTATAGCTGTACTTATCCCATTGATGTTATTATTTATTTTTGGTTACGGTATCAATTTAGACTCAAGTAAATTACGTGTCGGTATTTTACTTGAGCAACAAAGTTCGCAAGCACGTGAATTGGTTGATACCTTCACGGGCTCACCATTTATTGATGCCACCATTAGTAATAACCGCCATTTATTAATCGATAAAATGCAAGCAGGAGAAATTCGCGGCATTATCGTCATCCCAGTGAATTTCGCAGCCGAATTGTTGAAAAAACAAGGCAATGCTGCAATTCAAGTCATTACTGATGGTAGCGAACCAAATACCGCTAACTTTGTACAAGCTTATACTCAAGGCGTGTGGCAAACGTGGCTAATTCAACAAGGGGAAAATAAAGGCTACCCAACAGAACCCTTAATTGAGCTCAATATGCGCTATTGGTTTAATGAAGCTGCAATTAGTCAGCATTTTATTATTCCAGGTGCAATTAGTATCATTATTACCGTAGTTGGTGCCATTTTGACCTCTTTAGTTATCGCAAGAGAATGGGAACGTGGCACGATGGAAGCATTACTTTCAACTCAGATTACTAAAACTGAATTATTGCTTTCAAAATTATTGCCTTACCAAGTTCTCGGTACTTTTGTGATGGTGTTATGCATGTTTGTTACCACATTTATCTTAGGGGTACCCTATCGCGGTTCTCTATTGGTCTTATTTGTCATTACCAGTCTTTATTTGGCAACCGCACTGGGAATGGGGTTATTGATTTCAACAATTACTCGTAACCAATTTAATGCAGCGATGGTCGCTCTGAATGCCGCCTTCTTACCTGCTATTATGTTATCTGGGTTTATTTTTGAAATTGATAGCATGCCAGCCATTATTCAGGCTGTGACTTATTTTATCCCTGCTCGGTATTTTGTCAGTAGCTTACAAACACTCTTTCTTGCCGGTGATATCTATATCGTTTTATTGATAGATTTTCTGCTATTAATCGCATCTGCAATACTATTTATTGGACTAACGGCGCTAAAAACTCGCCGTCGTTTGGATTGAGGTGAAGTTATGTTTTATCGTCTATACACCTTAATTATGAAAGAACTTCAATCATTACTTCAAGAACCGCAAACACGGGTTATCCTCATTTTACCCGTAATATTTCAGATGATTTTATTTCCTCTGGCCGCCACACTTGAGGTGACTAACACAACTATTGCTATCTTTGACCAAGACAATGGTGAGCATTCTATCGAGCTGACGCAACGTCTCGCTAAAGCCAGTGCGTTTTCTCAAGTTTTATTATTGAAGAATGAACACGATATTCGTGAAACGCTTGATAACCGCAAGGCGCTGCTGGTTGTCCGTTTTGGGCAAAATTTTAGTGCTGATATTGCAAGTCACCATAATGCTAATATGCTGTTACTCCTTGATGGACGTAATTCAAATAGTGCGCAAATTGCAGCAAACTATGTTGCACAAATTGTCACTCAATACCAACATGAGCTAACTCAATCACAACCCGTACCAAACAACAGTAAATTAATCGTTCGAAATTGGTACAACCCAAATTTAGATTATAAATGGTTTATTGTACCTTCATTGGTAGCTTTAATAACGACGATTGGGGTATTGATTGTGACATCTCTTTCTATCGCGAGGGAAAGAGAACAAGGCACCCTTGACCAATTACTCGTTTCTCCCCTGACCACTTGGCAAATATTTATTGGTAAGGCGGTGCCTGCATTGATCGTTGCGACTGCACAGGCGAGCTTAGTCCTAGTTATTGGGATCTTTTGCTATCAAATTCCTTTTGCTGGCTCCCTGCTCCTGTTTTATGCCACCATGTTATTTTACGGATTGTCATTGGTGGGATTTGGTTTACTTATTTCAGCACTGTGTTCAACTCAGCAACAAGCGTTCATTGGGGTATTTGTATTTATGATGCCAGCGGTGTTGTTATCAGGTTATATTTCCCCAGTCGAGAACATGCCAGTTTGGCTGCAACAAATTACTTGGATTAACCCAATTCGCCACTTTACTGAAATCACTAAGCAGATATACCTAAAAAATGCTGATTTTTCAGTTATCTTCCATAGTTTATGGCCATTATTTATCATTGCGATAATCACCAGTTCAGTGGCTTATTATTTATTTAGGAAGAAAATAGCGTGATCATAAAGAAACAACATTACGCTTTGAAAGTACAACTAAAAGTGCTGGAACTACCATTAACATCTTGAATTACAAATGAGCTAATAATATTCAAATCATATTTTACGATAGTATTTAGATCAAAAAACCCTTGTTACCAAAGTAACAAGGGTTTTCAATTTTAACGACTGCTATCCCCTCATTTCACTGAGTAATGAGGAATGCCAACCAAATTAGCGACGGTCGCCAAAGATACGCAGTAACATTAAGAACAGGTTAATGAAGTCTAAATACAGAGATAATGCACCCATGATAGAGTATTTACGCATTGTTTCTCTGTCGTTTTCATCAATTTGTGAACCCATTTCTTTCAGTTTTTGTGTGTCATACGCGGTTAAAGCAGCAAACAGTAAAACACCACCGTATGTGATCACCCAATACATCATGGTGCTTTGCAGCCAGATGTTAACCAAAGAAGCAACAACAATACCAATCAGCGCCATAAACAGGAAGTTACCCATACCTGTTAAGCTACGTTTAGTGGTATAGCCGTAGAAGCTTAATGCACCAAACATTACCGCGGTAATGACAAATGTGCCCGCAACAGACTCACCTGTATACGCAGCAAGAATAACTGAAATCGTTAAGCCTGTGAGCAATGAATAGAGCATAAACATGCCCGTTGCTGCCATGCCACTAATTTTTTGCAGTAGGAATGAAATTCCCATCACTAAACCGAGCTCAGCAATAATCATTCCAAAAAAGAGAATTTTATTGGTTGCAATGGTGTAGTACAAACCGCTGCTAACTGAATACCATGCAACAAAAGCTGTCAGCAGTAGACCGACTGTCATCCAGCCGTATACTTGCGACATAAATGCCTGAACGCCAGTATTGGCACCCTGGACAAGAGAATCATTACGTTGATCAAACTGACCCATGATGGTTACCCTTTCGCTAAAAGAAAAATCGACCCAGTAAAAATACTGTAATCGGAGAAATTAACCAAAGTCTAACACATTCTTTTGACAATACCATTCAGCAAATTCGTATTTTTCAGAGGAAAAAGTGCGATTACCAGCGGTTTGCAGACGCCTCGTCGGTTTCTTTCGCTTCCACCCATCGCTCATTTTCAGGTAATGTTTCTTTTTTCCAAAATGGTGCTTTAGTTTTTAAGTAATCCATAATAAATTCAGCAGCTTGAAATGCTGCATTTCGATGGGCACTCGTCACCCCAACAAAAACAATTTCTTCGCCAGGTTGTAAGGTACCAATACGGTGGATCACACTGACTCGCTGCAATGGCCAACGTTCTTTTGCTTCTACAACTATATTTGTTAACGCTTTTTCTGTCATTCCCGGGTAGTGTTCGAGTGTTAATGCCGCAACACTGTCACCTAAATTATGGTTACGCACTTTCCCCGTAAAAGTCACGACTGCGCCATCACTATCGCATTGAGCAAGCCATTGATATTGCTCGCCAACACTAAAATTTTCTGTTTGTACTGCAATATGGGTGTTTTCCATATCACCCCCCAGTGACTGGTGGGAAAAAGGCCACTTCGTCCCCTTCTGAGAGTGGGTGGTCTAGTGAAACAAATGATTGATTAACAGCGGCAAGTAATTTGCCATCTTCAAGTGCCAACGCCCAGCGATCGCCTTTTTGTGAAAGCGCTTGACGTAAATCTTCAACTTTTTGGTAAGTGTCAGTGAGTTCTAAGCGTTCTGTTCCGACTAGCTCACGTACTTGAGCAAAAAATAATACTGTGATCATTATTCCACCTTAAAATGTCCAGACTTACCGCCTGTTTTTTCTAATAAACGAACAGGGCCAATCACCATATCTTTTTGCACTGCTTTACACATGTCATAAATCGTCAAAGCAGCAACGGATGCAGCAGTTAATGCTTCCATTTCAACCCCTGTTTTCCCTGTTAATCGGCAACAAGTTTCAATACGAACTCGGTTATGCTCAGGTTCCGCTTTGAGTATCACTTCAACTTTGGTTAACAGCAGTGGGTGGCATAATGGGATAAGCTGCCAGGTATTTTTTGCCGCTTGAATACCCGCAATACGCGCCGTGGCAAACACATCGCCTTTATGATGGCTACCGTCAACAATCATCGTTAGAGTTGCTGGATTCATAGTGACATAAGCTTCTGCGCGAGCTTCACGAACAGTTTCAGCTTTGGCTGAAACATCAACCATATGCGCCTCGCCCGACGCATTGAGGTGAGTCAGTTGGGACATATCTTCTCCTGAAATAAAAAAGAGTTAACCGCCGATTACAGATAAATTAGGTGTAATTCCGCTATCACCCATATGCAGAAAATGGGTTTCTCGTTTATGGTGTAAGCCTCGCTGAATGCGGGCTTTTAACGCTTCGTTTTGGTCATCTGCACCCAATAAATCACGCAGCGGAATGCCATTTTCACCAAATAAACATAAATGTAGGTTTCCTAGTGAGGAAACACGTAAGCGGTTACAGCTTTGGCAAAAATCTTTTTCATACGGCATGATAAGCCCGATTTCGCCTTGGTAATCTGGGTGACTAAAGACTTGAGCAGGGCCGTCGCTTCGGGAACGTGGAAGCATATACCAGCCTTCTTCAATTAAACGCTCGCGAATAGTTTCACCCGAAATATGAAAACGTTGGAAAATATCGCTGCCGTCGCCGGTTTCCATTAACTCAATAAAACGTAATTGAATAGGACGATGTTTGATCCAGTTTAGGAATGACTTCAAAGCGATATCGTTGACATTTTTCATTAATACCGCGTTCACTTTGACTTTTTCAAAGCCAGCTTCAAAAGCAGCATCAATACCTTTCATCACCTGAAAGAATTTGTCTTGTCCCGTGATCGCCGCAAATTGACGTGGATCGAGGCTATCAACACTCACGTTGATCGCGTTCAGTCCAGCATCTTTCCACTCTTTTACGTCTCTGGCCATACGATAGCCATTGGTGGTCACGGCGATTTTTTTGATCGATTCATTTTCATTGATGGCAGCAATAATATCACTGAAATCTTTGCGCATGGTCGGTTCACCGCCCGTAATACGCACTTTTTCTGTGCCTAATTCTGCGAATGCCGTACTAATACGACGAATTTCATCTAATGTTAAGAATTCATGACGACCGCTTGGCTTGTAGCCATCGGGTAGACAGTATGTGCAACGAAAGTTGCAAACATCTGTTATAGAAAGCCGGAGATAGTAAAATTTCCGGTCAAATTGATCGACAAGTTGCTGCATAATCACACCTTTCCAAGTACGGGAGATGCAGACATTTCTATCTTGCACCCTGGTGGCTCTAGGCCACGGCCAGTGCATCATATTCAGTCATTCAAACTTAGACGCAAAGGCTAGGAGTTTTATTTGGAACCGAGTCACTGATTTTAAACTGTAAAATGCGTCACTCTGTTCACTTAATTTATGTAAGGATTCTAGCCGATAGAAATTGAAAAAGCGAATTGCAATTCGATATATACTATTATATACAGCGACTTACAAAAGATATTATAGAATCACCGAAGCTATTATTATCACTGATAATTTTCCATTTTAGATGGCTTTAAAAAGCATAATTTCATACTAATTGATTAACATCTCTAACTATTTAATTAAACATTTATTGATATAGATCTAAAATGGGGAGCAAGCTCCCCATCTAATTGTTTACGTTATAAATATCAACACTCAACGCTTATCAAAACCGATATTTCAAATTGAATAATTGGCATATCAATTAAAAATAAATAGTAAGGTGCAAAATTTATTAACCAATAACACGACAGCGTAAAGTATGACGTGTATTTAGAAACGGTATTCTATCCCGCCCGACACCGTTCGCCCTCTACCTAACGTATTGGCCAAGCTTTCCCCATAACTAACCACGTACGCCCGATTAGTCAAGTTTTCGACATTTCCTCGAATAGTTAAATTATCGGTTAATGCATAACTTGCATATAAATCAATCAATGTATATTTAGGCCAGTCAGCTAAGTAAGGGGAATTTGATTGTACTGAGTAGTCTTGAAAACCTGGCGTGAAGCGAACGACTACACCACCATCGAGTTTTCTATCAAACGCTCGCCCACCTAATGTAAAGGAACCACGGTCACCGGGTAAGTTCGCTGCACTGCTGAAAATGGCGCTGCTGTCACAATCCACATGGTTATTTGATGCCTCATTTGGCTCAACATACCAGTTACCTGGGCCAACGTCTTCGCCATACTTCAATACACCACCTAGCCATGCAGGATGTGAACAAAATTTATTTTTGCCAATCATATGGGTAAAGGTCAGGTCTGCATACACAAAACCTGCGTCGTAATTTAGTTGATATTCAACCCCTCTAAAACGGGTCGCAACCAAGTTGTTGCTATAAGCAGCATTTCCAATATTAGGGCTAACCATCCCTGGTTTCTTACGGTCAATCGCTAAGTTAATGTAGTTATCTACACGTGTATCAAAATAGGCAACTTTTGCCACAAATCGGTCTTCTTCGATAAACAATTGCGGATAATTGATGTTCATCCCCACTTCCCAAGCATTTGAACGCTCAGGTTTTAAATACGGATTGGGAAATTGAGTCGAACTACTGTGAGCACTTCCTGTGGTTAACGTTTCTGTAATCGCTGGCGGGCGCCATGACCGCCCATAACTGGTAAACAATTCCATCCATTCAAGATTAGGACGCACCGCTAAACGAATATGGGGTGAAAATGCCCCTTCTGAGTTATCAACATCCCAATTTTCCGTCGTCATAACAACCTTGCAATCACGTAACCTTCTTCCTGTACATGGATTGTCTTTGGTATAAGGAAGTACTGCATAACTCATACTCGTTTGGCCTTTGAGAGAATAATAGTCATAACGCATTCCCCCTTCTAATGTTAACCAATCATCGTATTCATAAGTCAAATTAGTGAAAAGTGAGCTCAATGAACGTTTTCCGTCCGGTGTCACTCCACTCGCCGCTTCACGTGTCGAACTACTACTCGCTTTGTCTTGGAAAGTTTCCAAACCATAATGCGCTTTTAATACATTGTTATGGTTAAATTCAATTTCTGAATGATTTTCAAGCTGTATCCCTACCGTTTTGACTCGAGTGTCCATCTGGTAGCCATTATTATAAATTTGGCTAGTGGAATAGGTATCTGTATTGTCTTTGGTATCAACAAAATACACTTTTCCTTTTAGCTCGGTGCTCCATGGGTTATCGCTAAATTGAGTGTAATCAAGGGAATAATTCTTGGCTGTTACATCACTGAAACCGCTACTTTTCCACCCTAGCTTATAAGGCCACGAGCTACCTAAATTCGTTAGCGTTCCTGCATTTGGCGTTGCCACTTTGGTTTCTAAGTAATTAAATTGTAAACGCTGTTCGTCACTTATATTCCAACCGGCTTTTGCCAAATAAGAGGTCATTCGGTAATTACTGTCATTAATACGAGTGTGTTTTAATTGGTGCGCAAGTTCATCATAATGCCCTGCCCCATTATTGACTCGAATATTACCGATATTACCGTGAGTTCCTGGTTTATAATCCCCAAGACGTCGTTCACTGGCCGCAAATAACAAATCCGCGTTTTCATTCCCTAATGCCAGCACACTACTGCCAATAAAATGAGTATTATTTGACCCCGTACTCGCATGTAATTTTCCACCAAAAGTTTTATCTTTTGATAAAAAATCAGACGCGTTGACTGTATTGAAGGTCGCCACACCACCTAAGGTTCCACCGCTCCCCATCCCACTTGTATTGCCCTTTTGTATTTCCACCCCAGAAAGCAGTTCTGAGTCGATATACATAGAACCATTGCGCTGCCCATGTCCGCTTTTTTGAAAGTTTTGCCGCATACCATCGATATTCATATTCACACGGCCATAATCCTGTATCCCACGGATATTCACAGATAAAGAAGGGTCTTGCTGGCTAACACTCGAATAGACACCTGTCGTTAGCTCTAACACATCAGCTATGTGCTTTGGTGGGCGGTCATCAATTTGTTTTTTACTAATCACACTGACAGATGATGGACTGTTATATACCCAATCCCCTTGTTGGATCTGGCTTGCTGTGACGGTAATGTTATCTAGCTTAATCACCGAATCACCGGTAGTAGGCGTGATACGCTCAATAGTTATTCGGTTATTTTGTAATTGATATTGCACAGGGTTTGAACCAATTAATCGACGTAATCCCTCCTGTAGCGTAAAGCTTCCTTTCAAGCCTTGGCTTTGTAACTCATTAATTTCTCGGCTCTGAATGATAATTTCTACCTTTGCTTGCCGAGCGAATTGCAGCAAAGCATTTTCAAGTGAGCCTGCCTCAACAGAAAATGTTATTTCCTGCTGTGCGGATGCTACCGCTGAGTTAGCCTGTGCTAGATTGAAAAATGAAAATGCTGGTAACGTAAATAATGCAAGGTGAACACAGAGTGTTGCTTTTTTATAGTGGTGCTTTTTTTGAGCCATTTCCCATCCCTAAAATGATAATGGTAATAAAAATCATAATCACTTAGATCAAGACGCAGGAATTAGGAAAACCCGTAAATAAATTTTAAAAAAATAATTTATTATTATTCGATATCTATATTAATTATTAATAATCAATATATTAAAGTGAAAAATGGAGTTTCATAAACGGATAAGCCATACGATGACACCAAATGCGTTAGCCCACTATCAAGTGTGTTAATTTGTAATACACCACTAATGTGCCCGACTCGCTCCTCAGTCAATAAAATAATTTGCTTGTCACGGTATCGATTTATTTCAGCAATAACCTCCGGAAAGGTTTGCTGCTGAAAAATAATTTGTCCTTCTCGCCATACCGTAGAATGTGAGTTGACCATGGAAGTCATAGGCGTTATATCTGATTGATATTGAGTGAAATTTCCTGCTGGAATGACCATTTCTTGCCCTGATAATAGTGACACCTTTACACTGTGTTGATAAACACTGACTGCTACTTTGCTATTTTCATTATCAACTGAAAATTCAGTGCCAAGTGCCTGAGTTATCCCATTTTTCGCCATAACCTGAAAAGGCCTTGGTTCCGTATCCGTTTTTGGTGCAACAGTAAAATAAGCACGCCCTCGTAATAAATTAACTTGCCGATACTGCGGGCTAAACGCTAATTGCAATTGCGCACCACTGTCGAGGTCAACACGGCTACCATCAGGTAAGGTAATATGCTGTATTTCACCGGTTTTCGCATAGTAATCCACTGGCTGTGTATATTGAAAATACCAAATTGACATGGATAACACACTCACTAGCACAACCGCCGCTATTGATAAACCAATATAGCGAGGCCGCCTCTTTTTATTCATTCCCTGTTGGTTATCTACTGTTTGTTGTCGCGGTTTATTGGCTGTTAATGCCCATAATTGCCGTGCACGATAGTATGTAGACTTATGTAACTCTGACGCATTGAGCCAAGACTGGAAATCTTCATTTTCTTGCGACGTCAGCTCTCGTTGCGTTGTTTTAACAACCCACATTGCGGCTTTGTTTTCAATTTCAGATGGACTATCAGATGGCTTCATGACTAGTCTCTCCATTTATGAATTAGCATTGCCAATGCATTGGCTAAATGTTTTTCGACTGTGCTTAATGAAATATTTAAGCGCTGCGCCACTTCCGTTTGAGCTAATCCTTCTTCTCGATGCAAGCGAAATATCTCCTGAGTCCTGGACGGCAAAGATTGAATAATTTTCTGAATTTGTGCGAGTTGTTGGTCATGAATAACCGTGGCTTCAAGGCCTTTTACCCGTGATGGGATCTCTTGCCAGTGTTGGTCACTGATCGCCATTAATTGTTGTTTTTTCTGTAGCCGGAAATGGTCAACCATCAGGTTTTTCGCAATGCGATACAAATACGCATCAAAATCTTGAATAGTTGATGTTTTCATTAACTCTGCCATTCGAGCAAAGCTTTCCTGTGTGATATCCATACTTAAATTATGGTCTTTAAGGTACATATTCAGATAACGGCATAACGACGATGAATGGCGAGCAAACAGGCGCTGTAATTCTGAATCAGACATATTGATCCATAAAATAAATAATGAAAATGAGAATTATTTACATAATATAGATAATAATTTAAAATGAAAACTCCCTAGCGCATTTTTCCTTCTAAGACTCACATCAATACAGAATCGTCTCTTTTATTGTTTTTTGTCACAGTACTTAAGCTAAGAATGATGTTTTATGATAGATTAACGCCCAATTTATTTTAGTCGCCATAAAACGGGCTTAGCGTAAAAAACGCATTTCGTAACTCGCTGGTTTACTTGCTTTTATAAGTACTGAAAATTAACTGATATAGGAACACTATGCCGAATTGCAGTCTGGCGGATCTCAGGCATGTTGTCGCTCTAGGTGGCGGGCATGGACTTGGTCGCGTGATGTCTTCACTTTCTTCTTTAGGTTCTCGTTTAACGGGTATTGTTACCACAACCGATAATGGGGGCTCAACAGGCCGTATTCGCCGCTCTGAAGGCGGGATCGCTTGGGGAGATATGCGTAACTGTTTAAATCAGCTAATTACTGAGCCATCTATTGCTTCTGCGATGTTTGAATACCGTTTCAGCGGTAATGGTGAACTTTCAGGCCATAATTTAGGTAATTTAATGTTAAAATCATTAGACCACCTAAGTGTTCGTCCGTTAGAAGCCATAAATCTTATCCGTAATATGCTAAAAGTTGATGCGCAGTTGATCCCGATGTCGGAATCCCCTGTTGATTTAATGGCTATCGATGAAATGGGCAATGAAGTATACGGTGAGGTGAATGTTGATGCCTTACATGAAATCCCGCAAGAATTACGCTTATACCCGACAGTAAAGGCAACGAAAGAAGCCTTACAGGCTATCCACCAAGCAGACTTAATTATTATCGGCCCCGGCAGCTTTTTTACCAGTTTAATGCCATTATTGCTTTTGGATGAAATTGCAGCTGCACTGCGCGAATGTAAAGCCCCGATGATTTATATTGGTAACTTAGCGAAAGAAATTAGCTCCCCAGCAGCAAACCTGTCTTTGCCTGACAAGCTAAAAATGATGGAGCATTATATTGGTTGCCAAAAAATTGATGCGTTAATCCTTGGCCCTCGCACACAAACCAGCAATATCAGCCCTGAACGCAAAATAATTCAACGGGTACTCGAAGCTGACGATATTCCCTATCGCCATGATAGAAAGCTGTTACTGCAAGCCATCGAAGAAACCATCAACTTGTTATAACCCCCTAACCGCCATTCCGCTGCTAAATACCCGCAGCGGAAAACCTTCCCTAAAATTAGCCCTTTGTTTCCTGTATTTCCACAAAATCTATTTTCAAAATACTTTGCGTTGTGGGTAGGCGGCAAGTGAAGGCAGCTCGGGGAGCATACATAAATATGTGACCCGAGTGACTAAACGTAGCCAACACCCCCACAGCGTGAGGTATGAGGAAAATTACGAATTAGCGATAAACTGAGAGCGTATCTCCTGCAATTCGTCTCGGACTCGCGCAGCCGCTTCAAATTCAAGATCTTGAGCATGCTTATACATTTGCGCTTCAAGTTGTGAAATCCGTTGCTCCAACTCTTTTGTCGACATCGATTGGATATCAACCGAATTATTATTTTTACCATTGTCTTTCGTACGGTTTTTTCCTTTACCACCCACTTTGTGGCCAATTTGCAGGATATCACCGATTTTCTTATTCAAACCTTGTGGTACGATTCCATGTTCTTCGTTGAACGCCATTTGTTTAGCACGGCGACGCTCTGTTTCTGCAATCGCTTTTTGCATGGAGTTGGTGATCCTGTCTCCATAAAGGATTGCCTTACCATTTAAGTTACGAGCCGCACGCCCTATGGTTTGAATAAGCGAACGCTCTGAGCGCAAGAAACCTTCTTTGTCCGCGTCCAAAATAGCCACCAGAGAGACCTCTGGCATGTCCAAGCCTTCTCTTAATAAGTTGATCCCAACCAGTACATCAAACTCACCAAGTCGCAGGTCTCGAATAATTTCCACACGCTCGACTGTATCGATATCTGAGTGAAGATAACGCACTCGCTCACCGTGCTCTTCGAGATATTCCGTTAAATCCTCTGCCATACGTTTTGTTAAAGTAGTGACTAATACACGTTCATTTTTCTGTACACGGATACGGATTTCAGACAGTAAATCATCCACTTGGGTAGTAACTGGGCGGACTTCAATAATCGGGTCAAGTAGGCCAGTAGGCCTAACAACTTGCTCAATCACTTCATTGCCTGATTTATCAAGCTCGTAGTTACCCGGCGTTGCCGACACATAAATAGTTTGAGGAGCTAAGGCTTCAAATTCTTCAAAGCGCATTGGGCGGTTATCTAATGCAGAAGGGAGACGAAACCCATATTCAACTAAGGTTTCTTTTCTTGAGCGATCCCCTTTGTACATCGCACCGATTTGCGGGATGGTAACGTGAGATTCATCCACCACCAGCAAGCCATCTGCGGGTAAGTAATCAAATAGTGTCGGCGGCGGCTCGCCAGGAGCACGACCCGATAAGTAGCGTGAATAGTTTTCAATACCTGAACAATAACCGAGCTCATTCATCATTTCTAAGTCGAATTGCGTTCGTTGAGTAATACGTTGCTCTTCAAGTAATTTATTGTTTTCTAGTAATACTTTTCGTCTATCCGCTAATTCAACCTTAATTTGTTCCATTGCTTCGAGAATACGCTCTCTCGGTGTGACATAGTGCGTTTTTGGATAAACGGTGAAACGAGGAACACGATGTTGTATTTGCCCTGTCAATGGGTCAAATAATGACAACCGTTCAACTTCGTCATCAAACAACTCAACACGTAAGGCATACTCGTCTGATTCCGCAGGAAAAATATCGATAACCTCACCACGAACTCGGAAAGTCCCCCGCGTAAAAGCTTGGTCATTCCGCGTATATTGCAAGTCCGCTAAACGCCTTAAAATTGAGCGTTGGTCGATGATCATGCCATCCGTTAGGTGCAACATCATTTTTAAGTAGCTGTCAGGGTCACCCAAACCGTAAATAGCCGACACAGAAGCCACCACAATCACATCGCGACGTTCGAGTAAGGCCTTGGTCGCAGATAACCGCATTTGCTCAATGTGTTCGTTTACAGACGCATCTTTTTCAATGAAAGTATCGGAGCTTGGGACGTAAGCTTCAGGCTGATAATAGTCATAGTAAGAAACGAAATATTCCACAGCGTTGTCTGGGAAGAAGGCTTTCATTTCGCTATAAAGCTGTGCCGCTAAGGTTTTATTATGCGCCATTAACATGGTAGGCCGGTTCTCTTGCGCAATAACGTTGGCAATAGTGAACGTCTTACCAGACCCCGTTACCCCTAATAGGGTTTGATGAGCAAGTCCATCTTGTAGCCCTTCCCTTAACTTATGGATGGCTTCGGGTTGGTCCCCTCCCGGCTGAAAATCAGAATACAGCTTAAAATCCTTACTCATATTAACGCCCCTTAACTAGTTTCTCCCATTATGATACTGGATAAAAAACCAGCTTCAAGTATTGAAGCTAAATTTTCTGTTATTCTCCGTTCTAATATGTTTATAAAAATGTTATCCCCAAAAAAGTGCTTGACCTTTTTGAAACTTTATATTTTATGCTATTGCATTTTTATGCCGTATCTCAAATGCAAATTGAAGGCTTGATTTTATTTAACCATTTGTATTTATTAAAAATTAATTTAAAGTCCAGAATCACATCAAATAAAGTCAAAGCCGCTTGTCGCCTAGCGTAGAACTTGTTTTATAACGTTAATACACAAGGTTATCCACAGAAATGGTGGATAACTCTTGAAGCCCTTTAGGCTCATGGATTCACAAGATCCCTAAGATTTGTTCAATGGAGGCTAAATGACAAAAAGATGGCAGTTTAATGAAAAAATTTTTACGTAGTAACTGCGATGAAAAACAGATTTTATCTTTTTTATTAAGATCTGAGTGGTATTTTTACTGAAATACTTGACAGTATTTCAGTTGAGAACGTTAAAAAAGATCGGATCTCTATTTAACAATTGATCAGCCCCAAGCACTTGACTTACTTGGGGTAAAATATTTATAAATTTTATATAATCAAAGAGTTAATAAAGAAAGATCTAAATAGCTGCCTAATTCACCGTTAAGAGTGTCTTGATGTGGGATCACACCTAAACAAGGTGCCTTAATCATTCGATTAAGTGTCAGCAAATATTGTGCTTGGAAACGACCAGCAGGTTCAACTTCATTGGCGACCCAGCCAGCCACAGGCAAACCTGAAGCCTCGATAGATTCCATGGTTAACAATGCATGGTTTATACAACCTAACTTAACACCAACCACTAAAATAACGGGTAACTGCTGTTCAATCACCCAATCTGCATACGTTTTTTCTACGGATAACGGGGTATACCAGCCACCAGCACCTTCCACTAATAACCAATCAGCTTGAGATTTCAAATAAGCCAACCCTTGATTGATTATTGAAAATTCAATAGGTTGATTTAATTCTTCACTGATAATATGTGGCGAAGTGGGTGCTTCAAACACAATCGGGTTAATCACCTGATAAGGTAATTTTACTCGGCTATTGGCTTGTAATAATAACGCATCGCTATTACGCAACCCGTCTACCGTGAGTTCACTTCCAGATGCAACGGGCTTAAAGCCCACCGTGTTCAAACCTTGATAACCTGCGGCTTGCAGTAAAGCACAACTTACAACGGTTTTCCCTACTTCTGTATCCGTTCCTGTTACAAAATACACTTTAGTCACGGAAAATCACTCCAAACACCGTATGATAAGTTAAAGGTAGGCCTTGCTCTGTCATTGGATAGAGCAAAGCAAGTTGCTGCAAATGCTGGCGAGTCACTAGCCCAGCTTTACGCCCAGTGGTCAAATGTGTCGCGCCAATCCCTTTCAATGAATGGAGCAACGCTATTAACTCAGGAAAATAGAGTGTATCCTTCTGAAAAATAAGTTTATGTCTCCATGACTGACAACTATTTCGTATCTGTTGAACACTGAGAAAGGAATTCACATGCGAATAGCCATCAAGTGAATGCCAAGCTGAAGATAATTCTGTGAGAGAATGCTCTGCAAGCGTAGTGAACACCACAACTCCACCCGGTTTTGTCACCCGATACAATTCGCTTAATGCTTTACTCAGATCTTGGCACCATTGGACCGATAAACTTGAAAAAACCACATCAAAGGTTTGTGAATCTAATGGAATGGATTCTATATCAGCACATAAATAGTGATCGGCCACGGCTTTCGTTTGTGCCATTTCAAGCATTCCCACAGAAAGGTCTAATGCAGTGACGCGATGCCCTTGGTTTTTCAATTTATAGCTAAAATAGCCCGTACCGCACCCTGCATCTAAAATATGCAATGGCGCCGTTGATTGTGAGTGATTTAAGGCTGAAGTCAGATGATCAAGGAGTTGTGTTCCTGTTGATCGTTGATAACTTGCCACTGCATCATAACTTTTAGCTGCACGGCCAAATGCCGCTGCAATTTTATGCTTTTCACGACTGAGCGATAAAGTCATGTAAAGCCTCCAATAATTGATCGATATCTTGACGTTGGTGTGCAGCACTTAACGTGATCCGTAGCCTAGCACTCCCGGGCGGAACCGTTGGCGGCCTAATCGCTTGCACCCAAATATTTTTGTTGCGTAAAAAATTGGCTAACTGTTGGCTAGCTTGGTTTTCGCCAACAATTAATGGCTGAATAGCCGTCGTTGAATCAGTCAGTTGCATGCCATGAAAATCAGCATTATGTCTAAAATATTCAATATGTTGCTTAAGATTTTCTCGTGCCTGATCCGCAAGCTGAATTTGCTCAACGGCCGCCAGAAGAGCAACGGCCTGAGCCGGAGGCATCGAAGTGCTATAAATTAAATGGCGTGCAGATTGGATGAAAAATTCAGCCGTTGGCTCATCACACAGCACCGCTGCGCCACTTAAACCAAATGCTTTACCAAATGTCACGACTAAAATTTCAGGTTTAACCCCACTCGCAAAGCAGCTACCACGACCTTGTTCTCCGATAACGCCAATACCATGTGCATCATCAACCATCAACCAAGCATGCTGATTTCTTGCTATTTCCTGTAATTGTTGAAGGGGAGCACTATCACCATCCATACTAAAAACGCCTTCCGTCACAACAAGCGTTTTTCCCGAAATAGGCTTGTGGATTAAGTTTTCGAGTGATAATGGATTATTATGCTGAAAGCGCCTTAATTGAGCCCCCGAATGAATCGAGGCTTCCATGATCGATGCATGGCTGAGCTTATCCGCTAAGATACGATCTTTTTCCGTCATTAATGCGGTGATCACCGCATGGTTCGCAGCAAATCCAGAAATAAACAATAAGGCTTTTGGGTAGCCTAGCCAACCAGCGAGCGCTTGCTCTAATTTATTATGCGCTTTGGTGAACCCTGTGATATGTCCCGATCCCCCACTCCCCACGCCATATTTATCGGCACCACGTTGCCAAGCGGCAACCACTTGGGGATGGTGAGATAACCCCAAATAGTCATTGGATGAAAAGTTGAGATATTCTTTTCCGGAAAAATAAAGAGACCTACCATTCGCATGATCAATGCACTGACGTTGACGCCAGATAGACGCCTGCTTACGCTGCGCTATCTGGTTTTGTATAAATGATTGCCAAGTCATTATACTGCAGCGTTATAAAATTGAGCGTTATCAGCAGTTAACAACGTTTCGGCTAACTTAGCAGCTTGATGGTTATCCCCTTCGTCGGTTTCAAAACGCTCAGGGTTAATATTCAGTTTTCTGAATAGCGCCAAGTCTTTGTTTTCGTCAGGGTTTGGCGTCGTTAATAATTTACACCCATAGAATACGGAGTTTGCACCGGCCATAAAACATAATGCCTGGGTTTGCTCATTCATGTATTCACGGCCTGCAGACAGCCTAACGTATGACGTTGGCATCATGATGCGTGCAACGGCAATAGTACGAATAAAATCAAATGCATCGACATCTTCGTTATCTGCCATTGGGGTGCCTTCAACTTTCATCAACATGTTGATCGGCACACTTTCTGGCGGTTTCGGTAAATTGGCTAATTGGACTAATAAGGCCGCTCGGTCACTAACTTTTTCACCTAAGCCTAAAATCCCACCCGAGCAGACTTTGATCCCTGCATCTCGTACATTTTCGAGTGTATTTAAGCGATCTTGATAACTGCGAGTCGTAATAATATTGCCGTAGTATTCTGGAGAGGTATCAAGGTTATGGTTATAATAATCTAATCCTGCTTCTGCTAAGCGTTGAGCTTGGGAATTATCAATCATCCCTAAAGTCATACAGGTTTCCATGCCGAGTGACTTCACTTCTTTTACCATCATTTCAAGGTAAGGCATATCGCGTTCTTTCGGGTTACGCCATGCCGCGCCCATACAAAAACGGGTTGAACCTGCTTGTTTTGCTTTTTTCGCCGATTCCAGAACTTGCTGAACTTCCATTAATTTTTCAGTTTCTAGTCCTGTTTTATAGCGGGCGCTTTGCGCGCAATACTTACAATCTTCAGGGCAAGCCCCAGTTTTAATCGATAACAAAGTGCTGACTTGCACTTGCTGGGGGTCGAAATGTTGGCGATGAATTTGCTGTGCCTGAAATAATAGTTCAAAAAAAGGCATTGAAAACAGTTCATTAGCTTGTTTTATTGTCCACTGTTTTAATTGGCTCACGGAAACGCTCCAGTTGAAAAAGTTGTTGCCAGTTTAAATATTGTGATTATCATGTCAACTAAAATGAGATAAAAAAGTTGACGATGATAGCAAATGAATAACGTAGATATTCAATTTGATGCCAAACATATTTGGCACCCTTATACCTCGATGAGCCAGCCAATTCCGGCTTATCCGATTGTTGAAGCCCATGGAGCTGAGCTAATCATGGCCGATGGGAAAAAATTAATTGATGGGATGTCTTCATGGTGGGCAGCCATTCATGGTTATAATCACCCTGTATTAAACCAAGCGGTCACAACGCAATTAGCAAAAATGTCCCATGTGATGTTTGGCGGAATTACGCACCCACCCGCAGTGAACCTATGCAAGCAGTTGGTTGCAATCACACCAGAGCCACTCGAATGTGTCTTTCTTGCCGATTCAGGGTCAGTGGCGGTTGAAGTTGCTCTGAAAATGGCATTGCAATATTGGCAAGCCAAAGGGGAAAAACGTCAACGTATCCTCACGTTACGCCATGGATATCATGGAGATACCTTCGGTGCAATGGCCGTATGCGATCCTGATAATTCAATGCATGGCCTGTATAAGGGGTATTTACCTCCGCATATTTTTGTGGAAGCTCCTCAATGCGGTTTTTACGATGAATGGAACAGTGCAGATTTACACCCTCTTGAAGTACAACTTGCCGAAAATAGCCATGAAATTGCAGCGATCATCCTTGAACCGATTGTTCAAGGCGCTGGTGGAATGCGCATCTATCACCCTGAATATTTAAAGGGAGTTCGCCATTTATGCGATCAATATGGTCTATTATTAATTGCCGATGAAATCGCTACGGGGTTTGGTCGTACGGGCAAATTGTTTGCTTGCCACCATGCAAATATATCACCGGATATTATGTGTTTAGGAAAGGCATTAACCGGTGGTTATATGACCCTTTCGGCAACGATCACAACCCGCCACGTTGCAGAAACTATTAGCAATGGGGAAGCGGGTTGTTTTATGCATGGCCCGACCTTTATGGGCAACCCACTTGCCTGTGCCGTTGCAGATGCTAGCCTGACTTTGCTGCTCAATAGCCCTTGGCAAACAACAATTACCACTATTGAACAACAACTTAAGGCTGAGCTAACACCATTAGCATCCCATCCTAGCGTAGCAGATGTGAGAGTTCTCGGTGCAATTGGCGTGATTGAAATGAAGAAACCTGTAAACACAGCGGCTTTGCAAAAAGTATTTGTGGAAAATGGTGTTTGGGTTCGCCCATTCGGCAAACTGATTTATGTAATGCCACCGTACATCATCACCCCAGAGCAACTGAGCAAAGTGACGAATACGATGGCAAAAGTGTTGGGATAACTCAATAAATTCAATCTTAATCGAAGTCGATTTTTACTGGATTTTTAACTGGATTTTTAACTAGATTTTTAACTAGATTTTTAACTAGATAATCTTCTAAATAATTCGAGTTATAGCAAGGCGGCAATCGAGGATATCTTGGGGAGCATACACCAGTATGTGACCCAAGTAGCCGAGTGAAGCCAACACCGCTATAGCTCGAAGTATGACGAAGATTAAAGGATAGTGACCCACATAGGTCCTTTCCCTACCCCATAGCGTGATAATAAACGCAATTTCCCCGTAATCGGGTCAATTTCAGAAACTGAAATGTGGTCTGATTTTTGCCCGCTGGAAATTAAAAAACGACCTGTCGCATCAATATTAAAGCCCCTTGGGTGCGTCTCTGTTGGGTAACGTGCTTCTAATGTTAGCTCGCAACCGTCATCAGAAACCAGATAGTGGCTGAGGTAGCTTTCAGAACGTTCACTAACATACAAATGGCGGCCATCTGGCGTAATATGGATATCGGCAGCCCAGCGCTGGCTTTCGTTACCTAATGGGTAATTTGCCAAGGTTTGCATGTTACGATAGCGAGTGAATTTACGATATACGCCTACCGTTGAATCTAACTCATTCACACAATAAATGACCTTTTCAGTCGGATGGAAGGCCAGATGACGAGGGCCAGATTTTTCAGCCGTAGTAATTTGGTCTGCAGTTGCTTCGGTTAAATAACCATTTTCATGTAAATCGAATAAACGGATATGGTCTTCACCTAAGCAAGGCACCCAAAGCTGTTGATTATCAACATCAACATGAGACGAATGTGGATTTTGCAATCCTTCAATCACTTGAACGACTTGGTTTGGTACACCTTCATCATTGATAGTCAGAACTGATAGATTATGTTGATGATATGAAGGAACAAATAAATATTTGCCCGTGTTATCCAATGATAAGTGAACTGGCGTTCCTGGAACGGATGTTTCTGCTTTTAAACGCAGTGTCCCTTTGCCTTCAATTTCATAGGTTACAACACGAAAATTCGGGCGCACACCAATATAAAGGTATTTTTTATCATGGCTTAATACCATAGGTTGCACTTGGCCCGGTGTTTTTACTGTTTGTAAAAGAGTAAGTTCCCCAACCTCATTCATCAACCATACGTGAATTTGCTGACTCTCGGGGCTCGCAATATAAACAACCTGATTCATCCTGACTCCTTAATTCATGATAAAAATACAAAACCGCATCTATAGTCCACTACATTGGCTTCACTATACCCTATATTATGCAAATCACAGTGAGTAAATAGCGCCAAAGTTCAGCGTCATGAATTTAAAGCTACAATTAATTCATCCAATAACTCAGAGGAGGATGCTGACACCAAACTTCCCCCATTGATCACGTTTGTTTTATTACCATTAATGTTTGCATAATAAACTCCAGCTTCAGTAAGGCAAGGTAAAATAGCCGCGATATCCCATGGTTTCATTAACGTATCAATAGCACAATCGATCCTTCCTGCTGCTACCATTAAATGCTGATAACAATCATTTATAAAAACCATATCTTGAGCAGAATTAACGACATTTGATAGATTGTAAGCTTTGTTACCTTCTCTGTTATCAAAATTGGTACTGTGTATACCTGATATCGAAACAACAGCTTCGCCTAATTTTTTCGTTTTTTTTATCTGAGTGCATATCCGTTTTGGTGCAAGATCACCTTTTTTAGACCAACACCCGTTCCCTAACGATGCATAATATATAGAATCAATAGCGGAAAATGATATAACTCCGACAAGGGGAATGCCACTTTCAACATAAGCAATTAACGTACTAAATAATGGAACGCCATACAAAAATGCTCGTGTTCCATCAATAGGATCTATTATCCATCCGGTAGAAAATTCACCTTCAATATTTGTTCCGAACTCCTCCCCTAAAATAGGAATATGTGGAGTTCTCGCCTGAAGTACTTCTCTTATCACATTTTCTACTTTAAGATCTGTAGCGGTAACAATGGTGTTATCTATTTTTCTGGTAAATGTACCAGCTTCGTAAAAACCTTTTAGTAAATATTTACTAGCAGTATTCGCGGCTTCTAAAGCAATATTTAACACTGTAGAACTCCTTAACTAGCTTTTTGGTAACTCATTGCAACCCTAACGTTCTCAACATAAAACGATCAAGATTTCCCTTGAATGATTCAACAGTAGACCATGCAAAATCTGAGTGCTCAGAGCTTAAACAAACATGACCAGAGCATGAAACATTAAAGTTTAATTGGATACAACGTTGGCCCATTGCTTGGTACTCAACCGCACCGGAAAACCCAGAAATTTCAATAATTATCATTCCGGTTTCTTCTGCGATTTCACGACTAAGCGCTGTCTGCATATCTTCATCACACTCCATGCCACCAGAAGGAATTTCCCATACATTTGGCATGAACTCGCCTTCTGAACGCTTCAAAAAAAGAATTTTTGAATCATGTCCAGCTTTGATTAAACCGCCTACAACAACACGATCATAGTTTTTAAGTTTGGACATGACTGAATGGGGGATATATTTTTCTATCATCTTCGATACTTCTCTGTAACAGATGAAATGATTGATAAATAATTATCAATAAAATTGAAACGCTCTTCTCCGTACCAAATATCCAACTTAAACATACTATTGTGAAATTTTATAGCATTTCCGAAATAAGCTTTATTAATTCGAATTTTCTCACCATAGTCACGAGAGATTTTATTTGGTGAGTGAAAGAGAGAATATTCATTGATAGGGCACGTTGAGCCAGGTATATCAGCCTCAAGTGCACCAGCTTGGTTTAATATATCTACGAATTCATGCAGACCAATTGAAAATTTAGACTTATCAAACATAACTGGCATGGCATACCAAGCTGGGTTCGCTTTTTTAGGAATGCGAACTATCTTTAAACCATCGATCTGCTCAATTCCAGTTTTCAATAAATGAGCAGTTTCCCTTTTTTCTTGCATCATCTGCTCAAAGTTTAGCATCTGAGGCATAACAACCGAAGCACCAAGTGGGTGCATTCGTAAATTAAGGCCAGTCCCTGTAATAGCAAAATCTCTTAAACTATCAGTGTTCACTTCCTTTTTTGCACGCTTATTAAAATGCCCGACTAACACAGCTCGTTCGTAGAATTCACGATGCTTAGTGGCAAAGAAGCCACCTTCGCCTGAAGTTAGTATTTTCTTACCCTGAAAACTCCAAGCAGAACCATCAGAAAAACTCCCAATCATTTTGCCATCCCAAGTTGCTCCATGTGCATGAGAACTATCTTCTAATAAAAGAATTTCGTGTCGTTCGCATATATCTATCAGTTCATCCATATCACACGGTATCCCCCACATATGTGTAATAATCACCGCTTTTGTTTTATCGCTAATCAGGGCTTCTACGGATTTTGGATCTACATTGCCATTATCCCCACAGTCTGCAAATTTTAGCTCAGCGCCTAGCTGGTGGAGTGGAGAGCATGTAGCAAAGAATGTATAGCTAGGGACTATTACTTCATCCCCTCGGCCTATACCAGCACCATAAAACATGGAAAATAATGCTGTAGTACCAGAATTAACAGCAATTGCATTTTCTACATCAAAAATTTCTTTAAATGTACTTTCTAGGCGCTCGTAAATTCCACCATTATCATAAATTGAGATATCTTCAAAAAGTTGCCTATTAACACTATCTTTAATTTCATCTGTAATAATTGGATGACTAAACTTACAGTATTTTGATTTCATCATACTTCCATTCCTTTTTATTTTATCGCTTTATAACCACTTTCTTTGAAAGCAATTTCTAAAATATCGGTCACGGCAAGTGAACTGACTAAGTTACTATTGAAACTGTCTTGAGAATCACTGAAAAAAAGCTCTCGATACATACGAACAAATGGTGACTCAAGTGCATTAATAAAATTAAATTCATTTATTATTTTTTGTTTCTTTGACTTAACCTGAACTATATTTTCATTTCCATAAATAATACAATTATTACTTATTAACGTTACATCTTCATGTTTCTTATATCCTACGCATGATATATATAAAAATAATTGTATCTCTGCATTGTAACTCTACAAAAGCAACATCATCAACATCATATTCACCAGAAGAAGTATTTATTAACCTAGAGTAATTAACATTAATTTCATCTCCATCAAATAAATAGTTTACTAAATTTACAATGTGATAGCCCATATCCAACCAAACACCACCACCAGAACTCGCATGACTGCTTCTCCAGTCACTATTTGGATTTTTACTAGGAATAGTGTATCTTATTTCTATTTGGGAGACTTTTTCTTCTGTTGAGATTAAATATTCTTTCAGTTTTTCATAAGCTAACGTATATCTCTTTTGACAAACAGTAAAAAATCTCATATCATTTTTAATTATTAAATTCTTTAATTTTTTCGCCTGCATGACATTTAAAGCAAATGGCTTCTCTTTTATTATTGTTATATTATTTTTACAGCAATAAAAAATTACATTTTCATATAACTCATGAGGAAGAGCAATAATAATTGTATCTGGCTCAATTTCATCGAACATTTTACGATAACATAAATAAGTAGGAGGACTGTAATTTAATAATAATTTTGTTTTATAAATATTACTTATCGATATATCACACAGCGCACTAATACTCACCCCCAAACTACATAATGCAGGTATGTGTTCCTTTCTTACAATATTCCCACATCCAATTATCGCCAACCTCATATAATTAAATCCCCATATTAATGGCCCAACTATTTCGCATGGATTTTATTTTCAATTTAAAACGACATGCATATTAGTTAATGTTTTACAAAGAAAACAATCTAAGAAAATTACTTTTTATATTATGCTTGTTTATTTTTAATAAATAACGAAGTATATTATTTCAACTTGATTTTTTAATGTAACATCAAAGTTTTATTGGCTACCACAATAAACCCTTTATTCTTACTAGCAAGATGCTAAATACTATCTAAATAACCTTCGCCACAAATCACTTCAATGTAGTATGAGTCCATGCTAACAACTTTTTGAGCGTTCGAAATTTCAATTCTGCAATTTACTAAAAAAACGCCTCATTATCTTAAAATTTTAAAATCATAGTCGATATTGAGCTTTTCACATCAAAAGTATCTACCTAAACAATATGGAATATCTGTCTCTGACAGACAACCTCAACAACAGCTAGATTTAACAATGCCAATTAATATTATCTACAATTTATCGCAGCTATTAGTTTAATTTCGCTTTAACTGTAAAAAATGACACCAACACCACTATATATATCGTGCCAAGAACAAATAATAGTGATACTAAAACGGTTCAGTTCGTTACTATTATCCGCTATGATGATAAAACAACCTTAGCTTACTAACATGAATATGATAGTTTATAGCTGTGCTCAATATATCCTCATCTCCTATACTGATGCTGCCAATCATCGTATAGATAACTCTAAAATCACGTGGAGCCGTTTATGTCATACCGCGTTATTGCGCTCGATCTTGATGGAACACTACTTGATCACCAAAAGAAAATTCTACCGGAATCTCTAGCTGTCTTACAGGAAGCCCGTCGCCAAGGCGTTAAGGTCATCATTGTGACAGGTCGTCATCATGTCGCTATTCATCCGTTTTATCAAACCTTAGATCTTGATACGCCAGCGATCTGCTGCAACGGAACTTATCTATACGATTATTTAGGCAAAAAAGTCCTAAAATCTAATCCGATGACCCTCGATTCAGTCACGCAAATGATCGACAAATTGCGGGGCACTGATATTCAACATTTGATGTATGTTGATAATGCGATGCTCTATAACGCACAAACAGAAGGCATTAAACGTACATTAAATTGGGCCGAATCCTTACCTGTTGCACAGCGTCCAACCATTGAATTTGTTGAAGATTACGCTGATGTGATGCATAACTATGATTCTATTTGGAAATTTGCTGTTAGCTCACCAAATACAGATCAACTTCATCAAGTCGTTAGTGAAATTGAAAATGACTTTGGTTTAGATTGTGAATGGTCTTGGATGGATCAGGTGGATGTCGGCCGTAAAGGTAATAGTAAAGGCCAACGCTTAAAGGAATGGGTTGAATCCCAAGGGATGACAATGAATGATGTTGTCGCTTTTGGTGATAATTTCAATGATTTAAGTATGCTGACAACCGCAGGTTTAGGTGTCGCGATGGGTAATGCGGTTGATGAAATCAAGCAACAAGCTAAGCTCGTGACTCGAGTTAATACTGAACCGGGTATTGCTGAAGTTATCCGTAAGTACGTTCTGTAACGTCCAATTATTTTATTAATTCAAGGAAAGCTCAGCTTTCCTTTTCTTATTTTCTATTGTCACAGCGCCAAGAACGACGAGTGATTATAGATGACGAGATAGCGATACAGCCTTCACTTGCGCATACACTTTTCTACCTTTACGAATAGACAGCTCATCCCTTGCCCAGCGGGTAATACGTGCCCATAAATAATGTTCTTCGCCTAAATCTAGCTTCACATCCACTTGTTCGCCATCTTCAATCCATTCAACCACTTCTGCGGCCAAAATATTTCGAATACTGCTCACTTGTGGTTTTTCAAGCACCAAAGATACATCCGATGCATCAATACGTATCCGAACGTTAGTGCCTTGTGGTGCGTTAACACGTGGGATCCACAGTTTTTGACTCCCCACAATCACCGCTGTCATTTCATAATCAGGGTGTTGACTATGTACAGTTGCACTGACCACACTGCTTAACGTTTCTTGCTGTAGCCAAGGACGCAAAGCACTGCTTGCCCAAACATCTTCCAAGGCGCCAAAGGCTTTAACTTTACCTTGTGCCATCACGATGACTTTATCTGCTAAACGCAAAATTTCATCCAAACTATGGCTGACATATAAAATCGGAATTTTAACGTCTTGAGAAAGCTTTTCTAAATACGGCAGCAATTCCCGTTTTCGGGGCAAATCCAAAGAGGCTAACGGCTCATCCATCAGGAGAATTTCAGGGGCTGTAAGCAATGCACGACCTATGGCAACTCGTTGTTTTTCACCACCAGAAAGGGTTATCGGGTAGCGATTGAGTAATTTTTCAATACCAAGCAGCCCGACAATATCGTCGAAGCGGGCTTTCATTTCAGGCGCCATGCCATAACGCAAATTGCTTTTCACCCGATAATGAGGAAACAACCGTGCATCTTGAAATACATAACCGATATGGCGTTGTTCGGGCGGTAAGCAAATCCCTTTTTCTACATCCACCAATGTACGACCATTGAGTACAACACGCCCTTTATTGGGTTTAGTTAACCCGCCAATTACATTGATAAGCGAGGTTTTTCCTGCGCCAGAAAGCCCAAAAACCGCGGTAATACTTTCCGTTGGCAATTGCGTTTTAACTTCTAACTGTAAGTCGCCTAATTTTTGTGAAAAATCGAGTTCTAACATATTAGGCCACTCCCAAACGCTTTTTACCCCAGCGGGTTAGCCACTCTGAGATCAATAATGAAATCAAGGCTAAAATAATCGCAATGACACATAACCGCGCAGCATCTACTTCTGCCCCCGGCGTTTCAATTAAGGTGTACATCGCTAATGGGATGGTTTGTGTTTCACCTGGTATATTCGAAACAAAAGTAATTGTGGCGCCAAATTCACCAAGCGAACGTGCAAAGGCTAACACTGTTCCGACAATAATGCCGGGAAGAGAGAGCGGAATGGTTATCGTGAAAAATACACGTAATGGTGTCGCACCTAATGTCCTCGCTGCTAGCTCCAATTTTTGGTCAACCGCTTCAAGCGCTAAACGAATTGCACGCACCATTAGTGGAAATGCAACCACGGCAGACGCAAGCGCTGCGCCCCGCCAACTAAAGGTAAAACTAAAGCCAAACCAGTTATATAACCATTCACCGATAAAACCGCGTTTACCCATACTGATCAACAGTAAGTACCCCACTACCACTGGCGGCAATACCAGTGGTAGGTGGATAATACTATCAAGCAGTGTTTTTCCAGGAAAATTACAGCGAACCAATACCCATGCCATTAAAATACCTAATGGTAAACTGAAAATTACAGCTACACTGGATACTTTTAGACTTAGGTAAATCGCTTCCCATTCATAAGGACTTAACATCTGCAAAAAAATACTCTCTTAACGTTTATTTAGTTCGAGGTTCAAAACCGTAACGTTTGAATACTTCTGAAGCCGCAGGGGTTTTCAAGTATTCATAGTAATCACGCGTTGCTTGGTTATCTTGATCTTTAACAATTGCCATTGGGTATTCAACAGGTTTATGTGTATCTGCTGGGAACACACCGACCACTTTGACTTTTTGGCTAGCGACAGCATCAGAACCATAAACAATCCCTAAAGGGGCTTCTTGGCGTTCAACTAATGCCATACCACTACGCACATTATTCGTACGCGCTAATAGTGGATTAACCGTTTCCCATGCGCCTAAATTGCTTAACGCTTCTTTGGCATAAATACCAACAGGGACATGATCAGGATCACCAACAGCTAAACGGCCACCATCTAGCAATTTTTTCCAATCCGTTTGTTTATTGATTTCGACTTTATCAATTTTTGCATCTTTCGGTGCGATTAACACCAATTCATTACCTAATAATGTATAGCGTGTATCTTCGACCATCAACTTTTTATCAATAGCGTAATCCATCCACTGTTGGTCAGCAGAAATGAATAAATTAGCGGGAGCACCTTGCTCAATTTGACGAGCTAGAGTCGAAGAAGATGCATAAGAAGCAACAACTTCAACTTGGGTGTCTTTCTTATATTGTTCTGAGATTTCATTTAATGCATTAGTCAGTGATGCAGCGGCAAAAACCGTAATTTTATCAGCTGCAAAACTGTGGCTAGCCATCGTTAATGTCAATGTTGCGCCCGCGAGAAGTGATACCAAACCTTTTTTCATTTTTATCTACCCTAGTATTTATCGACACGTTATATATAACAGGATACAGCGATAACTTAAAGTCAAACTCGCGATAAAAGTGTGCTGGCGCAAGAAATGATGCAATTTTGTTGCATGTTTTCCCTAAAGGATAAATTAGCTGATGAAAAAACACACAAGTACTCAAATCGTTTTTCTATAGAAAACTTTCTATTGCCCTTATAACTTTATCGGCACAAGTTGTGCACATTTCAGTATTCCATTCCACTTTTACAAATGACATAGCAAAGGTAATTATATGGTGGCCTTTTCGACAAAGCTTAGTACGTACTTTATTGCAGAATTAACAGTCGAACAGTTTAATGGACTGTTTGATAAAGAAATAGCATCTGAAACCTTATCTTCTTTAGCAAAATCGGCTAGTAATGGGAACTTAGAGAGTATCGATTTATTACACAATATCGCTCTACGGCAAGACAGTGAGGGAAGAAAAGCAGAAAATATTCTGTTTGATTTATTTAGCGGAAAGCTGCCTGCAAAGAAAGGTATAGATAAAGAAATACAAGAAACTAGCAAAAAATTATATCAATTACACCTTAATACAAAAACCAAAAAACACCTAAAAGACTCGAAACTAACGACCCCTTCTAAGCTCCTTTATATTGTCGGATCTGCAATAGAAAAAGTTATTGATAGACTTGGTTTAACAAAACTATTGATGAAAAATGAACCTACGGAATCCACTCTTTGGGATAATAACAGGATGACAACAAGTGATGAGATTGATGCAAGCAATAAAAATAACCCAACTTTGCCATCAAATATGACGGTCAATGACTCAATAGGCCTCATCCAAAGCGGGTACAATTTATTAGCAGAAATAATTGAACAAAAAGTCTTGAATAGCAACACATTAAACCAATTCGAATTATTCCCTATCAATGTTAATGATAACCATTGGATCTTATTTGTGCTCTATCAGGCAGATCCAATACATCAATCAGCGAATAATAAAAGAAAATGCATTCTATTTAATTCATACGATAACGTGAGTACCGATATTCGAAAAGAAATAACAGTGGCAGCCAAAAAGGGCGGTGTTACTGAAGAAGATATCACTTACATAGAAGGAAACATCCAACAGAACGTACCTAATGGCTGTGGATTATTTGTTATTGCAGCAATGAAGCAATTAACTGAAAATATTCAGCAAGATCCTGATAAAACGCTCAAACAATTCCACCAAGATTTCTTAAATAAAACAATTTATGAACAAGAGCAATTTAATCTTCATGAACGTCGGCAATTATTTTCTACTTACTACGATAACGAATACCGACCATCATGAAATTCCTCTCCAATATGAAAAACCCCCTGACTGCATTTACAGTCAGGGGGTCTATAATCAGCCACATAAGAAATTTTGTTAAAAATTACTTGTTTTCAGTGTTGTGATGATGAGGTACATGTGCTTTAGACAGTAAGTTAAAGAACGCGCCCAAGCCATAGATCAAACCCATGATCAAAAACATAACGACTGGAACCATCATCAGGGCAAAACCCAAACTTTTAATTAGTTCAAACATAGGAAAAAACCTCTTCAGTGATACTGTGCCCACCAGCCTACAAGATACGCCGACGAGGGAAAACTTGACTCTCAGTACATTGAGTATAAATCAAATCAAAATAATAACGCACAATTACGTTATAATGGAGACTATTTTAGACAAAATATTATACTAACGACATACTAAACGTGCTTTTTACGTCTGTCATCACCAGCCACGCCGGAAGGGAGAAATTTATGCAGGCCGAAATTTTACTCACACTGAAACTACAGGGCAGTTTATTTGCTGATCCTCGCCGTATCGCGCTACTAAAACAAATTAAAGCGACAGGGTCAATCAGCCAAGGCGCTAAACTCGCAGGGATCAGCTATAAAAGTGCTTGGGATGCCATCAATGAAATGAATCAACTCACTGATGATATCCTTGTTGATAGAGCAACAGGTGGCAAAGGCGGTGGCGGCACAACACTCACCCACTATGGTGAAAGATTACTTCAACTTTATGATTTACTGGCGCAAATTCAACAAAAAGCCTTTGATGTACTCAAAGAAGATAATCTCCCTTTAGACAGCTTATTAGCTGCTATTTCACGGTTTTCATTGCAAACCAGTGCCCGTAACCAATTTTTTGGTACTTTAATTTCCCGTGACCATATGCAAGTTCAACAACATGTACAAATTCGCTTAGCCGATAACAGCACTGTGATTAATGCCGCACTAACAGAGCAAAGCGCTAACCGTTTAGGGTTAACCGAAGGTAAAGAAGTTCTCGCATTGATTAAAGCACCTTGGGTAAAAATAACTAAACAACCTAACCCAACAGGCTTTGATAACTACCTTGCAGGGAAAATTACCACTTTAGAGAGAGGTGATGAGAACAGCGAAGTGATAGTGACACTCACAGGCGGTGAAACTTTATGTTCAACCATGCCAAACAGTGAAATTGATAGCCAATCTTTGAAAATTAATAATAGCGTTACTGCACTATTCAATGCTGACCAAGTGATTATTGCCACCCTGTGTTAATTTGTCCTGCTTACTTACTATAAAAGTAAGTAAGCATTCACCTTTTTTTTCCTGCCATACCGTTCAGTTGTTGACTTTATCTTCAATCCTGATTATTTGTGATAGATGACAAGGTAAATAATCATGATAAGGAAGCTTGATGAGCACAATAACAATACAACATGGCAACTTTAAGCTCAGCGAAATCCAGACTTTATACATTCAACAACTTAACATCGAAAAAGGGGAAAGTTGGGCTTTTATTGGTGCTAATGGCAGCGGTAAATCTTCACTCGCTCGAGTACTTTCCAATGAGCTCCCTCCACTTTCGGGTGTCGTAAAAAATACATTCACCTCTCCAGTTCGTTCATCATTTGAACAATTACAAAAAATCATCAATGAAGAATGGCAGCGCAACAATACAGATATGCTCAGTGATGATGAAGATGACACGGGGTATACCGCTGCTGAAATCATTCAATTTAACCATAAAGACAATGAATATTGTCTCGAACTGGCCGCTCGCTTTGGTATCAGTGACTTACTTTCGCGTCGCTTTAAATACCTTTCTACGGGTGAAACTCGTAAAGTTTTGTTATGCCAAGCATTAATGGGCAACCCTGACCTGTTGATCCTTGATGAGCCATTTGATGGTTTAGATGTCTATTCGAGAAGTAACCTTAGCGAACTGCTTTCAAGTTTGTCTGAAAAAGGCTTAACTTTAGTATTAGTGCTAAACCGCTTTGATGAGCTCCCTGACTTTATTGAAAATATGGGTGTTGTCGCAGGCTGCAAGCTAACGATGGCAGGAAATAGAGAGTCAGTACTCGCTAACACGCTAATCACACAATTACAGCACAGCGAGAAAATTAAACAACTTTCCATCCCTGAAACCGAAGACCCAACCGCAGACGAAAAACTGGATGATACGACGCCTCGTATTATTTTAAAAAATGGGACCGTTAGCTACAATGACAAACCGATACTGCACGGTTTAAATTGGCAGGTAAATCCAAACGAACACTGGCAAATTATCGGCGAAAATGGAGCAGGAAAATCAACGTTACTGAGCTTGATTACAGGAGATCACCCTCAGGGGTACAGTAATGACTTAACCTTATTTGGCTTCCGTCGTGGGTCAGGAGAAACCATATGGGATATTAAGCGCCATATTGGGTATGTCAGCAATAGCATTCACCAAGAATACCGAGTCGCAACCAGTGTACTCAATGTCATTATTTCCGGTTTTCATGATTCTATTGGCTTGTACCAAACACCATCTGACCGTCAAATACAATTAGCACATGAATGGTTAGCTTTGTTAGGTTTTTCAACACAAACAGCTCAGCAACCTTTCCATAGTCTTTCGTGGGGGCAGCAGCGCTTAGTTTTGATTGCTCGAGCGCTAGTTAAACACCCTGCCATGCTGATTTTAGATGAGCCATTACAAGGCTTAGATGGTCTTAACCGATTATTAGTACTGCGGTTTATTGATGTAATGCTAAGCCAAGGTAACACACAACTCCTGTTCGTTACCCATCATCATGAAGATACCCCTGCTTGTATTACGCATCGGCTCACTTTTGTCCCTGATAATGGGAAATACCGTTACGATATTGAAACCCTCTAATTTTTGACTTATTTGCCAATAGATACGATGAAACTATTGGCAAATTTAATCTAATGTTTAATAGATGATAACTAAATTATCTAATTACAACCATTTGATTTTGTTTAATTTATTATTATTCAGTTATTTTCAATTAGAAAAATCACACAAAATCATTACACTGCGCCTCTTCTAATAATTTAGACATTATAATGGATATTCTTTATGGCTTGGTTAATGTTAGCCTCTTCACTTGCTACACTTGCAACACATCGTTTAATTGCTCTTTTTTTACTCATCTGCACAATCATTACTGCTGCATTCACATACATTATTGATTGGCAAGCGATTCTACTCTTAGCTTGTATTACGTTAATTGCCATTATTCGTTTGCGTTTCCAACACTACCTACCCATAAAAGTTATCAGTGAAATCACCTTACTAATCTGTGCGATCGGGTTATTTATTCACTTATTTCCTGGTTTTAATAACCTAAAATATCTAGATAAAGTCACAGTAGGAACACATAGCGCTCCATTCACAATGTATTTTAATTTTGATAAGGCACTCGTCCCTTTTATTTTACTTGCCTGCTTACCAACATTATTTATTTGCCGTCCAGCCAAACATGCAACTAAAGTTCAATGGGCACTATTAGTTAGTTTTGTTCCACTTTTATTGCTAATTGCGACTGCTGCTGGTGGGTTAGCCTTTGAATGGCATTTTCCTAGTTGGTTACCTGCTTTTATGCTCTGTAATCTATTTTTTGTTTCATTAGCAGAAGAAGCGCTATTTCGTGGCTATTTACAGCAACGCCTAACCCTTTGGTTAAAATCACCTTACCTCGCATTAGTTATTACTTCACTGTTATTTGGTGCAGTGCATTTTGCTGGTGGGCCGTTGTTAATTCTCTTTGCTACGTTAGCTGGTTTGATTTATGGCTTAGCTTGGATGTGGAGTGGTAAATTATGGCTGGCGGTATCAATTCATTTCGGGCTGAATTTAGGGCATCTATTATTTTTTACTTACCCATTTAAGTTGGTTACTAGTTAATATTAGCGAATTGAAAATTCATAATCCCCCATAAACTGAATGATTTTTATCATAAAAAATCACTAACACAAGTGATGTTAGTGATTTTTCATTATTATAGCCATGTTATCTATCGTTAATCTAATTACTAGCTTGATTAACATTCATTGGTTTAATTTCACCAGACTCAATATTAAGATAAAAATCTCGACTCGGATTTCCTTGTAGATATTTATCAATTACAGTGAAAATACTGCCAAAACGTAATTTAAAAATATTTTCAAATGAACTACCCGCATTAATTTTGTCAGTCTCAGTTGGTAATGACGATAACAAGGTTCCTGTGAGGAATCGATACTGATTTAATCTTTCTACAGGTATATCTTGTAACGCAAGCTCGTCTGCATTACGTAAACGATAAAAATCCACAGCAAGATCAAAACCATTCCATTTTGCAAAGTCCTTTAACTGATACCCTGTATTTTTAGCAAGAATAGCGGCTTTATCACTGGCTTTTTTCCATGCCTCAGAGTCTTTCTTCAAATAGATTTCGGTGACATTAACAGTCCCAGGGTCCTTTGCACAGATTTCATGATTTTGGCTCAATGGTGCCGTTAATACTTCATTATAAGCTTTCTTTGTATCTAATTGGCTTAAAATAAGCATCTCTTCACCATTCAAACTAAATAACATTTGACGAATTTCACATGGCCATTCCTCTGGAATAAAACGTAAACGTGTCAGTTCAGTAATATGCCAATTAGTGAAGTCATAATAATTATTTGCGCTTAAGATATCTTTATTCCAAAGATGCGACGAGTTGGTATTTTTGAGGTGATCCCATTCTTGCTGATAGTGCTCAAATAACTCATCAAACCGAGGTACATCTTCTATTATAATAGTTTGCACATCAATTTCATTGGCATTTCTAAAATTCAATATTTTATAAGCAGGGACATATGCTGCCATTGAGGGAGCTTGAATATTAAAAAGTAAGCTGCCATCCGAATACTTACGTACACCTGTATCATTAAAATGCATATGACCGCCAACATGAACACCGATGCCTGTTTTTGCCATTGCATGGCTCGTGTCTTCTTTTGGAGCCCTTTCTAACTGAAATTTACCTTTACCAAAAATGGTTTCAAGGTCATCCGCTGCGCCATTATCAAATTCAACCATCGGAAAATGGCTAAACGTGATTAATGTTTTATTTTGTTCTTTCGCGCGCTTTGCAACATCCGCCATCCACTCAACAGTCTGCTGTTTGTGTGTCAACATTTTGTTGTAACCCGCATTCCCCGACCCCGCAAAGTTTTTAGCCGCCTTAGGGTGGTTAATATCTGCTTTTTCAGAAGGAACATAGACATTGGCATCAACGGCCATTAACCACAAACCAGGAGTAGGCTCAACAAGGTAACTACTGTCTGCAACATTAAAACAAGGCCCATACCCCTCCTGCTTATATTTACCGCCTGTTCCTTGAGTACAAATTTCATACTGTCTTTGGTTAAAATCACTGGATTTTAAAGCTGCTTCATAGCTGTAACCTTGAGAATCATAGTTTGAGTATGGCGTTTCCCAATAAATATCTTCTGGTAGTGGATTAATACCAAACGATTTCATTGCATCCATCACTCGACCATAACCATTATATACCATTTCTTCGGTACAAATTGTCGGTAACTCAGCGCCCGTTTCTATAACGGCCGTTTTTCCTTTATATCCCGTACACTCATTAGCCCCTAAACTAAAGATACGTTGAGTTTTACCATCAATTCCAAGAAAATCTTCCTTTCCTGCTGGCATATCAAATGGGCGGTTCGGATCATGATTTCCTGGCGTTGCAAAGAAACGCATACCATATTTTTGCTCGTACTCTTGCAAGACTTTCACTAGTCCACGTAAATGAATAGGTTGGCCGTCATCGGTAAAATCGCCAGGTAATGCAATGAGTTTAATACCTTTCTTACCTGCATCATCAAGTGCAGCACGTAGAGCAAAATAATTTTCATTAAATAAACGCGTAGAGGTTAATTGCGCATACATAGAACGAATAACGGCATTTTGACCACTTTTACTATTTTTTAATCCTTCAAATGCATTATCAGCAAACTGCCCATAAACATCATGAAAATGGATGTCGGGCATAAACGCGACGCGATAATTATAAGATTGAGCCGTAGGGTCATTTGCCATTGCGACAGTTCCAACGGACATTAATGCAAGGGCAAAACCATATTTTAATTTATTGTTCATATTTGTTCCCTTTAGATAATTAACTATTTCTATCAGAAGTTATATGCAATGCCAACACGATAACGCCACTGCCATGCATCACGGTAAGTTTGTCCATTTTTGACGTATGAACCGTCATCATAGGAAACATAGCCTAATTCAATATAAGGAACCCATGTCTTATTACCAATCCAAGACACATTCAGATTATGTGCATAATCCTTTTCTTTACCTTTATATGCGGGATAATCAGTATCAAATTTATATTCAAAGTCATAACTTAATGAGAAATCTTGCAACTTATAACCTAAATAAAAATTACTCTGCCAATAATGTTGATTATCTTTTTTAGGCTTATTAGAGTTATCATAATGCCTTACGCCATAACGTAAACGAGTTCCAATATTAAAATCATCCGTTAAATTATAAGCTGCTTTGACACTGAATTTATAAGCTGTATCTTTATCTCCGGAATCTAGCGCAAAAGAAGGAGTTAAAACAAAATCTTTTGTGGCTTTATATTTATAACCGACTTCAACCTCATTTCCTTTTGATGATAGGTTTTCACCGAAACCGCCATCTCGGCTTCTCCATTTTCCTTCAAGGCTAAAATAAGTTCCATTTTGCATGCTATGGCCAATTTTGACACGATCTTCATGACGATGCTCATCCCCTAACCATTCATGACGATAGTCAATATATGTCGCATTCGCTGCTGTGCAAAATAATAACGTAGAGATACCTAGAGTTAAGTTTTTCATAAACTGATTCCTATAATTAATATTTATTTTTTATTTAACGATTAAAACAATGAGTTATTAGTTATCTTTTATGTATATACACTCCTTATTTTTTTGAAAAAACCATCCCATCCCTTTAAGTAACTTAAAAGAAAATTAACCTTATTAAAATTTTAAAATTATTTTATATTCTTATCTCACATCCCTAATTCCAACTTTAATAAATCAACAATATATTTTGATTTTTTCGCATTTAATATTTCATTTCTAAAAGACTCATGCATTAATTTACGTGCGAGAACAGAAAAGATTCGCATATGCTGATTTTCATCTGAATCATTAATTGTTAGCATAATTACCAATTTAACATCAACATTGTCTCCCCACGCTAGCTCATTCGGTAAACGCAATACTGAAATACTACTATGTTTAACAAAAGGTGATTTACAGTGCGGTATTGCAATTGAGAAACCTAATGCCGTACTAAAAATCTCTTCTCTCTGCCATATTGCTTGTTCAACTTGTGCCCCTGAATCAGCTCGATGATTAATCTCTAAATTATCAGTTAATCGTTTAATGACTTCCTCTTTACTTTCCATTCTTTCATCAAGAAAAATTAAAGACGGGTCCAATACTGAATAATCAATTTTTGGTTTATTCGTAGAAATAGCCAAATGAGATAATTTATCTTTTTCAAACTTGAACCAATTATCTGCATATACATCAGGTTCAATAATTAATAAATCGTATTGCGTGTCTACCAATAAAACATGAGCAGATTGGATTGATTCAATCATAGAGGATGAAAGGCATATTAAAGGAAGAGAGAAAGATTGCGCTAAAATAACGGTATGTGATATTTCTGCGCCTGTAGCCATCACAATACCTTGCAAATATTCACCTCTCAATGCCAATAATTCGCTTGGTGTTAGTAATCCTTGACAAATAATAATCGAATCTTCTGTTAATTTAGGAAGTTGTATTTTAGATTGAATACCAAGATGCCTCGCTATACGCAATCCCAAATCCTTAATATCTAACTCACGTTGGCGTAAATATTCATTACTACTGCTTCGAAATGGCAAGCTGAGTTCCTCAATTGCCATTGATAACGCCGCAATCGCATTACGCGCCTCTCTTGGTTCAAGCAAACACGCTTCAATATCCTCATCATCCAATAATTGGCTTTGTGCCTCTAGAATATCAACCGCTGCTTTATCAGCTTGCTGAATGTCTAGACTAAATTGCTGACGAGCTCTTTGTAACGCAAGTTTTAGTATTTCACATTGCTCTGATTGCGAACTTGATGGCTCTGATAATGAAATCTGTTGTAAATCAAAAGATTTCATATAGATAGCCCTACCTTTTGCAATACCTTTGCTAACACCGTCACCCTGAATAATTTGGGATAGTGTCCGGCTCAGATATATCGGGATCATTCCTTGTTCTGGTTTATCTTTTTTCGGCATTAATCCATCACAATGAATAAACTCTTGCTCAATAAATACCTTTAGTTTTTCATAAGCCAGATTTTCATCATTTCCACTGATTGTAAAATAACATTCGTCACCAACAGTGACATCTGCACCAACAAGAGCTAGCACACTTTTCGCATTGGCTTGGCGTTGTTTGGTTTTATTAAAAAGTAAAATATCTGATTGAAAACAAGCTGTTTTTTGCTCAATTGTACTCGCTGGCCTTGCATGAATACCATTTGGTAACTCACAACGAAATGTAAGTACTTTCATTACTTTTCCTTATTAATTAATCAACCAAGACACAGGCGTACAAGGAGCTGCTTTATCTGTATTTATGCATGGAGACTCCGATAAAGTAACTTGGTGTATCTGTGTATTCGACTTAGGCTCTGAATAAGTTTTGGTTTCACTACTTGGGTTCCACCCTCGTAAAATAAGTGATTCTTGGTTCTGTGCTTTTTTCAAAGTGCTGAAATGCAGCTCGCTATCCCACGTCAGTAAACTATAAATATCAGGAAAAACAATATAATGAGGATTAGTTTTAAATTGAGACCAACCAGAGTCTAGGTAACCAAACGCAGGTAAACGCCAATGCTCAATATCACGCCAAAGTTGGGCACTTTGACCATTGTCTATCGGCAGTATGGCAAAATGGAAATGATGGAGCCCCTGAATTTGTGACTCTGGTGATGGAAGAACCATACCCGATGCACGTCCCGGCCGCCAAGTAAGATTGGCTTGGCCTAACCAACCCACACAACGCAGTAGGGTTACGCGAATAATATCGGTTTGGTTTGCTGGTATCTCATACTCTCTGAGCCCTTTAGTAACAACACACATACCTTTTTTATCATCATATTGCATTACCAAACTTTGCATTGGATAGAGTGCCGTTGGTGCTTCCGTCCAGTTTTCGTCTCGCCATATTTTCATGGCAGCTGGCTGATTTTCTCGTTGGATCAAACCAAAAGGTTGGTCTGCGAAATGAAACACCTGTTGAACTACCGTAGGGATCTCTACCTGGATTCGATGGTCTTCGACTGTATTATTGATCGTGATTTCGACATCTAACCATGCCTTATCATGAGGCAAAGAAAGTTTCATGATGGCAGTTAAATGCGCATTAGCTTGCTTTTCTTGGCGGGCCATCGCATTTTGAGGAACGGGTATCAGCCAATTAAGCATAAGCGAATCCATTAAAGGCGCCCTGATACAATCAAATTGCTCTAAATGGCCATCACTACTGATTAACCAATCATTTTCAGGTGGCGAATAGTTATAATTATCCCCTGCGTCCCCACCATCAATTAACCGAAGAATGTTCGGATAATGCTGTTGACTGCGTTTATCGGTTAGCGTCAACTGCCCTTGATGTATTTCGAGCTTCAACCATTCATTTTCTAATATATTCTCAGCCTGAATATAGGTAGGAGTGTCAAAGCCCGCATTTTCACCTTCAAGTAAATAAAAAGTCCGATAACCACAGGAAGGCAGGTCTTTCGCTTCAAGTAATATTTCACACTTCCGATACCATGTCGTTGTCGTACTATTTGCCAGTTCCTGTACGATCAATGACATATCTTGTTTTTCTTCGCGAATAAGTTGCCAGCGGCAAGGTCTTCCTGCATCGTCCTTAATACAAAATTGTTTTTCAGGTGTATAAAGTGTAATGCGAACCTGCGCATCTCTTTTATGTGGCAATGAATTGAAGATAATCACTTTTTTACCTTCTTGTGTCGCCTCTATCCCACGAGCAAGCATTTTCATATTCAGATCAAACAGTTGATTCGCACTTTCTAAGCCGTCTTTTAAGCGCGCTTTTACCATGCTATTAACACGGTCAGAGTTACACCCACCAATACTGTCGTGGGCGTGCGACTGCATCGCTTTGCGCCAAATATTATCAATCGCGGTTTGTGGATAAGGCAAACCAAGCCGCCAATTAATCGCTAAAAGTGGCTCGAGTTGTTGGCTAACAAATTGCTCTAACTGCGCATTTAATAATTTGATATCCACCCGTGTGGAAAAAATACCGCGGTGGACACGCATATATTTCGAGCTCAGTAATTCACCTTCGAATTCAGGTAATCCCGAACTATTAGCTTGAAGCGCATCAAAAAATGCACTAAAGCTACTTTTGACAAAATAATAGTCATTTTGTACTTTATTTAGCTGCTCAAGCATTCTAGGAACGGCATACTCAAATGGCGACTGGTCATTACCATTAGGTAACAATATCTGGTCCGAATGAGCAAACCGAGCCTGTTTTTCTAGGATTGCAGGCAAAACAGCTGACGCTTTTTCTGGGTTATCAGGCAGCCATTTCGCACAACCATACCCCCAAGGTAATACCGCCGTAGTGACTCGATGGCCTGACTGCGATTTCCAAATAAATTCACTACTGGCAACATCATGTTCACACCAGCCGCGCCATACCACCGCATGGTTAATGCCAAACTCTTGTAAAAACATTGGAAGTTGCGAACTTTGTCCAAATGAATCAGGCACATAACCTATTGGCATATAATTTTCCCATTGATCACAATCGGCTTTGCCCAATAATAAATTACGCGTAATGGATTCAGCTCCCACCACTAAAAAATCCGTTTGTGTATACCAAGGCCCAATAAGAATTCGACCTTGTTTAATTAATTTCTGTAAACAATCACGCCTTTCTGGTGCAACCTGTAAATAATCTTCCAACACTACAGTCTGTCCATCTAAGACAAATGGGCCAAGAGAAGGGTCTTCTTCTAAATGTTTTATTAAATCATTCATGAAATAATAAAGAACAATTTTTGAATCATTCTCAGTGAAATACCATTCACGATCCCAGTGCGTATGTTGAATTAAATGTACCGTTTTCATTTTATGACCTTAAAATATTTTTAGCAGAACAAACCCGCACGTTATTCACGCTAATTAACACAGCATAAGATTATTAAGATAAAGTTCTAATTAACGTCCGACTTTAAATTTAGGAATCGCCGTTTCTATTTTTTTAGTTTCTATCGTTTTATTTCCACGAAATATTAATAAAGAACCAACAGTGATAATTCCAGATCCTACAGCAACCGATAATATATATATCGGCCATTTATCTACGGCCAACCAGCCATAAAACCCTGAAATAGGCGCATGGTTTATCGCACCTAAACCAACTGCCATCGCCGCACCTGTTGCTGCACCAACTATATTAATAATAATAATTTTTGGATTTGCCAACGCAAATGGAATTGCACCCTCTGAAACACCAATTAACCCCATTAATGTCGACGCTTTGCCAGCCTCTCGTAATGACTCAGGAAAACGTTTTGCCCAAATTAACGTTGCTAAGCCAATGCCAATTGGGGGAATAATAATAGCCACTTGAGCCGCAGTATTTGGCTCATAAATTTCCGATGCTAATAATGCCATTGCAGTAGTTACAGCCGCTTTATTAACTGGCCCCCCAAGGTCAAATCCAACCATGGCACCAATAACGGCAGCAAGAATAATTTTGTTAGACCCCGACATTGATAAAAGCCATTGTTCCATACCATGATTAAGTGCCGCTAAAGGTGCACCAATCACAAATGCCATAATAATACAGGTGAGTAATGTACCCCCGACTGGTAAAATAAAAATAGGTCCTGCTGATGCAAGTGATTTGGGTAATTTCGTATATTTCGCTAATAAACGAACAATGTAACCCGCAATAAATCCTGCCGCTAATGCACCTAAAAACCCCGTCCCTAAATTGCTAGCCAATAGGCCGCCAACCATGCCTGGCGCTAGTCCGGGTTTATTCGCAATCGCAAAACTGATATAACCCGCAACAATGGGTAACATGAGTGATAACGCTAACCCACCAAAACCATCAAATTTATGAAGCATTTGCACCACAAAATTTGTCGCATCCTGATGGCTTGCATCCCAAATATTATCAATGCCATATAAAGATGCACCAATACGCGCTATCCCCATAATTACCGCACCAGCAATAACAAATGGCAGCATCCATGACACACCAGTCATAATGGCATTTTTAATTTCCGTACCAATACCTAATTTAGACGCACCATTAAACTGCCCCATTCTTCATTTCCTCCTCGATGGCATCAATAATTGCATCGCCATACTTAATTGGATCAGCAACGCTACATTCAAGCTTAATCATTCCATCAAATCGTTCCTTATTAATAACGGCGACATCAGCAGCCAAAATGACTGCATCTGCTCTTGCTAAGTCGTCACTGGTAATTTCATTTTCAATTCCCATACTCCCTTGGGTCTCAACTTTGATTTCATGACCGCGTTTTTTCCCTACGATATCCAATGCTTCCGCTGCCATGTAAGTATGAGCAACACCAGTAGGACAAGCAGCGACACAGATAATAAACATAACAACTCCTTAAAAATTTAATTCAGGTAATAAAAAAAGCACAATGGCGAAAACGCGCATTGTGCTTTTGAAAGACAATTAAAGTTAAATTAGCTATATTTCCAGGCGCACCACTAGAATGACGGCAAGTCATCATGTGACGTAAACTAGAAACAAGGAACAAAAATAGCAATTCGTAACGCTTACGAATATTCAGTGATATTAATGGCTTTACGTAATACTTTCTTTCTACTTTAACCGCACCGCTAGCAAATAATTCGGTATAAAGCGTCTGTGCACTCAGCCATAATTGCGACCAATTAACTGAAAAATCATTTTCTAATTGGTTAGGGTATTCGGATTCGTCTTTTTCTAAAGAGGTAACGGGAACAAACCAGCAAATTTTGCTCAATAAAGCCTTCATTTTGCTATCAAGTGACAGCAAAAATAAAATGCAGGTCTTAAAAAATGAAGCAAAATGTAAAGACATCGTGTTTCCCCTTTAGAAATTGGCATCATTCTAATCGTATAAAATAGAAAATTACTGTGATTCCACACTCATTTATTAAAATAAATATAAATTAAAACCGTCAAAACCTTATTAACGACCTTCGTTAATTAATAATAAATTGATTATTAATGACTTAGGTTAAATTATAAAACTATTTTTATTTTAAAAATATATTTTAGTAAAAAAAAGTAAAAGAATAAAAAACTGGAATTCCACAATAATATAAATTATTAATCTGGCTTCTTTATATTAATTCAAAAAAAGTATTTTTATGAATTTTTATATAGAATGCAATTCAACCGATTGGCTTAATTAAAAGGAATTTAATGAAATAAAAAATTTGAAAAACAACAAATTTAAGATAAATTAGAATAATGACGCATTGATTAACCTTAACTCACTAAATTTATATTGCTCAATAAGTGAAGATAATGCAATTCATCAAAAGTTGATAACATTTTCAATTTTATCAGCTCATTAGACCATTACAAACTCACGACTCTAAGCACGATGCTCAAACGAATCAGTGTATCTCAACCACTGAACAAAAAACTTATGGTGAAAAACAAACTCGGTTTAAACAGCAATCGTCAGTAATTTGTAAAAAAAACAACCAACCGCCGGTTCTTTGCCTTAAAGTTATTAGGCACTTTGCTTGATATCCATCATAAGAATGTAAAAACCGTCATTTTATCGCTTGCTGTATCGATTCAATTCGAGTTAAATTTAGAGTATTCATAGGATCTACGAACCTAGAAAACAAGTCATTACCCTCATGTAAAATTTGTTTTTCACATTGATAGGGAGAAAACGCAAGTTGCTACTGGCGTTCGAGTTGACTATCCCTATAATGTAGGTCAGCAACAATTCATTTCTAATTAGAATGTACTGATAGGAGTTTTAGCTATGGCTGTAACTAAACTGGTTTTAGTAAGACACGGTGAAAGTGAGTGGAACAAAGAGAACCGCTTCACAGGTTGGACTGACGTAGAACTGTCTGATAAAGGCCGCGAAGAAGCAAAAATTGCGGGCCAACTGCTAAAAGACGAAGGTTTTGTTTTTGATTTTGCTTACACTTCCGTTCTGAAACGCGCTATCCATACTTTATGGAACATCCTTGATCAAGTTGAACAATCATGGTTACCAGTCGAAAAAAGCTGGAAATTAAATGAACGTCATTACGGTGCTCTGCAAGGTTTAGACAAATCAGAAACCGCAGCAAAATACGGTGACGAACAAGTTAAATTATGGCGTCGTGGCTTTGCCATCACACCACCTGACCTGACTAAAGATGATGAACGCTTCCCTGGCCACGACCCTCGCTATGCGAAACTGTCAGAAAACGAATTACCAGTCACTGAAAGCTTAGCAACAACAATTGAACGTGTTGTCCCTTATTGGGAAGAAGTGATCAAACCACGTGTCACCAGTGGTGAGAAAGTGATCATTGCCGCTCACGGTAACTCACTGCGTGCTTTAGTTAAACACTTAGACAACTTAAGTGAAGATGAAATTCTTGAATTAAATATCCCAACTGCGGTACCAATGGTTTATGAATTCGATGAAAACATGAAACCAATCAAACGTTACTACTTAGGTAACCAAGACGAAATTGCTGCTAAACAAGCTGCAGTTGCAAACCAAGGTAAAGCGAAGTAATTACTTACTTTATCTTGAATACGAGGGCTAAGCCATTTGCTTAGCCCTTTTTTATTATCTGAGATCCACTCTCTCTATAACAAAAAACGCAAACTGTTAGTGTTAGAAAGAGGAATAAGCGACTATCATAGGGAAAACACATTGAAAGGTTGATAAAACGACAAAATGAATAAATTTAATATTTACGTTTGGGTCGGGTTAGTACTTAGCGCCAGTATTTTAGGTTCACTGCTTTATATGATCCAAGGAGGAGAGTTAGTTGTTGATGGTTCGAATGGTGCAGCAAACGCTGAGCTAATGAAAACCTTAATGATTATTGCCTGTGTTAGTTTCCCAATACAGATCATCAGTATCATGGTAATGACATACAAACCAAGGCTCTCTATTGGTCTCACTATCATTAGTAGCCTTGCATTAATGCCAATTACCATTGTATTTGCTATGGGAATGATTTTTTCCGCAATCCGCTGGCGCTATCATCAATTGACTCCTTTTGATACGACTCTCAATATCAATTTTGACCAACAAGTCGCATTCAATAAACGTAATAACCGTATTTTAGTCGGCGCACTTGGTTTAATCAGTATCACTTTCATTATATTAAGCCAAAGTTTAGGGATGTTCCTGTTTGTTTTTACCATTTTTCTTGGTTACTTCGGCAAAAAAGCGGGAGATGGCGTTTATTTAGCCGTCAAAGATGCTCATTTATATATTCGCCCCAATATTTTTGCTCATTGTTACCGTATTCCCTTAAAAGATGTCACTTACGTGAAAGGTGAAAAAGGAAAAGTGTATTTCGATGTTCAGACCGACAATGAAGTATTGCAATTAACGGCAACGCCAGCGAATGCAACACCTGAAGAGAAAGCTAAGCTAATGGAGTTATTGAGTAAAATACAAAAATAGCTAGAGGATAATATTCTCTGCCAATAAATATATTGACAGAGAATTTTATTAATTAAATTTTACTATTAGTTGTATATAGCTGGGTGAATAATCTGTGTATGGCTGAGTGAATTAATTTGATGATCATTACTCACCCCAAAACTCATATCTGCTGGAGCAAAACCTGCCATAACAGAAACAAAGTTTTGAGTTCCAGCTTCTTGTTTTCTAATCGCCTCGTTGTACGCTCTCATCGTTGATTTAGTATGAGTTATACGAGACTCGAAAAAATCTCGGTTACTTATAGTATCGTTATATTTGGCTTCTATTTCTCTTACTTCCGTTAGAGATCCCTGAAGACACTTATCAAATATTTGTTTCTGATAACTTTTTGCCTTTGAATCATACAAATCAAACAATTTCTGATTACTGTTTAGTTCGCCAATATAATCCGAATAAAAAGCTTCTTTATCCGCAAGAAATTCCTTAATATTATTAACTAAAAAATGTACCTTATTACTTTCATACCTAGAGTTTTTAGCTAGTTCTGAAAATTCATTGCCAATTGACTTCAATTCATGAAATAGTTTATCATTCATTCCATCAGTATCAATAACATCGAATACATACTTTAAATAAGGCTCTTCTTTAACTAATTTACTTCCATGTTCACTTAATTCTTTAAGTAATGACTCTCTTTCATCAAGACTCTCAGAATTAATATATTTGATAATCATTTTATTGAAATCACTCATACTACTTATCTGCTTTAGTGTTCCATTAGCATAATTATTAACTTCTAGAATGTAATCTTGAATTTGCTGTAGTTGTTTTTCGCTAATCTCCCCCCTATCTTTTATATCAGAAAAAATTTTAATGTATTTTTCTGTACTGTTACTCATTATATGATAATTTTTCTCTCCAGAATCAATATACATACCTAAATCATGTGAATTTATTCTCATATATATATTACGATTCAATTCAATTTTGATATTTTTTTCCATTTTATTTCCTTTAATTTCCACATTTATTTAATCATAACTAAATTTAACAAAATAACTTTCACTAAATTACACTTAATAAATTGATAAAATTAACCATAGATTCTAGAAAAGCACATTCGCTAGTAAAATTAAAAAATCATTCCATTAAATAAGCCTCTGAGAGCCAAATAAAACCTAACAACTAAGATAGTGAATAAAAAATATCACACTTCAATAATTAGGTTTAAAATCAATTTAACCCAACCTAATAAAATAAACAAATTTTTATTTAATATTTAAAAACACATGAATATTAAAAATAAAAATAATATATTTTACATGTATTGAAAATAGAGAACTTAATACTTATAAGTATATTAATATTAAAAAAGCCAATTCGATTATAGAATTGGCTTTTTATTTTAAAAAGAAGATATTTATTTCGTACGACGTGCAATCACTGCATCAGATAATTGACGTAAAACTTTTTCAGTATCATCCCAACCAATACATGCATCAGTGACACTTTTACCATAAACTAATGGCTCGCCCGATTCTAAGTTTTGGTTACCTTCAACAAGATTACTTTCAATCATAATCCCTGTAATTGAACGGTCACCTTGGCTGACTTGCTTGCAAACATCCGTTGCGACTTCCATTTGTTTTTCGAATTTCTTAGAGCTATTTGCATGGCTAAAGTCAATCATGATACTCGGTACAAGCCCTGCTTTTTCCAGCCCTTCACGTACTTCTTGTACATGTTTAGCACTGTAATTCGGCTCTTTACCACCACGCAAAATAATATGGCAGTCTGGGTTACCGCTCGTATTTACTATCGCAGAGTGGCCCCACTTGGTCACTGATAAGAAACAGTGGGCAGAACGCGCAGAGTTAATGGCATCAATTGCTACTTTAATCGTACCATCTGTACCGTTTTTAAAGCCAACAGGACAAGATAAACCTGACGCTAACTCACGGTGAATTTGTGATTCCGTCGTACGAGCACCGATGGCTCCCCAACTCATCAAATCTGCAACATATTGCGGGCTAATAACATCTAAGAATTCACCTGCAGTCGGTAAACCTTGATTATTAATTGTTAACAGCAATTCACGTGCAATACGCAAACCTTCGTTAATATCAAAGCTACAATCCATTTTAGGATCATTAATTAGCCCTTTCCAGCCCACTGTCGTGCGTGGTTTTTCAAAATACACACGCATTACGATTTCCAATGAACCCTTTAATTCCTCACGTAATTTACCTAAGCGCTCTGCGTACTCTAAAGCCGCTTTAGTGTCATGAATTGAGCAAGGGCCAATGACGACCACTAAACGGTCATCTTTACCGGCTAAAATATTGTGGATTGCCAGGCGTGCTTCATGAACGGTAAACGCAGCTTTATCGGTTGCTGGAAATTTTTCAAGCAGAGCAATTGGTGGTAATAATTCTTTTATTTGTTTTATTCTGACGTCATCGTTCTGATAATTCATACCCGTATATCCAATGTTTATTATTTTTTACTGTAGTTGATTTACATGCCAAATTTATCCACGCTGGTTTCGCTCAAACAAGGCGCAGAGTAGACAGCTGGATTCCTTCGCTGCCCCCGAGAGGATAAAAGATAATTAGCATCGAAATTTTAATCTAACTGTTCAACAGACATCTGTAAACAGGCAAACGCTCGATAAAACTAAGGATTTATTAGTAACCAATTATAAAATGAGGTGATATGTTGAAATTTAGCACAATAAGTAGGCAAAAAAAGCATTTTACAGAGCAAATAATAACTAAAATAGCTAAACGACGATAATGTCACTTTAGCTACTTTAGGTGATTTTTTCTATCTAAGTTCGAGAAATGGGCAAAGAGCCATTTTCTTTTGCTGATTTTATCCAAAGTCTAGAGCCATTTAGAGCGATACCTAATAAAATTATATATTCTAAAGACATCGCATAAACACCTTGAATAAAGAAAATAACAATACTAATCACATTAATAATGACCCACAGTAGCCAGTTTTCTACATACTTACGCGTCATCAAGATCATTGCGACGACAGAAAGTATGGTCATTGCAGAATCCCAGAATGGGAATGCATCCGGTTCTATCGTAGGCATCGCAAGGTTGGCACCAAACAGATTTAACAACTCGACTGCCCATCTTGCTAGTACGCCAAATACTGCATCAATATTAAATGTGAGATAAATAATAGCAACGACTGAAATAACCAGTGTTATAGCCGCTTTTGGTAAGCTCAACCAACGAATTTTTAACTCTGCTTGCTGCGAACTGGTGACCCTACTCCATGCATACCAGCCATAAATATTGGCGACAAAGAAAAATATCTGTAGCAATAGATTTGCATATAGCTGAATTTGAAAGAAAATAACTGCAAACAGAGAAACGTTAATTAGCCCAAACAGATAATTAATCGTTTTTTCTAAGCTGGCAAGCAAGATACAAAGTAAGCCGGCAATGGTCCCCACGGCTTCAATGTAAGATAAATCATAAACTGAACCCCATAGCGGGATCTGCACTAACGTATTGGCTGTACTAAAGAAATCCATCCCAAAATCCTTTATAAGTGATCGTTAATGTTGTATTGCTCAGTACTTCATTAAATTGAATTTATTATTTTAGACTCTCTGCAAAATCTAGCATCTTATTTAATGGTCGTAATGCTTTTTCTCGTAATATCTCACTGACATGAATTTGATGATCTTGCGTATTCCCTTCTAAAGCGTCAGCAATCGCTTTTAAGCCATTCATTGCCATCCAAGGGCAATGTGCACAAGTACGGCATGTAGCGCCCTCACCCGCTGTTGGAGCGATGTAAAGCGTCTTCTCGGGGCAAGCTTGCTGCATTTTGTAAAAAATACCTTTATCCGTCGCCACTATCATCGATGGGTTAGGTAAATTTTGTGCTGCTTTAATTAATTGACTTGTAGAACCAACCGCATCCGCTAGGTCGACAATCGCTTGGGGTGATTCAGGGTGCACCAATACCGCTGCTTCAGGGTATAGTGCTTTCATTTTTTCTAATGATTGCGTTTTAAATTCATCATGAACAATACAAGCCCCCTGCCAACACAGAATATCTGCCCCAGTTTGCTGTTGAACATAACGTCCGAGATGGCGGTCAGGAGCCCAAATAATTTTTTCACCTAAGCTGTCTAAGTGTTCAATCAATTCCACTGCCATACTTGAGGTCACAACCCAATCAGCCCGAGCTTTAACTGCTGCAGAGGTATTGGCATACACCACTACGGTTCTATCTGGGTGCTCATCACAAAAACGGATAAACTCCGCTTCAGGACAACCAATATCAAGGGAACATAGGGCTTCTAATGTCGGCATTAAGACTTGCTTTTCTGGGCTGAGAATTTTTGCAGTTTCGCCCATAAATTTCACCCCAGCAACAACCAAAGTTGATGCCGAATGCTTTGCACCAAAACGCGCCATTTCAAGAGAGTCTGCGACACAACCTCCCGTTTCTTCAGCCAATGCTTGAATTTCAGGGTCAGTATAGTAATGTGCAACGATCACCGCATTTTTTTCGACCAAAAGCGATTTGATCCGCTGCCGATAAAATGATTTTTCATCCGAGCTTAATCGTGTGGGTTTTGCTGGGAATGGATAAACTGACTGGTCAAAATCGATAAACACGCTCATTGGTTGCCTCTGTTTAGCAAAAAGCGATTTTAATAGTTAAACCAAGCTAAAAACCGCCTAAATTCACAATTTTGTTTTATATACTAAACACGATACGCTAATTTGCTCAATAAGTCTTCACTATTTTTACTTATCTAGCATCATTTCCTCCCCATTAGCGATTCTCCTCAAAGGATATACCCTGCATGAAAGCAAAAGTTGATTGCTCTTTGATTTATCAATAGATGGTGTTTAATTAAGAGGTTAACTTGTATATGTAATAAGGGTCGTACACGGTAATTTTATATCCCCCAATAATTCGGGTTGCGGGCAGGCGACAAGAAAAATAGACGGAGTGCATAGATAAGCTCTGTGGGTCGACGAGCGTAGTCACTTATACCTCAACGAAATGCCCTGCAACTTGAAGAGTCACGGGTATAAATGTCATGAAATAAAAAAGCTACAACCTGCCGACTTGTACTGTAGACAGGTATGATAAATCAAAGGAAAATATGCAACTAATATATTGGTATAGGTAGAAAAATGGATTCTATAATATTATTATGACTTACTATATTAGATAGAATTTTCTCTCTACTATAAAACCCTGAAATATTCTCGGTTAAATTTCCACTCTCAATATGTAATTCAGATTTTATTTTGTTTTCGTAACTAATAGCATCACCCTCTTTAGTACTATCGTGTATTAATTTATCACTCGACATATCCATTTTTTGCCTATACTCAGTAATAATTTCAAGTTCATCATTCTCAGCATTATTAATCTCTAATTCCTCATCCGATTGTTTATATTGCTGTAAACTTCCTATCGAATAAGATATATCACTTGCAGTGTATCTTAAATTAGCCAAGGAAGAGTGAAAAGTTAAAGTATATTCTTTAGCATCAGTGATCAACTGGCTAACCTTCGAGTCAAACGTGGATAACAATCTGTGTAATCTAGAACTAATGGATGGATAATTACGAATGCTTTCTGTCACATTGTCATAACACTCAGCGATATTTGGTGTAATGTTTTTTATCTCTTCTGGGTTTTCAATATAAAAGCGCAATTTATCTTGTAGTTGCTGATATTTATCTAGAGCATTCTTAACGGTATGAATATAAATTTTAACTCTATCAATATATATTTTAGATTGAATATATTCAACATATGTTAGTTTACTTTCCAACTTATAACTTTCGGCAAGGAATATACTCTCGTGTTCAGTTTCTATTTTTAATGTTTGTTCAGTTAATGTATCTAGTTCTACATGAAGTTCTTTTATATTTCCACTTATGGATTCATGATAATCTTTTAATTCCAAAAGATTATCATCTCGTTTTGATATACTTATTTTCATTTTAACTCCCTTTAAAAAAATAAATGATAATTTGATAAGAAATAAAATTCAAATTTTATTTTAATATATAATAAGGGAGACAATAATTTATAAATATAGTTACAGATAATAAAAAACAGCGTAAGTTCAGGGGACTTTCACAAAAAGTAAAATTTAAATTAAGTTTACATTAGTGATATCACCATGGTACTTTTTTCCGTCCCCATGTTTAACACAATGTGCTTTTCGCAATTAAGGCAATTTTGGTACTAACACAGCTTAAATTCTGTCACATCACCTATAAACGCTAACAATTTTCCCTCACTTCGAAAAAAACTTGGGCATTTAAGTAGTTTTTTGCGTCTGAAGCTTCGCTTTTCTGCCTCTTTATCGGTATCTTAGCCATCCTTACTTAATTCATTAGGTCAGTTATGGAATCACCTGCATTATTAATCAATAAAATTATTTCAGTTTCATTGCTCGATCCAAGAATTGAAGCTGTGGTATTAACCGGCTCTCGCGGGCGAGATCAACATGTTGATAGTTATTCCGATATTGATATCGAGCTGATCGGCCACGGTACATCTGAAATATTCAATCAGAAGTCTTGGATAAATCAGTTTGGTGGACCTATGGTTGCCCTTCATTTGCTAAATCTTGAAGAGGATGCCCCTGATTGGCCAACTTGCTTGGTGATCTTTGAAGAAGGCCGCAAAGTGGATTTCACTTTTGCTGAGCCTGAGCGATTATCTAAGATGAAGCAGCAAGGTTTAGATACGACATTTTCCCGTGGTTTTACTGTATTACTCGATAAAACAGGGATCACTGAAGGCTTACCTGAAAGTGCTAACCAACAAGTATTTGCTCCTCCTCAATTAACAATATCGCAATTCGCTGACGTTGTATCTGATTTTTGGCATGAAGCACATCAAGCTACCATTGCTTTAACACGAGATGAGTTGTGGGTCGCATGGTCAAGAAGTGCGGATATGAAACAGTATTTTTTAACGCTGCTAGAACGCCTTGTTTCTTTACAAGGTGGACATGTTTGGTATAAAGGACGCAACTACCATGAGTGGATGCCTAAACCTTATATCGAGGCATTGGAGGTTATTTTTAATTGTGGAACGGCTCAAAGCGCCGCATTGTCTCTTCAGTGTTTAATGCGCTGCTTTAAAGATGTAACTATTGAGCTCGCTAGCCTTCAAAGATTTGATAATATGCAGATTATGGCTGAGAAAATGCAAGAACTACTTATTGGTATTTTGCAGGATAACGCCTTACTTCCAGAAACTGGTGAAATAAGATAAATAAAGTACAGCAAAGGAATGCAGTGCTTTCATTGTCGAGATATAACTTGACGACTGAGTGTTTACTGAATTGGGAACTGAATGCTAAGGCTGGACTTGAGATGGTGGGTCGTGCAGGATTTAAATCCTTCGGATTTACCCTACGGGCTGAACCTGCAACCAGCTTATCGAGGTATGGCTTAACGATTGAGTATTTACTGAATTGGGAACTGAATGCTAAGGCTGGACTTGAGATGGTGGGCCGTGCAGGATTTAAATCCTTCGGATTTACCCTACGGGCTGAACCTGCAACCAGCTTATCGAGGTATGACTTAGCGACTGAATGTTTACTTGGATTGATATTGAGATGGTGGGTCGTGCAGGATTCGAACCTGCGACCAATTGATTAAAAGTCAACTGCTCTACCAACTGAGCTAACGACCCATCTTTGGGATTACTTAATTACTTGTTTGTGCAGGATTTTAAGTTCTTCGAACTTCCCCTTACGGGCCGAACCTGCAACCATCTTGTAAAACTTAAATATTCTACCGACTGAGCTAACGACCTATCTGGATTACTTCTTTTTGCTACTATAGGTTTTAGATGGTGGGTCGTGCAGGATTCGAACCTGCGACCAATTGATTAAAAGTCAACTGCTCTACCAACTGAGCTAACGACCCATCTGGATTACTTCTTTTTGCTACTATAGGTTTTAGATGGTGGGTCGTGCAGGATTCGAACCTGCGACCAATTGATTAAAAGTCAACTGCTCTACCGACTGAGCTAACGACCCATCTAAAAATCTTTTCTAACTAATCACAGTTCATTACCCTTCGGGTTGAACCTGCAACCAGCTTGTAAAACTCAAATATTCTACCGACTGAGCTAACGACCCATCTAAAACAATATTTCTAACTAAATTTCTTTTTGTCTTTCGAGATTCTTGGCTAACCGTATTCTCGTATCAACGGCGGCTTATATTACTGATTTCTGACGAGGGTGCAATGATTTTTTTGCAAAAAAAGATTAAATGCACACTTATCATACTGATAACCCCGAAATATTCGGTAATATGGCTTCGGGGTTATAAATTAAAGTGTACTCAGCTTTTTTTCGGCTAATTTTGAACCAGCACTGTTTGGATATTGTTTCAACACCTGTTGGTAAACAGCTTTTGCTTTATCTTTCTGTCCCTTATCTTGCATGATCAGCCCAACTTTATATAAGGCTTCGCTGCTTTTTTGGGATTTAGGATATTGCTTAACTACAGTTGCGAAATAAAAAGCAGCATCGTCTTTGCTACCTTTATTGTAGTTTAACTGCCCCAACCAATAATTGGCGTTAGATTGATACCCAGACTTAGGATAGGCTTTAACAAAGCCTTGTAATGCCCCTATTGCCTGATCAATTTGAGCTTTGGATTTGCTTTCCATCGCTAATTTGACTGCAGCATTGTAATCATCTTTCTCATTCCCACCTGTATTAGCAGCTGCCGTAGGTGCCGTTGAGGAAGGTGATGCGTTTGATGCACTAGTGTCAGGTGTTGTTGCATCACCTGAAGTTGCTGAGTTTCCACCGCCTGCATTGTCTAATTGCATGTATAAATCTTTCTGGCGCTCAATGACTTGATTCAATTTGTATTCACTTTCTTGAATCTGACCACGTAACATGTCGATGTCGCGTTGGTTGTCAGCGAGTTGTTGTTGGATTTGATACATGATTTGACCTTGAGAGCTAACTGCTGTCTCAAGTTGGGTAAGGCGATCTGTTGTTGAACCAGATCCGACATTGTTGATTGGCGCTTGGGCAATAGCGGCCCAAGGGGCCGCTACGCCAACCAATAACGACAGACCGACTAGTAAGTGTCTGAAGTTACTGTTCATAATAGATAATTTCGCTTATCTATTAGTATGCAATGACTGCACGACGGTTTTTCGCGTAGTCTGCTTCAGTGTGACCTAACACAGCTGGTTTTTCTTTACCGTAAGAAACCAGTGAAACTTGGTCACCAGAAACACCTTTGCTTTGCAGGTACATTTTAACTGCATTAGCACGACGCTCGCCCAGCGCGATGTTGTATTCTGGAGTACCACGCTCATCCGCATGACCTTCAACAACAACACGTACAGATGGGTTGCTACGCAGGAATGCTGCGTGTGCATCTAACATTTCAGCGTATTCTGGAGATACGTTGTATTTGTCAAAGCCAAAGTAAACAGTGTTGTTTTGTTGCAGCTGTTCCATTTGCTGACGTGCCAGCTCTTCCGCAGACAGACCAGTGTTAGTTTGGTTAGTAGAAGTATCTACGCCATCTTGGTCATTGTTTTTGTTAGAGCTACAAGCTGCGACTGCCATGATTGGTAACGCGATCATCAGCCCTTTAAGCACTTTATTCAGTTGCATCGTTTTGATCCTTAATATTTTTGCCACACATTATTATTATGCATCACAGATACGGCGACCAGGCAGGGAATTTAACCTGTCCATCGGTAGCCGGAAGACGCGCTTTGAAACGCCCGTCGGTCGAAACTAGCTGCAATATAGTCCCCAAGCCTTGAGAGGAGCTATAAATTACCATAGTGCCGTTAGGTGCGATACTCGGCGTTTCATCTAGGAACGTTTTCGTTAAAAATTCAACGTTGTTCGTTGCCAGATCTTGTTTGGCGACATGTTGCTGACCGCCGCCGGAGCTGACCATCACTAAGAAAGTACCATCCGGGCTAACATCAGCATCCTGATTTTGTGATCCTTCCCAGGAAACACGTTCAGGGCTGCCACCATTAATATTCATTTTATAAATCTGCGGACGTCCCGCCTGATCTGAAGTATAGACTAAAGTTTGGCTATCTGGCATCCAGCTTGGTTCCGTATTGTTACTACGGCCATCTGTCACCTGACGAATTTGCCCACTCGCTAAGTCCATAACATATAAATTCAGGCTGCCTGTCTTAGACAGTGCAAATGCCAATTTTGTGCCATCTGGAGAGAATGCAGGTGCCCCATTATGACGTGGGAATGATGCTACCTGACGAACTGCTCCTGTTGATAACGTTTGAATGACAAGTGCTGAACTACCGCTTTCAAATGTAACATAAGCCAATTTCTCACCATCTGGTGACCATGCTGGCGACATCAAAGGTTCTGGTGAACGGTGAACCGTAAACTGGTTAAAACCGTCATAATCAGAAACTCGTAATTCATATGGATACTGACCGCCTTTGTTAACAACAATATAAGCAATGCGCGTACGGAATGCGCCACGAATACCTGTTAATTTTTCAAAGACTTCGTCACTTGCAGTATGCGCTGCATAACGTAACCATTCTTTGGTTACTTTATATTGGTTCTGAGATAAAACAGCACCTGGGTTAGCCGCAACATCAACTAACTGATAGCTAACGACAAAGCTACCATCTGCTGCTGGCTGTACCTGCCCCACAACAACAGCATTAATACCTAATGCTGTCCACGCTTCAGGAATCACTTCAGAAGCGGTACCAGGTTGTTGAGGCATGCGGCTTGGCTCGATAGGGTTAAATTTCCCGCTATTGCGTAAATCAGCGCCTACTATTTGGCCGACTTCTTGTGGTGGTGCACCCGCACCTGACCATTTAAACGGCACTACGCCAATAGGTTGAGCTGAATTAACACCTTCAGTGATCTCAATACGTATTTCAGCCTGAGCCACTGTCGCCCATAGCATTAGGAACCCTAAAACTACTTTAAAAGCCTGCTTCATTCTTATCTCCCTTACTGCGGATTATTTACTACCGCAATAATTCGCTGAATTTTAACAAAGGTATAATAACAAAACTAGATACCACACAAACTATTTATGCTATTGCCTTAATAATATCAATACAGACTGCTCTGAGTTATTGAAAATCAAGGCTTAAACACAACTGTGCTACCCGCTTTATTAAACGTATCATAGACTTCTCTGCTCGGTGGCTTAGGCATCGTTGCAAGTTTTGCTGCTCGGATTGCTGCATCACAGAGTGCCGCGTCATTAGCTGGGCTATTTTTTGGTGTAATACTCACCAATAACCCATCAGGCGCAAGCTTCAATTGAAGTTCACAAGTACGTCCACGGAAAGTATCTGAATCATAAAACTTACTTTGGATAGCCGCTTTGACTTTACCGGCATAGCTGTCCACATCCGCATTGGAAGCGCCCGATTTTTTACCGCCACCTTTTCCAGCTGCGGCTTCACCACCTTGTTTGCTTGGGCCCGAGGCAGTTAAATCACCAAGCAAATCATCTACGGAAGCCGCGTTTTTAGCCGCTTCAGCTTTGGCTTTCGCCGCTTTTGCTTTAGCTTCTTTATCGGCTTTTTCTTTAGCTTCTTTATCCGCTTTAGCTTTCGCTTCTTTTTCAGCTTTTACTTTAGCTTCTTTATCGGCTTTTTCCTTGGCTTCTTTTTCCGCTTTTTCTTTAGCTTCTTTTTCAGCTTTGGCTTTAGCGGCTTCGGCTTCTTTCTGCGCTTGCGCCTCGGCCTTCGCCTTCTCAGCCGCTTGCTCTTTAATTAGCTTTTCTTTTTCAGCTTTCGCTTTTGCAGCAGCTTCTTCCGCTATTTTTTGCTCTTCCTTCGCTTTTTTAGCAGCGTCTAATGCTTTTTTCTGTTGTTCCTCAGCTTGCTTTTGTTGCTCAGCTGTATCACGTTCAGTTTTAATACGCTCTTCTTCAAGCTGCTGAAGACGCTTTTGTTCCTTTTCTTGCTGTTCTCTAAGCTCAGCCTCTTGCTTTTGTTCTTGCTCTTTGCGCTCTTTTGCCGCTTGTCTGACGTTATTTTGCTGTCTTTGCATTTCTTCATACTGCTCAACAACCACGCCAGGGTCAACCATCACCGCATCGATGACAGTTCCCTCTTCCCCGCCACCACCAAGTTTGACGACGGAAACTAAAGAGCCTATAACAATCAAACCAATCAATAGGACGTGCAATACGATTGACATCACTAACGATCGGTTTAAGTTATCTTTTTTCTCTTTTGTCTTTCCCACTCTGGTATCCAAAAAAAGAATTGTGACTTATTCAAACGACAATAACCCAGCCTAAATAGGCTGAGTCATCAAGCCAACCGATTTTATCCCTGCGCTGTGTAATATATTCAGCGCCTTAATCACTTCTTCGTAAGGGACTTCTTTTGCACCACCAATCAAGAAAATTGCTTTTGGATTTTTCTCTAATTGAGATTTCGCCTCTGCAGCAATTTGCTCTGGTGGCAGCAATTCTAAAACCTCACCATCAAGGCGCATGTTATATTGGCCAACCCCCGACACTTCTAAAATAATCGGTGGGTTATCACTTGATGATACGGTTTGTGTATCTGTTGCATCCGGCAATTCAACTTCCACACTTTGAGAAATAATCGGTGCTGTTGCCATAAATATGAGCAACAGTACCAACAATACGTCCAGTAATGGAACAATGTTGATTTCGGATTTCAGCTCACGTCTGCGACTTGTGCGCGCCATTCGCTTATCTCCCCGTCTTATTTCTTATCAGCAGAGAAGGCTTGACGATGCAAGATGGCTAAAAACTCTTCCATAAAGTTATCGTAGTTTTGCTCTAATTTGCTGACACGTAAGTTCAAACGGTTAAATGCCATAACTGCTGGGATCGCTGCAAACAAACCAATTGCGGTTGCAATCAGCGCTTCAGCAATACCCGGTGCAACCATTTGTAATGTTGCTTGTTTTACCGCTCCCAATGCAATAAACGCATGCATAATCCCCCAAACAGTACCAAATAAACCAATATATGGGCTAATTGAACCAACAGTACCTAAAAATGGGATATGTGCTTCAACTGATTCGAGTTCACGATTCATTGAAATACGCATTGCACGGGAAGCTCCCGTCACTACTGCATCTGGCGCATGAATATTCGCTTGGTGTAAACGAACGAACTCTTTAAAACCAGAATGGAAAATTTGTTCGGCACCACTCAATTCATCACGGCGAGCTTGGCTTTCTTTATATAAGCGCGATAGCTCAATACCTGACCAGAACTTATCTTCAAATGCTTCAGCCTCACGAGTTGCCGCATTTAAAATTTTCGTTCTTTGAATAATGATCGCCCATGATGCGATAGAAAAACCGATCAAAACGAACATAATGAGCTGAACCAAAAGGCTCGCTTTAAGGAATAAATCCAGGATATTCATGTCAGTCACTGTTTAAACTCCGCGACAATAGACTTAGGAAGCGCAATTGGCTTCATTTTTGATGTGTCCACACAAGCAATAAGGGCATTTGCCCCACAAAGCAGGTTACCTTGCGAATCAACTAACCTTTGCTGAAAAGTTAATGAAGCACGTTTCATTTCAATAATTTGTGTTTCAACTTCCAGCAGGTCATCCAGCTTCGCCCCTTTGACAAAATCAATTGTCATGCTTCGCACAACGAAACCAAGGTTCTCAGCAAGCATACTTTGTTGATTGATACCTTTATTTCGCAGCATTTCAGTTCTTGCTCGCTCAAAAAAGGCTAAATAGCGTGCATGATAAACAACACCGCCCGCATCTGTATCTTCATAATACACGCGAACAGGCCAGCGAAATAACATAACAATCACTCCGTCTTAGGTTAAATTAATTAACGGTGCCACTATACGCAAGACAGTGCCAGTTTGGAATCACTTTGAAAGTAAAGATATCAAAAATAATTATGGGTCCATTGACCCATAATTAGCAATTAGAATTATCTAAAGACCTGAAAAAGTCCCCAAATAAGAATGATGGCAGCAGGCAATGGATGAAAAATTGCACGAAAGATAACTTTTTTAGGTTTAAAACCCACACCAAAAATCATCGCGGTACACGTTGCCCATATTAACAGCAGCCCTTGCCATATTTGAAATGAACTGGTTTTTGCAGCAAATAGGGTTGGATCCCACATGACTGCACCTGCAGTAACTAAAGCTAAAATAAGGATAAGGGCCCTTATCGGCCCCTTATCCAATAGCTGATAGGTTTTATCCACCAGCATTTTTATTACTCACCATCTTTAGCGGCTTTAGAGTCTTCAGAGTGCTCTAACGCTAATGCTGCAATCACTGCAAAACTACAAGCTAACAGCGTGCCGAGGATCCAGGCGAAATACCACATAGTTATGCTCCTTAATACAGTGAATGCTTGTTGCCTTCGATGAAGTTTTTGTCCAAACGACCGAACATTTTGTAGTAACACCATGCGGTGTATGCCAGTACGATTGGTACAAAGATAATAGCAACAACAGTCATTACTTGCAGTGTGAACAAGCTAGATGTTGCATCCCACATGGTCAAACTTGCGTTTGGCATGATGCTTGAAGGCATGATGAATGGGAACATTGCTACACCACAGGTTAAAATGATACAAGCGATGGTTAATGAAGAACTCACAAACGCCAAACCATTTTTGTCTGCTTTACTAAACAGCATTGTCACTAACGGCAGTGCTACACCCAGAGCAGGCAACGCCCACAGGATTGGGTAAGTATTGAAGTTAGTTAACCAAGCACCAGATTCAACGGCAACAGTTTTGTTTAGTGGGTTAGATACGCTTAATGTATCGATAGTTGAAGTAACAACATAACCATCAATACCCATCACTAACCAAACACCTGCGCCTGCGAAAGCCACTAAGGTGACTAATGCACAGATATAAGTTGCTTTACGAACACGTAAGTACAGTTCACCAGTGGTACGCATTTGCAAATAAGTTGCACCTTGCGTCACAATCATCATTAAGCCGACAACACCCGCTAACAGACCATATGGGTTTAGCAGACCAAACAGGTTACCTGTATAAGTTAGGTACTGCTGGTTATCGATTTGCAGTGGAACACCTAATAACAGGTTACCAAACGCAACACCGATAACTAATGGTGGAACGAAACCACCAATAAACAGACCCCAGTCCCACATGTTACGCCATTTTGGGTTCTCCAGTTTTGAACGGTAGTCGAAACCAACCGGACGGAAGAACAATGCAGCTAATACCAAAATCATAGCAACATAGAAACCAGAGAATGCCGCAGCATAAACTTGTGGCCATGCAGCGAACATTGCACCACCCGCAGTGATTAACCAAACTTGGTTACCATCCCAGTGCGGTGCAACAGCATTAATCATGATACGGCGTTCAGTATCTGTTTTACCTAAAATAGGTAATAAGAAGCCAACGCCCATGTCAAAGCCATCTGTGACAGCAAACCCAATCAGTAATACACCGATAAGGATCCACCACACAAATCGAAGAACTTCATAATCAAACATAAGTGGACTCCTATTTACTGAACGTCGTGTGCAGAAGTGTTTTTCTGTTCAAAGTGATAACGACCGGTTTTCAGGCTACTTGGCCCTTTACGAGCGAATTTGAACATTAAGAACATTTCAGCAATTAAGAACAGTGTGTACAGACCACAGATCAATACCATAGAGAAGATCAGGTCATGAGTCGTCAAGTTAGAGTGTGCAACCGAAACAGGTAACACTTCACCAATTGCCCATGGCTGACGACCATACTCTGCAACGAACCAACCTGACTCAATTGCAATCCATGGTAGTGGAATACCGAGCAGTGCAATACGCAGCAACAGTTTATTTTGACCAATACGGTTACGAACTACTGACAGGAATGCCCAGCCAATAATTAACAGTAACAGGAAGCCAACACCAACCATGATACGGAATGCCCAGAACAGAGGCCCAACGTTAGGAATACTATCTTTCACTGCTTTTTGGATTTGAGCTTCAGTTGCATCAACAACATTTGGTGCATATTGTTTTAACAGCAGACCATACCCAAGATCTTTTTTGCTTGCTTCAAATGCTGCACGCAATTCAGGATCTTTGTTACCTGCAAGAAGTTCTTGTAACTGACCATATGCAATCATACCGTTACGAATGCGAACTTCATGTTGTTTCATTAGGTCTTTCAGACCTAAAACAGGAGTGTCAACCGAGCGGGTTGCAATGATACCCATCGCCCAAGGAATCGAGATCGCAAATTTATTTTCTTGTTTCTCGGTATCTGGCCAAGCGATTAAGTTAAACGCGGCAGGAGGAGCATGAGTTTCCCACTCAGCTTCAACCGCTGCAAGTTTAGTTTTTTGCACGTCACCCATTTCGTAACCTGATTCATCACCAAGAACGATAACAGATAGAACCGCTGCAATACCAAAACTTGCTGCAATTGCAAAAGAACGCTTAGCAAAAGCAACATCACGACCTTTAAGCAGGTAGTAAGAGCTAATACCTAAGATAAACATTGCACCGGTACAATAACCCGCAGCAACTGTGTGGACGAACTTAACTTGTGCAACTGGGTTCAAGACTAGCTCAGAGAAGCTAACCATTTCCATACGCATAGTTTCAAAGTTGAAATCAGCAGCGATTGGGTTTTGCATCCAACCATTCGCAACCAAAATCCACAGAGCAGAGAAGTTAGAACCTAAAGCAACTAACCATGTTACAGCAAGGTGTTGTTTTTTGCTTAAACGATCCCAACCAAAGAAGAATAAACCGACAAAGGTAGATTCTAAGAAGAACGCCATCAGACCTTCGATTGCAAGAGGCGCACCGAAGATATCTCCAACGTAGTGAGCGTAGTAAGACCAGTTAGTACCGAATTGGAACTCCATGGTCAAACCCGTTGCAACACCTAGGGCAAAGTTAATACCGAATAACTTACCCCAGAACTTAGTCATATCTTTATAAATTTGCTTGCCTGACAGTACATATACCGTTTCCATGATCGCAAGCAAAAACGCCATACCTAGCGTTAATGGTACGAACAGAAAGTGATACATCGCAGTTAAGGCAAACTGTAATCGTGACAGTTCGACAATATCAAACATCTTGACTCCTTGCTCCTAGCAGGAAGACACCGACTTGCGGCAACCCAGCTTCCAGTTTTTAATACTTAGAAAGCCTCTTAACTACCAGCAAAAAATGCCTCAAAACAACAAATAATTAACAAAATTAAAAGAACGAACATTACTATAATAATAGTACGCCTATCTTCACACACAATAAACTTCTTTTACGTGACTCAGATTTGAATTCTGAATTTACATCAATAATTATACCCTTTAATAGAAAATCGAGTATTTGATCGAGCACCAATTTAAGCAATTTAAGCAAATAAAGCCAGAGGCAATGAATTGATTTACGTCAATTTTTTTCCTATTGTTAATTGCTATACCTGCCAGTCAATTAATGGTTATTTACTTGTTAAAATGCTGTTATTGATAATGACATAAATGTTCTTAATTTTTCCAAAGATTAACAAAAAATATAATCTATGAATTAAAGCCTCGAAAAAAGAATATTTAATTTGTAATAGTATCTTATTTTAAACTTATTATGAATTTTATTAATATAGCCTTTTTTATCAAAAAACGGTTATATTGGCTTAATTGAATTATCGTCAATATTATAAAATTGACATGTCGCAATTTTGCTATTTTTTGCACAAAATGCGACTAACTCCCCCCTTCCTCGCCTAATTGGCATTTTATTACCCATTTTCCTTCATATAACCCTTTAGTCCGCATTTTTAAGTATAGACATACTTTTCATAAAACCGCATAACCATACAAAAATTGTTTGAAACATTTTTGCAAGGTATAAAAAAACCCGCGCTCACATGAGCACGGGCTTTCGTCTCTTACTCTTGCTAGTTACCTAGCGAATTACTTATTTGTTCAACAGTGATTTTACTGCATCACCGATGTCTGCAAGGCTACGAACGGTTTTCACACCAGCCGCTTCTAATGCAGCAAATTTCTCATCAGCTGTGCCTTTACCGCCTGCGATGATTGCACCTGCGTGGCCCATACGTTTGCCTTTTGGTGCAGTTACACCTGCGATGTAACCGACAACAGGTTTAGTGACGTGCTCTTTAATATAAGCCGCTGCTTCTTCTTCTGCGTTACCACCGATTTCACCGATCATGACGATAGCTTCAGTTTGTGGATCCGCTTGGAATAATTTCAGGATATCAATAAAGTTTGAACCGGGGATTGGGTCACCACCGATACCAACACACGTTGATTGACCTAAGCCTGCATCTGTTGTTTGTTTAACAGCTTCATAAGTCAACGTACCTGAACGCGAAACGATACCGACTTTACCTGGCATATGGATATGACCAGGTTGGATACCAATCTTACATTCACCCGGAGTGATAACACCTGGGCAGTTAGGACCAATCATACGAACGCCTGCTTCGTCTAATTTCACTTTAACTGTCAGCATATCCAACGTTGGGATACCTTCAGTGATGGTGATAATCAGTTTAATGCCTGCATCGATAGCTTCTAAGATAGAATCTTTACAAAATGGTGCTGGAACATAAATAACAGAGGCTGTTGCACCCGTAGCTTCTACAGCTTCACGAACGGTGTTAAATACAGGTAAACCTAAGTGTACAGTGCCACCTTTACCTGGAGTCACACCACCCACCATTTGCGTGCCATAAGCAATCGCTTGTTCTGAGTGGAATGTACCTTGGCCACCTGTGAAACCTTGGCAAATTACTTTGGTGTTTTTATCGATTAAAATAGACATTATTTAGCCTCCGCTGCTGCTACTGCTTTCTTAGCTGCATCTGTCAGGCTGTTCGCAGCGATAATATTCAAGCCGCTGTCTGCCAGTTTTTTAGCACCTAACTCTGCATTGTTACCTTCTAAACGCACAACTACTGGTACATTTACGCCAACTTCTTCAACTGCACCAATGATGCCGTCTGCAATCAGGTCGCAGCGAACGATACCACCAAAGATGTTAACAAAAACTGCTTTCACGTTTTCATCAGAAAGAATGATTTTAAATGCTTCAGTTACACGCTCTTTTGTCGCGCCGCCGCCAACATCTAAGAAGTTAGCTGGTGCACCACCGTGCAGCTTAACGATGTCCATGGTACCCATTGCAAGGCCCGCACCGTTAACCATACAGCCGATATTGCCATCTAACGCAACGTAGTTCAGTTCCCACTGAGCGGCTTGTGCTTCACGTGCATCTTCTTGTGATTCATCACGCAGTTCACGAATTTCTGGTTGGCGATATAACGCGTTGCTATCGATACCTAATTTACCATCTAAACAAACTAAATCACCCGCAGTACTAATAACCAGTGGATTGATTTCAGCTAATGCTAAATCGCGTTCTAGGAATAATGTTGCCAGACCCATGAAAATTTTCGCGAATTGGCTAACTTGTTTGCCGGTTAAGCCTAATTTGAATGCTAATTCACGGCCTTGGAAAGGCATTGGGCCAGTCAGTGGGTCGATAATCGCTTTGTGAATTAACTCTGGAGTCTCTTCTGCTACTTTCTCGATTTCCACGCCACCTTCGGTAGATGCCATGAATACAACGCGACGAGTGCTACGGTCTACAACCGCACCTAAATAGAGTTCTTTAGCAATATCAGTTGCCGTTTCAACCAGAATTTGGTTAACAGGCTGGCCATTTGCATCAGTTTGATAGGTAACTAAGTTTTTACCTAACCAATGTTCTGCAAATGCTTTCACTTCATTGATATCACTAGTGACTTTTACGCCGCCAGCTTTACCACGTCCACCTGCGTGAACTTGGCATTTAATTACCCATGGGCCGTCACCAATTTTTTTAGCAGCATCGACGGTTTCAGCGACTGATGAACAGGCATAACCTGTCGGTGCAGGCATCCCATAACGTGCAAACAACTGTTTTGCCTGGTACTCGTGTAAATTCATGATGTTCTATCCATAATTGAGTCTGAAGAGGCGTTTATTCGCCTCCTGCAATTGTTACTGATTTAGCAACCCGCGAACGGGCTGCATCGGTTACTTCAGACCGGACAAGTTGTACCCTGCCCTGTTATGTTGCTATACGTCCAGCAGTAAACGAGTTGGATCTTCCAGCATATCTTTGATAGCGACTAAGAAGCCAACTGACTCACTACCATCGATTAAACGGTGGTCGTAAGACAGTGCTAAATACATCATAGGAAGAATCTCTACCTTACCATTTACAGCCATAGGGCGGTCTTTAATCGCATGCATGCCTAAAATCGCGCTCTGTGGTGGGTTAATGATAGGTGTAGACATCAGAGAACCGAATACGCCACCATTAGTGATAGTGAAGTTACCGCCACTTAAGTCTTCAACAGTTAATTTACCATCACGACCTTTGACAGCCAGTTCTTTAATTTTCTTCTCGATATCAGCCATGCTCATTGCATCGACATCACGTAGAACAGGCGTTACAAGACCACGTGGTGTTGAAACTGCAATACTAATATCGAAATAGTTATGGTAAACCACATCATCGCCATCGATAGAAGCATTCACTTCTGGGTAGCGTTTCAGTGCTTCAACAGCAGCTTTCACATAGAAAGACATAAAGCCTAAACGAACACCATGACGTTTTTCGAATACTTCGCCATATTGTTTACGTAAGTCTTTGATTGGTTGCATATTGACTTCGTTAAACGTCGTCAACATTGCAGTGGTGTTTTTCGCTTCTAACAGACGCTCTGCGATACGTTTACGTAAACGCGTCATTGGAACACGTTTTTCGCTACGATGCGCTAAAGGCGCTTGTGGCGCTTCTGGTGCTTTCGCCGCAGGTGCCGCAGATTTATTTGCCGCTAAATGTTTTTCAACATCTTCACGCGTTAAACGTCCACCAACGCCAGTCCCTTTGATATCCGCAGGGTTTAAATCGTGCTCTGCAATTAAACGGCGAATAGCTGGGGTCAGCGCATCGTTGCTTTCTGTTTCTAGACTTGCAGTTTGACGTTGTGCAGGTGTTGATTCTTGTGCTTCTTTCACTTCAGCAGGGATACCAGTGCTGTCGCCTAAACGAATGCGCCCCAGTAATTGCTTAGATAATACCGTTGCACCTTCATCTTCAACGATAGCTTCTAATACACCCGCTTCGCTTGCAGGAACTTCTAATACGACTTTATCTGTTTCGATCTCAACCAGTACTTCATCACGCTGAACACTGTCACCTGGTTTTTTATGCCATGTGGCAACCGTAGCATCTGCAACGGACTCAGGAAGATCGGGAACAAGAATTTCTACGCTACTCATTTTCTATCCTTTAATTATTCAATGTTCAAAGCGTCATTAACCAGGGCTTTTTGTTGTTCCTGGTGTACGGACGTATAGCCAACTGCTGGAGATGAAGAAGCAGCTCGACCTGCATAACGTAAAGTTGCCCCTGCTGGGATAGCTTCACGGAAGTTATGTTGACTGCAATACCAAGCACCTTGGTTTAATGGCTCTTCTTGACACCATACAAAGTCTTTTACATCAGTAAATTGCGCCAACGCTTTTTGAATGTCTTCGTGTGGGAACGGATATAGCTGTTCGATACGCACGATAGCCACGTCAGTTTGTTCATTTTTACGACGTTGTTCTAACAGATCGTAATAGACTTTCCCTGAACACATAACGACGCGTTTCACATTTTTCGGATTGATTTCATCGATTTCACCGATAACTGGCTCAAATGTACCATTTGCCAATTCTTCCATGCTAGAGACCGCTAATGGGTGACGTAGCAGAGATTTTGGTGACATCACAATCAGAGGACGACGCATGCCACGTAAGGCTTGGCGACGTAACATGTGGTAAACCTGAGCAGGTGTTGACGGAACACACACTTGCATGTTTTGGTCAGCACACAGTTGCAAGTAACGCTCTAAACGTGCAGATGAGTGCTCTGGACCCTGACCTTCATAACCATGAGGCAGTAACATGACCAGACCACACATACGACCCCATTTTTGCTCACCTGAGCTAATGAATTGGTCGATAACCACTTGAGCACAGTTAGCGAAGTCACCAAATTGTGCTTCCCAGATAGTCAATGCACGAGGTTCTGTGGTTGCATAACCATATTCGAATGCTAATACGGCATTTTCAGTCAGAACAGAGTCCCAAACATTAAACACGCCTTGGCCGTTATGAATATTTTGCAGTGGAACATAAACTGAACCATTCGTTTGGTTGTGGACCACTGCATGACGGTGGAAGAATGTACCACGGCCCGCATCTTCACCCGATAAACGAACAGGAATACCTTCATCAACCAATGTTGCGTACGCTAAAGTTTCAGCTGCACCCCAGTCGAGAAGCTTTTCACCTTTCGCCATTTCGGCACGGTCTGCATAAATTTTCTCAACACGAGATTGCGCAACCACGCCCTCTGGAATGGTACTAACTTTAGTTGCCAGTTCAGTTAAGCGTTTAATATCAACGGTTGATTTATATGATGCATCCCATTCATGGTTTAAATATGGAGCCCATGTGTATGAATTCAGGCCCATTTCACGGTACTCTTCAACCACACAGTTACCTGCATCTAGCGCATCGCGATACAGATTGACCATTTCAGTGACATCATTAGCACTTAACACATTTTCTGCAATTAAACGGTCTGCATAAATTTTACGTGGTGTTGGGTGCTGCTTGATTTTTTGATACATCACTGGCTGAGTTGCACTTGGCTCATCCGCTTCGTTATGGCCATGGCGGCGATAACATACTAAATCAATCATAACATCGCGTTTGAACGTGTTACGGAAATCCAGTGCCAAACGAGTTACAAATGCCACTGCTTCAGGGTCATCTGCATTCACGTGGAAAATTGGTGCCTGCACCATCTTCACGATATCTGTACAGTATTCTGTAGAACGGGTGTCTTTCGGGTTAGAAGTGGTAAAACCAATTTGATTGTTAATTACGATACGCACCGTACCGCCGACTTCATAACCACGTGCTTGTGACATATTCAACGTTTCTTGCACAACACCTTGGCCAGTTACTGCGGAGTCACCGTGAATAGTAATAGGCAGAACCATGTTGCTACGGCCTTCATCTAAACGGTCACGACGAGCACGTACTGAACCAATAACCACAGGGCTAACAATCTCAAGGTGAGATGGGTTAAATGCTAATGCTAAGTGAACACGAGAACCTGCGGTTTCAAAGTCAGAAGAAAAACCTTGGTGATATTTAACGTCACCCGCACTAGAGTGATCTTTATGTTTACCCGCGAATTCATCAAATAATTCGCCCGGTTTTTTACCTAAGATATTAACTAAAACGTTTAAACGACCACGGTGAGCCATACCTAAAACAACTTCACGGGTATCTTGCTTGCCTGCGTGGTGGATTAAATCTTTCAGCATTGGGATCAGTGAATCACCACCTTCCAATGAGAAACGCTTGGCGCCTGGGAATTTAGCCCCAATGTAACGCTCAAGCCCTTCAGCCGCGGTTAATTCAGCTAAGAAGCGTTTTTTCTCTTCTACTGAGAAGATCTTAGAAACGTCAACAGACTCAAGACGTTGTTGGATCCAACGTTTTTCTTCTGTATTCGTGATATGCATATATTCAGCACCGATAGAACCGCAATAAATACGTTTCAGGTGCTCATATAGCTCACTAAGCTTCATGGTTTCTTTGCCAATAGCAAATGAACCCACGTTGAATGTTTCGTTGAAGTCTTCTTTCGTCAGGTTGTGGAATGCTGGGTCTAAATCTGGAACAGATTCACGTTTCCAAAGACCTAACGGGTCAAGATTCGCATTTTGGTGCCCGCGGAAGCGGAACGCATTGATTAATTGCAAAACTTTAACTTGTTTTGCGTCGATAGCTGGATCGCTAACAGAGGTGTGATAACGTGTAGAGTCTTTTGCTAAGCGACGGAAGTAATCGCGCGCTTGGGAGTGGAATTGTTCGCCGCTAGTGCCTAATGCTGCACCAGGGAGTTGCTCAAAAATTGCTTTCCACTCGGCATCGACAGAGTTAGGGTCAGTCAGATAATCTTCATAGAGCTGTTCTATATAAGTCTGGTTCGCGCCTGCCAGAAAGCTTGAATCCAGCCAGTCCTTCATTACGCCGTTCTGCATTGTGATCCCTTAAGCTTTTAAAGCTTTAGTTTTCGCCGTGGTTAACTAATCGCCGCATTTAAGCGACCTCGATAAAGGTTCTCTTGGACGTGCTTTATGCATGTTCTCTCTTTGGGAGGCCCTTTATCAGTAAGGGTTTCCCTTTTAAGGAACCTTTAAAAACTGGCTGCGGTTTTTAAAGGCCCCTATGCTTGGGCTGTCGTCTTCATCTTTTGCAGTTGGCTATTTTTTCTACTTTTTACTGTTACTTTCTTTGCTTTCACTTTTTTACGCTTTTGTAATGACAACGTTTTAATAAATACTACTTTTTATGGGTGACAATGTTACTTTCTGATGCTCATTGTTGGTATTTCGTTTTCGCGCTTTTGTGAGCTTCCGCGCATTAAAATCATGTCATTGTTTTTACTTTACGCGTTTCTTTTAACTTATGTTTTTATTTTGTGCTATTTCCATTTTAACCCACAGCACCTGAGCACTGCGGGTTAAATATTCATCATTAAGCGCTATGTTTTAGTAACATAGATTTAATATGACCAATAGCTTTCGTTGGATTTAGTCCTTTAGGGCATACATTGACACAATTCATGATGCTATGACAGCGGAAGACACTAAAAGCGTCGTTCAGATCATCTAATCGTGAATCGGTTTCAGTATCACGGCTATCAATTAAGAAGCGATACGCTGCCAACAAGCCTGCAGGCCCGATAAACTTGTCCGGATTCCACCAGAAAGATGGGCAAGAAGTCGAACAACAAGCACACAAAATACACTCATATAAACCATCGAGTTTTTCACGTTGTGCAGGAGTTTGTAAATTCTCACGCGCCGGTGGATTCTTGTTATCATTAATGAGATATGGACGAATTTTTTCGTATTGGGTATAGAATTGAGTCATGTCGATAATCAGGTCACGCACAACAGGCAGACCCGGCAATGGACGAATGACAATTTTCTTCCCACCACGGATTAAAGCAGATAATGGCGTAATACATGCCAACCCGTTTTTACCGTTCATGTTCAGACCATCAGAACCACACACCCCTTCACGACAAGAACGGCGGAAGGATAATGTTGGATCTTGCTCTTTGATTTGGATTAACGCATCCAGCAACATCATGTCACGCCCTTCAGGAACTTCTAGCGTGTAATCTTGCATATGTGGTGCGTTGTCCACATCAGGATTGTAGCGATAAATCGAAAATTGTAATTTCATAGTTTATTTCTCCGCAACTGGATTAACACCACGCATTAGTAGGTACGAATTTTCGGTGGGAAGGCTTCACGCAGTTTTGGCTGCATGTTGACTTCACGACGCGTCATCGTTTCAGATTGCGGTAAATATAATGAGTGACATAACCAATTCGCATCGTCTCGCTCTGGGTAGTCAAAGCGGCTATGCGCACCACGACTTTCTGTACGGAAGTTTGCAGCTTGAGCAGTTGCATAAGCCGTTTCCATCAGGTTATCCAGTTCTAAACATTCGATACGCTGAGTATTAAATTCAGTCGAGGTATCATCAAGACGCGCATTTTGTAGACGTTCACGAATCACTTTCAGCTCTTCTAAGCCTTTCGCCATCGCATCACCTTCACGGAATACCGAGAAGTTATGCTGCATACAGGTTTGCAGTGCTTTACGGATTTCAGTTGGGTCTTCGCCAGTACGAGCACCTTCCCAACGGTTAAAGCGAGTCATCGCTGCATCGATATCAGATTCAGACGCATCACGCATTGAACCTTGTTCCATGATGGACTCTTTCAAATGCAGACCCGCTGAACGACCAAATACGACTAAGTCGAGAAGTGAGTTACCGCCTAAACGGTTAGCGCCATGTACAGATACACAGGCAATTTCACCGACAGCAAACAGACCCGGAATAACTTCATCTTCGCCGTTTTCATTATAACGAATAGCTTGACCAGTGACTTTAGTCGGAATACCGCCCATCATGTAGTGACAAGTAGGAATAACTGGAATTGGCTCTTTGATTGGGTCAACGTGAGCAAAGGTGCGAGATAACTCAAGAATACCCGGTAAACGTGATTCCAGAACTTCTTTTCCTAAGTGATCCAGTTTCAGTTTGGCATGTGGGCCCCATGGACCATCACAACCACGACCTTCACGGATTTCAATCATGATAGAACGTGCGACAACATCACGACCCGCAAGGTCTTTTGCGTTCGGCGCATAGCGCTCCATGAAGCGTTCACCGTCTTTGTTCAACAGATAACCACCTTCACCACGGCAGCCTTCAGTCACGAGAACACCCGCACCTGCGATACCTGTTGGGTGGAATTGCCACATTTCCATATCTTGTAGTGGAACACCTGCGCGAGCAGCCATCCCTACGCCATCACCCGTATTGATGTGTGCGTTAGTAGTTGATTGGTAAATACGACCAGCACCACCGGTTGCTAAAATAGTGGCTTTCGCTTTGAAATAAACCAGCTCACCTGTTTCCATACAAATTGCAGTACAACCTACGATATCACCATCTTGGTTTTTAACTAAATCAAGGGCATACCATTCAGAAAAAATGGTGGTGTGGTTTTTTAAGTTCTGCTGATACAAAGTATGTAACAGTGCGTGGCCAGTACGGTCAGCCGCAGCTGCAGTACGTGCAGCTTGCTCACCACCGAAGTTTTTAGACTGACCACCAAATGGACGTTGATAAATACTTCCGTCATCAAGACGAGAGAATGGCAACCCCATATGCTCTAATTCGAGGATAGCTTCTGGCCCTGTTTTACACATATATTCAATAGCATCTTGGTCACCGATGTAGTCGGAACCTTTCACGGTATCGTACATATGCCATTCCCAGTTATCAGGGTGAGTATTACCTAAAGCAACAGTAATACCGCCTTGTGCTGATACAGTATGAGAACGGGTTGGGAAGACTTTTGACAGAAGCGCGCAAGATAGGCCCATCTGTGAAATTTGTAATGCGGCACGCATACCTGCGCCACCCGCACCGATAACGATAGCGTCAAACTCTCTGATTGGCAGATTCATTTATGCACCCCACACAACAATTGTTCCGTAAATTAAATAAGCCAACAGACCTACAACGATAGCCAGCTGCAATACTAAACGAATTGCTAAAGGTTTAACGTAGTCAGTCAGCACTTGCCACATGCCAATCCACGCATGGACAAGAATCGAGAACAAGGTGAGGATTGTGAATACTTTCGTCACAGAAGAGGCGAAAAAGCCACGCCAGACTTCATAGGTAATGTCGTTAATAGCAACAAAACCAACAATGTAGAGTACGTAGAGTGCGATGACAATCGCAGAACCACGGATTAATAGCCAGTCCTGAATACCAGTACGGCCTAAAGCTGAAGCATTACTTACCATACTAAAATCCCCGCCAGAATTGCTAAAATCACGGTAATGACAAATGTAATTTTTGCAGATGAGTTACCAGCAGCAAGCGTTTCATCAACACAACCGAAATCCATTAGCATATGACGAATACCACCACAGATGTGGTAAGCCAAAGCAGTCAAGATGCCCCAAAGAATGAACTTAGCAAAAAAGCCAGTCATTATTTCAGACGCGTATTGAAAACCTTCTGGAGAGGAGAGAGATGTCCCTAACAACCAAAGCAGAATACCAACTGCGATGAGAGTAATGACGCCAGAGACACGGTGCAAGATCGAAGATATTGCAGTGATCGGGAAGTGAATCGTCTGCAAATCAAGGTTGACAGGTCTTTGTTTTTTCACAATTTTGCCCACACAGCTCTTTATTATTTTCCATCCTCCGGACCTGGGGTGGAAATCAGACAGCGACAGGGGTACAAAATGCAACTTAACACAAACTCTAATCCATCATGTTTAAATAAAGTTGCATACTGATCACGCTGGGAACTCCTACTACAGGGTAATCCGGAGACCTGCCGCTAGTATAAAGTCTTCACAATGCCATTACAATTCCCACACAAAATGTTTGGAGACATTTAGCCCGAACAGTGAGAAGGATCACGATTTAAACATTTTGTATAAATGTGCTTATCTTATTTGACAATGATTCAACATTTATCTTACATATAGGTCTGGCAGAATTATCTTAACGGTGCTGTTTACCCTTCATCGGAAAAGAAAAAACGTGAATGTTGCAATGTTAAATACTCTTCAATTTGAACTATGATGGGTATTAATAACAAAAGTTATGAAAGTTGTTCCTCTTACCACAAATAATGATATTGTAGGGAAAACAACAAAAAGAACATAACATCTACACACTCATAAACAACCTAATTACATTGTCGTCGGTCTCAGATTTCAGGTTTTATGTGATAGCGAGCTGATTTCCAAAGCATACCGGTAGAACAATGCACGAAGACACAGTATAACGCTGAGCTTCTGGGTTGTTGGGTGTCGATTATCAAGCGCTAAGGAGACCGTAATGGCTGATAACAAAGCTAAGCTAACGACTGGTAGTAAGGGTGATATTGACCTAGATATTTTAAGCCCAACGATTGGTCAAGACGTTATCGATGTCCGAACTTTAGGTTCTAAAGGGTTCTTTACCTACGACCCTGGTTTTACTTCTACTGCATCCTGTGAATCAAAAATCACCTATATCGATGGTGATCAAGGCATTCTGTTGCACCGTGGTTTCCCTATCGATCAACTCGCCACTGAAGCCTCTTATCTCGAAGTTTGTTATATCCTGCTATACGGTGAAGCACCGACTCAAGAACAATATGACGTATTTAAAAATACGGTGACTCGCCATACAATGATCCATGAGCAAATTACACGCATGCTTAATGGTTTCCGCCGTGACTCACACCCGATGGCCGTTTTATGTGGTGTTACGGGGGCATTAGCCGCGTTCTATCACGATGCGTTGGATGTTAACAACCCACGTCACCGTGAAATTACGGCTTATCGCCTGCTGTCAAAAATGCCAACAGTTGCAGCGATGTGTTACAAATATTCAATTGGCCAACCTTTTGTTTATCCACGTAATGACCTGTCATACGCGGGTAATTTCTTGCATATGATGTTCTCTACACCCTGTGAAGAATACACGGTTAATCCTGTTTTAGAGCGCGCAATGGATCGTATTTTAATTCTGCACGCTGACCACGAGCAAAATGCCTCAACATCTACAGTTCGTACTGCGGGTTCATCTGGTGCAAACCCATTTGCTTGTATCGCAGCGGGTATTGCATCACTGTGGGGGCCTGCTCATGGTGGTGCTAACGAAGCTTGCTTGCGTATGTTGGAAGAAATCCAAACCGTTGAGCACATCCCTGCATTTATCGAGCGCGCTAAAGACAAAAATGACTCTTTCCGCTTAATGGGCTTCGGCCACCGTGTTTATAAAAACCATGACCCACGTGCAACAGTAATGCGTGAAACTTGCCATGAAGTTCTAAACGAACTTGGCCTGAATGACAGTTTGCTGGAAGTCGCAATGGAGCTGGAACGTATCGCATTAAACGACCCGTACTTCATTGAGAAAAAACTGTACCCGAACGTTGACTTCTATTCTGGTATCATATTGAAAGCAATGGGTATTCCATCTTCAATGTTTACTGTTATTTTTGCCATTGCACGTACTATTGGCTGGATTGCACATTGGAATGAAATGCACGATGACGGCTTGAAAATTGCTCGCCCTCGTCAGTTGTACACGGGTTATGATAAACGTGAATTCAACTCAGAATTAGCAAAAAAATAATATTTAATTAAATCTACCCCTACACATGCTAAGGCCTCGAATTTTCGGGGCTTTTTTCATTTTTGTTTACCGAAGTTGTTTAACTTACTGTTGTTGATATTCCCTTGGTGTCATCCCACTCATTTTACGGAAAAAACTAATAAATGCGCTATCGCTTGTTAGACCAAGTTCTTGAGTAATATAGTGATAGGGTTTTTCTTGTGCGAGTAATTCAATCGCTTTAATGTAACGCCATTGTTGACGCCATGCTTGATAATTCATTCCTGTTTCTTTAAAAAAAATCCGGGTAATCGTCTTCTCACTCGCCCCAACAGTTTGTGCTAATTGGTTTAAATTTGGAGGTAATTGTTCGATATCAACCCCTTTAAAACGCCTATCTTGCGGTAATGGTAGCAGTGTTGGCTCTAAAGTTGCACTTTGTAACTCATCGATAAATACGGGCAATAAATTAGCTAAATTCCCTTGTTGCCAATCACTATCAAATGGCGCAATCGCAATACGCTCAAGTACTTCTCTCAATAAGGATGAAATACTTAATATCATCACTTCATTCCCTATTCTGTCAGCGTATTCTTGCGCTAAATAAACCGAACGGTAACCCACTGATGCCCGCATTTGAGCCCGATGAAGAACAAATGGTGGGATCCAAGCCACTCTTCCCGGAGGAAGTAAAGACAAACGATTTTCCAGTGAAATTCGTATACATCCTTGTTGTGTAAAAAGAAGTTGTCCCATTTCATGTTTATGAAAGCCAGAGTCATGCTGCCCCATTTTTGCTGCAATTCCCAATACTGGTGCGGGGTACCAGTGAGTTTGAAATTCATCTGTTTGATTTAGCCAAGCCATAATGTCTCTTTTTTGATATTTATAGTCTTTATTATTGTAATAAGACAATAAAAATAACACTAAACTGCCTGCCATTGAATCGTTGTATCTAATTAGACCCTTTATTTTTAGTAGATTGGCAGGAAAAAAAGTATGAAACACCCTCTTTCATTATGGCTTGCTGTTGCCTTGATGATGTTTCCACAAATTGTGGAAACTATATACAGCCCCGCACTCACTGATATCGCTAGTGCTTTCTCAGTAAATGCGGAACAAGCTTCACAAACGCTGTCGCTTTATTTCTTTGCTTTTGCATTAGGCGTGGTGTTTTGGGGGCGCATGTGTGACACCTTAGGGCGCCGCCCGACGATTCTGGCGGGTTTATTGATATATGGTATTGCATCTATTGGCGCGTTATTTGTCACACATTTTTATTTATTATTACTAATGAGAATGTTGTCAGCCTTTGGCGCTGCCGTAGGTTCAATTGGTACACAAACCGCCATGCGCGATAGCTACCAAGGCCATGAATTAGCGAAAGTTTTTTCTATTATGGGCGTTGCTTTGGCTGTCAGCCCCGCTTTAGGGATGTTATCTGGTGCTGGACTCGTTAATTTTGGTGGTTATCAAACCGTTTTTATCGGCTTAGCGATTTTAGCTGTGGTGCTTTTTCTCTGGTCAATCTGTCGTTTACCCGAGACCAAGCCTAAAACCGTGACTCATATCTCATTTATTAAGACATTTTTACGCATGATCGCAGATAAAGAAATTGTTAGGAATGTGATCTTGATAGCATTTTTCAACATTAATTTATTTAGCTATTACCAGCTGGCACCATTCAGTTTTGAACGATTAATGCTCACTCAACAACAGTTTGGATTAACTGGGATTTTATTAGCACTTGGAGTCGGTTTAGGTTCGATATCAAATCGCTATTTATTGGCTAAAAAACACACATCCGAACAACTTGTTAAGCTTGCCAGCCTCATTTCATTGGTGAGTGGTTGTTTAGTTTTTGTGCTAATGGATTCAATTTGGTTTATTTTACCCGTTATTGGCATTGTTATTGGTTATGGAATTGCGATCCCGAACATACTTGCCCATGCATTAAACCGTTATGGTGAGCAAAAAGGCACCGCCGGCGCCATTTTAGGGTTATTTTACTACATCGGGCTCGCCATTGGTTTGATGGTTGCAGGTTGGAGCCAGCACTTAGGTTTAGTGTTAACTATTTCAAGTGCAGTATTAGTTTTCGCATCGTTAAAATACCGAACCAAATAGCTATTTTTATCTTTATTATCAATAGATTATCAATATTCTAAGTATTTCGAATCACCGCTAGGCGGCAAAAGAGTGAAGCCCTAGGAGCATATATAAGTATATGACTAGGGTTCGTGAATGCAGCCAACAACGCTTTGATGTAAAAGGCGGCAAAAATTTAATTCTCTAAATAGTTCGAGTTGTGGCTAGGCGGCGAATAAGGGTATCTTGGGGAGCATACAAAAGTATGTGACCCAAGTAGCCGAGTGAAGCCAACACAGCCACAGTTCGAAATATGACGAGAATTTAGGCAGGGTTATCGATATCGATAAACTCCGCATCTAACCCATGTTCATCTACAAGCCACTGAGTCAGCGCTTTAATCCCATAACGTTCCGTTGCGTGATGCCCTGCACTGTAGAAATGGATCCCCATTTCCCTTGCTATATGAATGGTTTGTTCAGAAACTTCCCCTGTTACAAAGGCATCTACACCAAATTCAGCCGCTTGTAGGATGAAGCCTTGCCCTCCCCCTGTACACCATGCGATTTGACGAATTTCTTCTTTTGCATTATCACCACAATGTAAGACTTTACGACCAAGGCGAGTTTCTAAACGAGACGTTAACTCTGAAGGAGTAATCGGTTGATCAAAAAAACCAAATGGCATTAATGGGTCGATTTGGCCATTTACCTGCACCCCCATAATATAGGCAAGCTGGGTATTATTACCTAATTGATGATGTGCATCTAATGGGAGGTGATAACCATACAGGTTGATATCATTCGCTAATAATGTTTTTAAGCGATTTCTCTTCATTCCTTTGATAATGGCGGGCTCATTTTTCCAAAAATAACCATGATGAACAATGATGGCATCGGCTTTCTTTTCAACGGCAACATCCAATAATGCTTGGCAAGCTGTCACACCTGTGATGATTTTATGTACATGTGGCCGCCCTTCAACTTGCAATCCATTCGGTGCAAAATCTTGGAACTCACTAACTTTCAATTCGTCATTAATGATTTCTTCTAATCTTAAGTTATGCATTATATTGTCCTTTTTACTGCACAGCTAAACGGTTTATCCATCAGTTTGAACGTAATTCACTGATAATCAATAAGCATAAACGGAAACATGATTTTTTTCTGTGTTATTTGAAGTATATAGAATAAAAATAGGCGGGATTAAAAACAAAACCCCCACAATTCAATATTGCAGGGGTTATTACTCACCATTAAGCACTAAATTAACGATGGCCTTCTAGGGTTGTTTCTGAACGTTCTAGCCAAACAGGTTTATCACTGGTTTTTGCCCAAACCTTATGTAAATGACTATAAAACTTTGCTCTTTTTGGATAAAAAACCATAACCGGAAACGCAATAATGCCAGCCGTTACAGCAGCAGTGCGGCGTGCAAGTACCTGATTACGGGAATATTCGCGATATGTGGACATCGGTATCCTCCTTCAGTTGCCACTTTATTTGTCGATTCCAGCTTTGCTCTATCATTCCCCATTAACATACATATCCCATTAACACAGTAGTAAAGAGCGACTAAAACCGGACAGATAATATGAAATATATTGACTGTAGATAGGATATCGCAAATTGTGTAATAAAACTACTCATCTGACCACTCAATCTGTAAATTTTTCTAAAAAATCTGCTCATTTCGTATTTTTATTACATTTTTTAACCAATTAATGTTTTAATTATACACTTTAATCACAATAATTTAACAAATAAGGCCATACGCCGCTTTCTCTATTAAGCACTCTCTTTTTGCTAAATAAACAGCCATTTTTATACTTTTTTTACACCCTACCCGTGCTTTTTATCAGCTTCTTTACAACGAACTCTTTAGCCTTATCACATGGAAATAATAAGGAGAAAATACTGTGTCATTACTTTCCATTATTGGGGCAGTTCTCGTTGTTTTACTGCTGACGTATCTGATTTATGCCCTGCTTAACGCGGAGGATTTCTGATATGACTACCACCACATTGCTATTTTTAGGTAGTTTTTTACTGATCTTATTCATCTTAGCAAAGCCTTTAGGCAATGGTATTTCTCGGTTAATCGACAATGATATACCTCGTCGGTTAGCAAGCAGTGAGTCCCTACTTTGGCGTTTAACCGGAGTCAAACAGCCAGGAAGAGACATGGCTGAGATGAATTGGCAACAATATGCCTTAGCGATTGTATTATTTAATCTTTTAGGTTTTATTTTATTATTCGTTATTTTAATCTGCCAAGGCCGTTTGCCCCTTAACCCTCAACACTTTGAAGGGATGAGCTGGGATTTAGCCTTTAATACCGCCGTTAGTTTCATTACTAATACTAACTGGCAAGCTTATAGCGGCGAAAATACATTAAGTTATTTGAGCCAAATGGCAGGATTGACGGTACAAAACTTCCTTTCCGCGGCGACAGGTATTGCCGTTGCTTTCGCAATTATTCGCGCTTTTTCACACCATGGTAGTAAAACTGTCGGTAATGCGTGGTTAGATATTTACCGAATTACGGTGTATTTACTCTTTCCTTTAGCGATTATTTTTGCATTATTTTTTGTCAGCCAAGGTGTTATCCAAAATTTTTCCAGTTATTTACTTATTCACCCTTTAGATAACAGTGAACAGCTACTGCCGATGGGGCCAGTAGCTTCCCAAGAAGCGATAAAATTGCTCGGCACCAATGGTGGCGGCTTCTTTGGTGCTAACTCATCACATCCTTTTGAAAACCCAACCGCACTGAGTAATTTTGTACAAATGTTTGCTATTTTCCTGATCCCTACTGCACTTTGCTTTTCTTTTGGTCGTGCAGTTGGTAACAACAAGCAAGGCCGTACTTTACTCTGGGTTATGGGGATCGTTTTTGTGGTTGCTGCCATTGTCGTAGTTAAAGCAGAGTATGTGGGGAACCCATTTTTAACAGACTTACACGCAACAAGTACCGCCAATATGGAAGGAAAAGAGAGCCGATTTGGGATTGTTGGTTCCGCTTTGTTTGCAGTCGTCACCACTGCCGCATCTTGCGGAGCAGTTAACGCCATGCATGACTCCTTTACCGCAATGGGCGGAATGGTACCGATGTGGTTAATGCAAATTGGTGAAGTGGTCTTTGGTGGCGTTGGTTCCGGCTTATACGGTATGTTGCTGTTTGTGCTACTCGCTGTCTTCCTTGCTGGACTTATGATTGGTCGTACGCCTGAATACCTCGGTAAAAAAATCGAAGTTCGAGAAATGAAAATGGTGGCACTGGCGATTTTAGTCACCCCAACCTTAGTGCTACTTGGTACCACTCTTTCATTAATAACCGAAGCGGGCCGTGCAGGAATTTTAAACCCTGGAGCGCATGGGTTTAGTGAAGTGTTATACGCCTTTTCTTCTGCGGCTAATAATAACGGTAGCGCTTTTGCTGGGCTCAGCGCTAACACTCCGTTTTACAATGTGCTACTTGCCATTACGATGTTTATAGGCCGCTTTGGTGTCATTCTTCCTGTCTTGGCTATCGCAGGTTCCATGGCCAATAAGAAACCCCAAGCCAAAAGCCATGCCACATTGCCGACAACTGGCCCATTATTTATTGGCTTACTGGTTTTCACCATACTTCTCATTGGCGCACTGACCTTTGTACCCGCTCTTGCATTAGGCCCTATCGCTGAGCAATTACACATTGGTTTTGCCGGATAATGAGGAAAAAAAATGAAAAACAAACAAACTAAATTATTCAATAATCAATTAATTAAACAATCCATTATTGAATCTATCAAAAAATGTACACCACAAGCACAATGGCGTAACCCAGTCATGTTTGTAGTTTTTATTGGCAGTATTATCACCACGTTACTCTGGTTAGCGATGGTAACGGGTTACACACAAGGCAGTGCTTGGTTCAGCGGAATGATCACCCTTTGGCTGTGGTTCACGGTTATTTTTGCCAACTTTGCAGAAGCGCTTGCTGAAGGGCGAAGTAAAGCACAAGCTCAAAGCTTAAAAGGCGTAAAGCAACAAAGTAGCGCAACGCGGCTAGCGTCTGCCTCATTGGAGGCGAACCAAGATATCGTGAGTTCAGATCAGTTACGTAAAGGCGATATTGTGTTGATCCGTGCCGGAGAAACCATTCCTTGCGATGGCGAAGTCATCGAAGGTGGTGCTTCCGTGGATGAAAGTGCCATCACGGGGGAATCCGCTCCCGTGATCCGCGAATCTGGTGGTGATTTCTCTTCAGTGACAGGCGGAACTCGCGTACTTTCCGATTGGCTGATAGTCGAGTGTACCGTCAATCCCGGTGAAACCTTCTTAGATAGAATGATTTCCATGGTTGAAGGCGCACAACGCCGTAAAACCCCCAATGAAATCGCGCTCACTATTTTATTAACTGCACTGACTATTATCTTTGTGTTAGTTTGTGCCACCTTGTACCCATTCACCGTTTTTGCCGCAGAGCATGCAGGCGCAGGCAGTGCCGTTTCTATTTTAGTGTTAATAGCGTTATTAGTGTGCTTAATTCCAACAACCATCGGTGGCTTACTTTCATCTATTGGTGTGGCAGGGATGAGCCGCATGCTAGGAGCAAATGTAATTGCCACCAGCGGCCGTGCTGTAGAGGCAGCAGGTGATGTCGACGTTCTATTACTTGATAAAACGGGGACCATTACACTGGGAAACCGCCAAGCCTCTGAATTTTTACCGCTAACAGGTATTACAGAGCAGCAACTGGCGGATGCCGCACAACTATCGTCTTTAGCGGATGAAACCCCAGAAGGACGCAGTATTGTGGTCTTGGCAAAACAAAAATTTAATTTACGTGAAAGAGATATTCATGCCCTGAATGCAACTTTTGTTCCTTTCTCCGCAATGACACGTATGAGTGGTGTCAATATTGGCGAGCGAATGATCCGCAAGGGCTCTGCGGATGCCATCCGCCGTTATATCGAAGCCAATCACAGTAAATTTCCTGTCGAAGCGGATCAACTGGTCGAAAAAGTGGCCCATTTAGGCGGAACGCCACTAGTGGTGGTTGATAATAAAACGGTTTTAGGTGTCGTAGCATTAAAAGATATCGTCAAAGGGGGCATGAAAGAACGCTTCGCCCAAATGCGTAGTATGGGCATCAAAACGGTGATGATCACCGGAGATAACCATTTAACAGCAGCCGCAATTGCAGCCGAAGCAGGCGTCGATGATTTTCTTGCAGAAGCGACACCAGAAGCCAAACTGGCGTTGATCCGCCAATATCAATCTGAGGGTCGCTTAGTTGCTATGACCGGTGACGGCACCAACGATGCGCCAGCACTCGCGCAAGCGGATGTCGCAGTCGCAATGAACTCAGGTACCCAAGCCGCAAAAGAAGCCGGTAACATGGTGGATTTAGACTCCAACCCAACCAAACTGATTGAAGTGGTGCATATTGGTAAACAAATGCTAATGACCCGTGGCTCATTAACCACCTTCAGTATTGCTAATGATATTGCTAAATATTTTGCCATTATCCCTGCCGCTTTTGCAGTGACTTGGCCACAGCTAAATGCGTTAAATATTATGCAATTACACTCACCTGCATCCGCTATCCTCTCTGCGGTTATCTTTAACGCATTGATTATTATCTTCTTGATTCCCCTCGCCATTAAAGGGGTCAACTATCGCCCAATGAGCTCTCAATCATTATTGCAACGTAATTTAGGCATTTATGGCTTAGGCGGGTTAATTGTGCCATTTGTTGGGATCAAACTGATTGATCTGCTTATTAGTCTCTTTGGAATATAAGGAATTGATTATGAATATGATCCGTTCGTCGATGGTTATATTATTTATACTCACCATTTTTACAGGTATTGCTTACCCATTAATGGTGACTGGCCTCGCTAATATTTTTTTTCCATGGCAGGCTCACGGTTCTTTACTCACACAAGATGAGCGCATTGTTGGTTCTGCCTTAATCGGGCAAAATGTGGGTAATATTCGCTATTTTCACGGTCGCCCCTCAGCAACTGTCGATATCCCCTACAATACCTTAGCTTCTGGTGGAAGTAATTTGGCTGTCAGTAACCCATTATTACAACAAACGATGGCAGAGCGTAGCGAACAACTGCGCGCAGAGAACCCCGATGCAGGTAATGCCATCCCAGTAGATTTACTCACGTCTTCCGCCAGTGGCTTAGACCCCAATATTTCTATTGATGCAGCGTTATACCAAGCTCCACGTATTGCAAAAAGCAGGCAAATTCCATTAGATACAGTAAAATCATTGATAGAAACGCATACTGAACAGGCATTGTTGCCCTTTTTAGGTGAACCCGTCATTAATGTGCTAAAACTGAACTTAGCACTTGATGAATATCAACAACAAATAAACAGTCAAACTCACTAGGGGCTGTGATGGACAATCAAGAACCTATTCGCCCTAACCCTGATGAACTCTTGGTCAAAGCCAATGAAATTGGGCGTGGCAAATTAAAGATTTTTTTCGGTGCCTGTGCTGGTGTTGGAAAAACGTATGCCATGCTGCAAGAAGCACAGAGACTCAGAGCTCAAGGGCTAGATGTGCTGATTGGCGTAGTAGAAACCCATGAAAGAGAAGAAACGGCCGCGCTACTTGACGGCCTTTCTCTGTTGCCACCTAGGCGCATAACTCATCACGGTCGCCGCCTAAATGGTTTCGATATTGACGCAGCAATTGCTAGACATCCAGCCATAATTTTAATGGATGAATTAGCATTTAGTAACCCCCATGGCAGCCGCCACCCTAAACGTTGGCAAGATGTCGAAGAACTCCTTGATGCCGGAATTGACGTACTGACAACCATCAACGTTCAACACATTGAAAGCCTGAATGACATCGTGGGAAGTATTACAGGTATTCGCGTACGAGAAACAGTTCCAGATCATATTTTTGATGCAGCTGATGAGGTGGTATTAGTAGATCTTCCTCCTGACGACCTACGACAACGCCTTAAAGAAGGCAAAGTGTATATACCGGGGCAAGCCGAACGCGCTATTGAGCATTTTTTCCGCAAAGGAAATTTAATTGCACTGCGTGAGCTGGCTCTTCGGCGTACTGCTGACCGGGTTGATGACCAGATGCGTGAATTTCGTGATGGTAAAGGCCAAGCCCCCGTATGGCACACTCGCGATGGGCTCTTGCTATGCATTGGCCATAATACCGGAAATGAAAAATTAGTCCGTACCGCCGCACGACTTGCTGCAAAATTCGGTAGTGTCTGGCATGCTGTTTATGTTGAAACTCCCTCACTTCATCAGCTACCTGAAACCCAGCGTAGAGCTATCTTAAAAGCGTTGCGTCTTGCTCAAGACTTAGGTGCAGAAACAGCAACTTTATCCGACCCTTCGGAAGAAAAAGCGATATTACGTTATGCCCGAGAACATAATTTAGGGAAGATATTGATTGGTCGGCGTAATAAAGTAAACAAATGGTTTAAGCTCAATTTACGTCCCGGTTTTGCCGATCGTCTTGGTAAGCTCGGCCCTGATCTGGATTTAGTGATCGTCGCACTTGAAGAGAAAAGTGAGTGGGACAAAGAACCAGAAAGAAAGCCGTTCTCTGAAAAATGGCGATCGGATATGAATGGCTATTTAATGGCTATTGTGATGTGTGCTGCTATCACCTTATTTTCGCGCACCTTTTTATTGGCCCTCGATAAAGCCAACCTCGTGACACTCTATCTATTAGGTGTCGTGTTAATCGCATTATTTTATGGCCGACGCCCCTCTGTCTTCGCCGCTCTGGTCAACGTGATCAGTTTTGACCTGTTCTTTGTTCAACCCCATTTCTCCCTTGCTATCATGGATATGCAATATTTAGTCACGTTTACAGTGATGCTAATTGTGGGGGTTGTTGTGGGGAATTTAACTGCAGGTATGCGCTACCAAGCTCGTATCGCTCGGTATCGAGAGCAGCGAACACGTCACCTATATGAAATGACAAAAGAATTAGGACAAGCTATCACGACTGATGATATTGGGAGAACTGGGTACCATTTCCTTAATAATGCATTTCAAGCCAAAAGCTGCTTACTGCTCCCCGATGAAAACGACCAGTTATCACTATTAAAATGTGAAGGCCACAGTGAAATGCTGATTGATAAAGCCATTGCTAAATGGTGTTTTGATAAGCGGCAACCCGCCGGTGCTGGTACGGATACACTACCAAGCGTTCCCTATCAATTGCAACCTATCACCACTGCCGATCAAACCCTTGCCGTTCTTGCCATTGAACCAAGAAACATGCGCCAGTTATTGATCCCAGAACAGCAACGCATGCTGCAAACCTTTACAGGACTGATTGCGAGTGCTTTTGCACGTCTGCAGCTGACAAAACAAGCTGAATCAGCCAAATTAGATATTGAACGAGAACAACTAAGAAACTCCTTACTTGCCGCACTGTCTCATGACCTAAAAACACCGCTCACCGTTTTATTCGGCCAAACCGAAATCTTAATGTTGAATTTGTCTGCGGAAAAATCACCACTAACAGAACAAGTGAACCAAATGCGCCAGCAAGTACTTAGCACTTCGCGCTTGGTGAATAATTTACTGGATATGGCTCGCTTACAATCTGGCAGTATTCAGCCCAATTTAGCGTGGGAATCACTGCAAGAAATTACCAGTAGTGCTGTTAGAACCTTAGATTACACCTTACACAGCCATCCTTTAGAAATTGATATTCCAGCAGACTTACTACTTTATTGTGATGCTAACTTGATTGAACGGGTGCTAATCAACCTATTAGAAAATGCCGTAAAATACAGTCATGACGATACCCCGATTGGTATTCGAGCTACAGTTGAAGGGCAAAAAATTCATATTGAAATATGGGATGCCAGCAATGCGATTCCAAACGGACAAGAAAAAACCATTTTTGATAAATTTTCTCGGGCGCAAAAAGAGTCCGCAATTCCAGGAGTTGGCTTAGGGCTCGCCATTTGTCGTGCTATTATTCAGTTACATGGAGGCGAAATTTGGGCGCAAAATAATAATAAAGGTGGAGCGAGTTTCCATTTTATCTTACCTTTAAAGCAACTACCTGATATCGAAGTAGAAACATAAAAGGATTAACAATATTGTGAGTACTAGCCATCAAATTCTGGTTATTGAAGATGAAAAAGAAATACGCCGCTTTGTTCGTTTAGCGCTGGAAGGTGAAGGCTGGAAGGTATTTGAGGCGGAAAATTACCAACGTGGCCTCATTGAATCCGGTACGCGACAACCTGATTTGTTAATTTTAGACCTTGGCTTACCCGATGGTGATGGGCTTGATTTAATTCATGATCTACGTCAGTGGAGCAGTATTCCGATTATTGTTTTATCCGCTCGTGAAGAAGAATCACAAAAAGTGGCAGCATTGGATGCAGGTGCTGATGATTACCTCACAAAACCCTTCGGAATTAGTGAGTTACTGGCTCGAGTTAGAGTGGCTTTACGGCGCTTCGGCAAAGCCACTCAAGAAAACTCAAAATGCCAGTTTGGGGATATTACCATCGACTTTATTAATCGTGTCGTGACCAAACAAAATGAAGAACTTCATCTAACCCCGATTGAATTTCGTTTACTCAGTGAACTCGTGGCTAACAGCGGTAAAGTATTAACTCAGAGGCACTTATTACTGCAAGTCTGGGGGCCTAATTATGTGGAACATAATCATTACTTACGCATCTACATGGGCCATCTACGGCAAAAATTAGAAAATGACCCTGCACGCCCTATTCACTTATTAACCGAAACAGGAATTGGTTATCGGTTTATGCCTTAACAGATGACCATTTATTGAATTCTAGGAATCTTACCGATAGTTTAAATTAAAAGACTGCTTATAATTTACTCACCTTTTTTCTATGGAGAGAAATTCGTGCAATCACTCACAGCCCAACTATCAAACCGTTTTTCATCTGCTTTAGTCCTTTTTTTAAGTATTTTTGTGACTACTCAAGCCCTTGCGTTAAGCCCTGAAGAAAAAATGCGTACTGAATCATTATTAGCAGAGCTTGGTAAACAACAAAACCTTACTTTTACACGTAATGGCACTGAATATTCTGCCGCTGACGCAGAATCTCATTTGCGATTAAAACTGCGTAAAACAGAAAAACGCCTCAAAACTGTAGAACAATTTATTGATAACGTAGCTTCAAAATCGTCCATTACTGGCGAAGAGTATCAAGTTAAAGATGCGCAAGGTAATGTGACTTCCGCGAATGAATATCTGCATGAATTATTAAAAGAAAAAGTGGATAGCAAATCCAAATAGGTTCTTCAGATTTTGTAGGCTTTGTAGATTACTATAAAAAACGCTGACATTTATTTGTCAGCGTCAGACTGCTGACAAACATACTATGTTTGGCGGCAAGTCTAATAGGTTTTGAAAATAAACGAGGAAAATCAATTTATTGATTTTTGGCTGATAACACAAAGCGGGAAAAACCACGCTTTTATCCCGCTTTGTCAACAACCTCACGCTGACATTTATTTGTCAGCGTTTTTTGTGCTAATACTCGATCTGGCCCCTAAATAATTTGTACCACAGGTAGGCGGCAAATTAAGTTATCCCGTGAGCATACATAAGTATGTGAATCGGGTAACTTAATGAAGCCAACACCCCTGTGGTGCAAAGTATGACGGGGACATCAAATTAAGAATTTTCGAGTTTCGCCCAAGTATCACGCAACCCCACAGTCCGGTTAAAGACTAAATGTTCTGCACTACTTAACTTGTTATCCGCACAGAAATAGCCTTCGCGTTCAAACTGATACGCTTTTTCTGCCACGGCATTTTTCAGGCTCGGCTCAACAAAACCTTGACGAATAACCAGTGAATCTGGATTGATAACCGATAAGAAATCGTCTTCTGCACCTGGGTTTGGCACAGTGAATAAACGGTCATACAGACGAATTTCTGCAGGTAATGCGTGAGCGACACTTACCCAATGAATAACGCCTTTCACTTTACGGCCATCTGCTGGGTCTTTATTTAATGTGCCTGCATCATAAGTACAGTAGATGGTTGTGATGTTACCATCTGCGTCTTTTTCAACACGCTCTGCTTTAATAATGTATGCATTACGCAAACGAACTTCTTTGCCTAATACTAAACGCTTATATTGGCGGTTCGCTTCCTCACGGAAATCTGCACGGTCGATATAAATTTCATTGCTAAATGGCACTTGGCGCGTTCCCATCTCCGGTTTATTTGGATGGTTTGGCGCTGTTAAAATCTCTTCACCCGCTGGCATGTTTTCAATCACCACACGAACTGGGTCAATAACCGCCATAGCACGTGGTGCTGACTCATTCAGATCATCACGAATACAGGACTCTAAAGAGGCCATTTCAACGTTGTTGTCTTGTTTTGTCACACCAATACGTTGGCAAAATTCACGGATAGAGGCTGCAGTATAACCACGACGGCGTAAGCCTGATATGGTTAACATACGAGGGTCATCCCAACCATGCACGTGTTTTTCAGTGACTAATTGGTTTAATTTACGCTTAGACATCACCGTGTATTCCAAATTCAGACGAGAAAACTCGTACTGACGTGGATGGCAATCAATGGTGATATTGTCTAATACCCAATCATATAAACGACGGTTGTCTTGGAATTCTAAGGTACATAAAGAGTGCGTAATACCTTCTAATGCATCAGAAATACAATGCGTGAAGTCATACATTGGGTAAATGCACCATTTATTGCCAGATTGGTGATGTTCCGCAAATTTAATGCGATATAAAACCGGGTCGCGCATCACCATAAATGGGGATGCCATATCGATTTTCGCACGTAAACACGCTTTTCCTTCTTCGAAGCCACCCGCACGCATTTTTTCGAATAATGCTAAGTTATCTTCAATAAGGCGCTCACGGTATGGGCTATTTTTACCCGGCTCTTTCAATGTTCCACGATATTCGCGAATTTGATCTGGGCTGAGCTCGTCAACGTAAGCTAAGCCTTTTTTGATCAGCTCAATTGCATATTGATACAAGGTATCAAAGTAGTCAGAGGAATAGCGAACATTACCGCTCCACTCAAAACCAAGCCATTTAACGTCTTCTTGAATCGAGTTAACGTATTCGACATCTTCTTTTACAGGGTTGGTATCATCAAAACGTAAATTACATTGGCCTTGATAATCCTTGGCAATGCCAAAATTCAAGCAGATTGATTTCGCATGACCAATATGTAAATAGCCATTCGGTTCAGGTGGAAAACGCGTATGCACTGACGTGTGTTTTCCGGTCGCCAGATCTTCATCTATGATCTGACGGATAAAATTTGTTGGGCGAGCATCTGCCTCATTCATTGTCATCATTCCTCAATGCCAAAAGCGCGCTAAAAGCGTGTAGTAACTAAATATATTCTACCATAATCAATCAGGAAACAACCGTTTGATTGCGCCAAGTGCGGCAAAAGCGATGATCAGAAGGAATTTAGGACAAAAACCTCATTTTTGCCTACCGAAATACGCGATTTTAAACCAGTAACATAACAGCTAAAACCACGAGTAACAGTAGTGGATAACTTTGGGCATGACGTTTATCGCTAAGGTAAGGCATTAATAAAGAAGCAAAACGTATCCCTAGCCACGATGTCACAATTAAAATTAATGCCCCTTTGATATAGATCATCCCCAGAAAGCCCGATCCGAGGTCAATGTGTTTATCAATAGCGAAATAAAAATAGGTTAATGTACCCGTGATCGCCATTGGTAATGTCAATGGATTCGCAAAGGCAGCGGCTTGGATCATACTGGCACCACGGCGCCGCATTAATGGAACAGTCATCACACTGCCACCAACACCTAAAAATGCCGCTACCGCGCCAATCACCACACCAATCGGAGTATCTGCAAAAATACCACCACGAGAGAGTTGTATCCCCGTAGATTCTGTCTTCATAAAACCGGGACGAATAAAACAATCTAAAATAGTGATGATGAGATAGCCAATAAATATCCAACGAATTAATTCATTATCTACCGATAACGATACAATCGCCCCAAATATCCCCCCCACTGAAATAGGGATAATAAATGGCTTTATAATTGGCCAGCTGAGATTTCCTTTTAAATAATGAGCGCGACTTGATAATGTTGATGAAAAAATCATCACGCAAGTGGATGTTGCCACTGCAATTTGCATTGCCACGGTTCCTGCATCGCTTTGTGGCCCCCATACTAAGGTAATTAGCGCATATAACAGTGGAACGGTGATAAAGCCGCCACCAAAACCAAATAGTGCGGTGGTGATCCCCGAAATAAAGCCAAATAAGCACAGAAGCAGTTCCACAGAAAATTCCTCATCAGTCATTGAGAAAATATCTTATCGATGAAAAAAGCCCCTTGCTTATGCAGATTTGACAACCTTGTTTGAGATTTCGCCAATGTTATTAATAAATGCAAATTGATGAATACAAATAAAGGGAGCTCAACTCCCTTTATTTAACATCATTCAAACATGAATAATAATTACCATTCGTCCCGATAATCAAATGAAACTTGATACACAAATTTATCTAAATCAATTTGATGAATGACATGACTTTGAATTTCAATTACCCATTCTTTTTGCAAATCAAATACTCCGTTGTTAATAATATTTTCATCTTTAGGATCAATTGTTTTATCTATCAGAAAATCATCATCTCCAAAATCTTCTGAATATTCTTCACCCATAAATTCACCAGTTTGCTTATCAAACCATTGAGTATGTAGTTTTAATCCCATTGTTTATTCCTCTTCATAGATATTTTTTTATATTACGTTTAGGATCTGCTGGTTTCAATTGTTTACCACTTTTTGGATCGAATACACCTATATGCTGCCCATCACTACCTCTATATCCCTCCAATTCTCCATGTTGAGAATCCCACTCATAGATTTTACGCCCTTTGTCACCAACCCACCGATTACGCCGTCCCCCACCACCTTGTTTTGGCGTTTTTCCTTGCACTGGCTTTAATTCACCTAAGCCTTTTATTTCATCAACTTTAGGTGCAGGATGATAAGAATGACCTTTTTCTTTAACACCTTTTCTTTCATCATCTTTTCCCTTTATTTTTCTTACCGCCTTTGCTTGCCGCAATATAAATTGGCTTGACACCGATGTTCTCAGAAAAAACAATAATAAAAGGAGATTGCGGGTTAGAACTTGAATTTATAACGGAAGTTGGAAAAGAAGGTGAACTAATCGGGATGCCTGAAGGCCGTTGAATATCATATATTTCACCAGGTAACGATTTCAATCTCTTCGGGTTAGGTAAGGGAGTACCTGTGAAAACCTCAGGTTTTCCTATCTGTATATATCTATCTTTTTGTTCATTTGGCAGTGAATAACTAAAAAGCCCTTTTTGTTCAGTGGGGATTGCTGGTATAACTCGAGTCTCGACTGGTGAATTTGTTGGAGTTAATTCAATAATTTTTTGTCCATTACTTATATGCTCTGTAGGAACGGCATAAGTTTCAACAATGCCCTTGTTAAATAATCAAAATCATGTTTTGAAAAGCCATGTAATGTATCTATTCCGGGTGCACCCGCTGGTGGCGAATATGTTAGTAATCCAATACCTAATCCCACCGACCGCCCAATAACAGTACCTAGAGGGTCACTGTTAGAAAGAGGGGTGATACCGAGTTTGAAAGTACTGACTGGTGCAGCATGGCTGATTATTAGAGGGGACGGTTTTAAGGTTGATAAAGAAGCATTTAATGCTGAAGTAAGTACAGGAGAAATTGTTACTGCTTGATTATCAAAAATTTTATATCTTAGGCTGTCTGTTACTGACTCATATATTTTTATTTTACTTTTAAAATCCTCCCTGAGCATAGATAGTGTTTGTGCAAATGTTTTTATATATATTTTTTGTGCTTCTAAAAAATCACCTCGCCTAAATGCATCCATCATCTGTTTAGCACGCTTATCATATGTCAGAAAAGGGCAATCTTGTTCCCCACACCTAGGGCAAAGGTTACACTTCAATATGTTCATGATGTCATCATTTTGCTGCATGGATGTTCCTTATCAAAAGAGTGTGTTATCCCAAACACTGCCCACAAAGCTAACAATTAATTATGTTTTCTTTATGCACTGGACTCAATTGATACTGATTATCATTATTTGTTATGCCCTATATGATTATCTTTTTCTTATTTAAGCTGCATAAAAAAAGAGGGTGGCCTAAGCCACCCTCTTACTCACTTATAATATTAAACTGAATTATTTCAGAACATTATAAATAACGGTTTCACCTGCTTTCACGTCGCCTTCAACTAAAATCTCGACGCCTGCAAAATCATCAATATTGCTGATGATAACAGGGCTAATCATCGATTTAGCATTGGCTTCAAGGAACGGTAAATCAAGGTTCAGAATTGGTGTGCCAGCGGTTACTTCAGCACCTTCTTCTACTAAACGTGCGCAACCTTCACCTTTCAGTGCAACCGTATCGATCCCCATATGAACAATGAGTTCAACACCGTTTTCTGTTTCAAGGCAGAATGCGTGGTTAGTTTCGAAAATTTTCACCACCGTACCTGACGCCGGCGCTAACACTTGGCTGCTTGTTGGTTTGATGGCAATACCATCGCCCACAATGCGGCTAGAAAACGCTTCATCTGGCACATCGTCAAGGGAGAACACTTGACCACTGACTGGCGCAACCAGAGATAAAATCACATTACCTTTTGTTTTCGCAGGCTCTGCGGCTTTTTTCTCTTCTGCTGCTGCAACTGGTGCAGAACCGGCAATAGGGCCTTTTGCAATTACTTCAGTCATTGCTTTTGCGACCAATTCAGCACGTGTACCGACAATCACTTGCACATTTTGTTTGCTTAAGCGGATAACACCTGAAGCGCCTAAACGTTTAGTCATCGCATCGTTAACAACTGCTGAATCTTTAACGCCTAAACGTAAACGTGTAATACAGGCATCAATACTGACGATGTTGTCACTACCACCAACCGCTGCAACATATTGGCGAGCTTCTTTTTGAATATCGCTGTCACTGTTATCGGCAGGGCTAATGCTTTCGTCATAACCATCAATCGTTTCATCACCTGCGCTCTCTTCACGGCCTGGTGTTAACAGGTTGAATTTACGGATCATGAAACGGAAAATGACATAGTAAATGCAGAAGAAGACTAAGCCTTGAACAATCAACATATACCACTGAACGGCTAATGGGTTACGTGATTGCAATAACATATCGACTAAACCTGCGCTGAAACCGAACCCTGAAATCCATTCCATTGTTGCTGCGATATAAACCGAAATACCCGTTAACAATGCGTGGACTACGTACAGAATTGGCGCCACGAACATGAATGAGAATTCAAGTGGTTCAGTGATACCGGTGAAGAATGCCGCAAACGCACCAGCAATCATAATACCAGCCACTTTGGCTTTGTTTTCCGGGCGAGCACAGTGGTAAATCGCTAATGCCGCACCAGGTAAACCAAACATCATGATTGGGAAGAAGCCTGCTTGATAGCGACCAGTGATACCTACCGTTGCCAAGCCGGCATCAATTGACTTAGCGCCGCCTAAGAAGTTCGGAATATCATTGATCCCAGCAACGTCAAACCAGAACACAGAGTTAAGTGCGTGGTGTAGACCAACAGGAATTAATAAACGGTTGAAGAAGGCATAAATACCCGCTCCCACAGAACCTAAATCTTTAATGCTTTCACCGAAAGAAACCAAACCATTATATACCACCGGCCAAACATACATCAGAATGAAGGCTAAGATGATCATTAAGAATGATGTCAAAATCGGCACGAGGCGACGACCGCTAAAGAAAGACAACGCTTTTGGTAGCTCTACGCCACTGTAGCGGTTGTACAATTCAGCAGACAATACCCCAACTAAGATACCCACGAATTGGTTATTTATTTTACCGAATGCCGCAGGAACGCTTTCCAACGGAACATTCATGATCATGGAATAAGATGCCGGCGAACACAGTGTTGTCACGACTAAAAAGCCAACAAAACCGGTCAGCGCAGCCGCACCGTCCTTATCTTTTGACATTCCATAAGCAACACCAATAGCAAACAGTACGGACATATTATCAATAATAGCCGCACCCGATTTAATCAGTAACGCCGCGATTGCACTATTGGCTCCCCAGCCATCTGGGTCAATCCAATAGCCAATCCCCATCAGGATTGCTGCGGCTGGTAGTACAGCAACTGGCACCATAAGTGCCCTACCAATCCGCTGTAAGTAGCTAAGAATATTCACAAACTCCCCCTTTATCGCCCTATTTTTGCCCCATTTACGGGATCTTATTGTTCACACACCTAAATCATAATTTAGGTTATTGAGAGTATCAATTTCATAGTCTAAATTAATTGTTTCGCGATGCAAAATAAATAGGTTCGATTTGTGATAAATGTCAACGAAAGAGTTACTGATATGACTAAATTACTAGCTATTATCGAAAACTTATTTTATGATTAAAAATAACTTATTTGTACTATTAACCTGTATATTCTCAGCACACTTGAATGCATGTCCTGAAACAAAAATAGCATGTCAACCAAGTGATAATGCACAATAAATTTGAAGTATAACGAGTATTCCTATATCTAATGAATAACATCAGGGATACATATATACATGAAAGATTTCACAGACTTATTAGAGGTAATTGAGACATGAGGCTAATTCCACTTAATAATGCGCATGATGTTGGCATTTGGTCCGCACAGTATATCGCTGACAAAATCAACGCATTCAACCCTACTGCTGATCGCCCTTTCGTTCTTGGGTTACCAACAGGCGGTACCCCTCTTGCCACTTATAAAGCACTGATTGCTTTATATAACGCAGGAAAAGTTAGTTTTAAGCATGTGGTAACATTTAATATGGATGAATATATTGGTATTCCAGCTAATCATCCTCAAAGCTATCACACATTTATGCATGAAAATTTCTTTAACCACATCGACATTCAAGCGCAAAATATTAATTTACTGAATGGTAATGCCCCAGATGTTGATGCGGAATGCCAACGTTATGAAGATAAAATTAAATCTTACGGCAAAATTAATTTATTTATGGGCGGCGTAGGTAACGACGGTCACATTGCTTTTAATGAACCCGGTTCTTCATTGAACTCACGCACCCGCATTAAAACATTGACACCAGAAACGCGCCAAGCTAACTCACGTTTCTTTGATAATGATATCAATCAAGTACCAAAATTTGCTTTAACTGTCGGTGTCGCCACATTAATGGATGCTGAAGAGTTAATGGTACTTGCAACGGGTGCGAATAAAGCGAACGCAGTTCATGCCGCAGTTGAAGGTTCAATTAACCATATGTGGACAGTGAGCTGCGTGCAAATGCACCCAAAAGCACTGGTCGTCTGTGATGAACCCGCAACACTCGAATTAAAAGTTAAAACGCTTAAATATTTCAAACAGCTAGAATCTGAAATTATTGAAAAGTTTAACTAAGATTATATTTATCAATCACCCGATCAGCGAAGGCTGATCGGTGACCCACTTTCCAGAGGTCAGGAGTTTTAAGCCATGTATGCATTAACAAATTGCATTATTTATACAGGTCATGAAAGACTGGATAACCATGCGGTCGTCATTGATGGTGAAATCATCAAAGATGTTTGTCCTGTCTCTGAATTACCTTCCCATATTCCACAACATGACCTACAAGGTGCGACGTTATCTGCAGGGTTTATTGACCTGCAAGTCAACGGCTGTGGTGGTGTCCAATTCAATGATAATAAAGAAAATGTCACATTAAAGAATTTGGATATCATGCAAAAAGCCAATGAGCGTACAGGATGTACCAGTTACCTGCCAACGCTGATTACTTGCTCTGACGAATTGATGAAGCATGGTATTGAGGTCATGACGGAGTACTTAAAAGACCACAAGAACCAAGCTCTCGGGCTCCATTTAGAAGGCCCATATATTAATGTTATTAAAAAAGGCACACATAACCCTGAATTTATCCGCCAACCATCCGCGCAGATGATTGATTATTTAGCTGCTCATGCAGACTCCATCACTAAAATCACTTTAGCGCCTGAAATGGTTGAACTTGATTACATTCATCAATTGAAAGATTCCGGCATTGTTATTTCTGCTGGGCATTCAAATGCAACGTATGAAGAGGCTAAACAGGGCTTTAAAGCCGGAATTTGCTTTTCAACGCATCTTTTCAACGCCATGCCATATATTTCAGGCCGTGGCCCCGGTTTAGTTGGTGCTATTTATGACACTCCTGAAGTGTATGCGGGAATTATCGCTGATGGCTTACATGTTCAGTGGGCAAATATCCGTAATAGTAAGCACTTAAAAGGTGATAAATTAATTTTAGTGACTGATGCCACAGCGCCGGCAGGAATAGATCCTCAAACTGGTGAAATGGATCATTTTATCTTCGCGGGTAAAACCATATACTACCGCGATGGATTATGTGTAGATGAAAATGGCACACTCAGCGGCTCATCACTCACCATGATAGAAGCCGTGAGAAACAGTGTAGAGTACGTGGGTATTCCATTAGATGAAACACTGAGAATGGCAACGCTCTACCCCGCAAGAGCCATAGGAGTTGATGAAACTTTAGGGTCTATTGCTCCGGGTAAAATTGCGAATTTAACCGCGTTTAACCACGACTTCGACGTCCTTGCAACCTATGTTAACGGAGCAGAAGTCTACAAAAAATGAGTAACTAGCTAATGAATCAAAGCCACTCGCTGAAGCAAATTGGTAATATTGATCTCGTCAAACAACTAAATAGCGCTGTCGTCTATAGTTTAATTGACCAACATGGCCCGATATCAAGAATTCAAATCGCGGAGCAAAGCCAACTTGCCCCAGCCAGTGTGACTAAAATCACTCGCCAGTTACTCGAACGTGGTTTAATTAAAGAAGTTGACCAACAGGCCTCTACTGGAGGCCGTCGTGCCATATCTATTGTTTCTGAACACAAAAATTTTCACACGATTGGCGTCCGCTTAGGGCGCTATGATGCCACCATCGCCTTATACGACTTAGGTGGCAAAATGATTGTCGATGCCCATTACCCTATCACAGAGCCTTCTCAGCAAGCCGTAGAACAAAAGTTGATTGCCGCTCTTGAAGATTTTATTGAGCACAATCACAAGCGCTTAAAAGAGCTGATCGCGATTTCTATTATTCTCCCTGGACTAGTTAACCCAAATAGTGGGATTGTTTACTACATGCCACATATCAAGGTCGACAATTGGCATCTCATCGACAATTTACAAGCACACTTTAAAATTACCTGTTATGCAGGGCATGATATTCGCAGCCTAGCCCTCGCTGAGAGCTATTTTGGTGCTACTCGTGATTGCGAAGACTCTCTACTAGTTCGCATCCACAGAGGCGCAGGGGCGGGTTTAGTCATCAATAAAGAGATATTACTCAACCATCGAGGTAACCTCGGGGAAATTGGGCATATTCAAGTTGACCCTCTTGGCGAACTTTGCCATTGCGGTAATTTTGGTTGTTTAGAAACCATTGCCTCAAACCAAGCGATTGAAGCCCGCGTAAAACAGCGTTTAGAACAAGGCTATTCGAGCTCCCTTACATTGGAAACTTGTACGATTTCCCATATTTGCCAAGCCGCTAATAAGGGAGATCCACTTGCTACGGAAGTTATCCAGCACGTTGGCCGGCAAATCGGTAAAGCGATAGCTATCTCTATAAACTTATTTAACCCTGAAAAAGTCGTTATTGCAGGCGATATCACGGAAGCAGAACAAATTCTGTTACCCGCAATTCAAAGCTGCATTGATACACAAGCCTTAAAAGGATTTAGAGAGAATCTTCCCATTGTCACATCGCAGCTAGTTCATAACTCGGCAATAGGCGCTTTCGCACTCACTAAACGTGCGATGCTCAATGGTGAATTATTACAAAAACTGTTTGAAAGCTAACTTTTGACGTGAGTTTCTTTAAAGCAGGTTGAAATACCTGCTTTTTTATTGTCTATAAACTGAACACTGCATTCCATACATCACTTTTAGCATACTCCCCATTCCTCCGTTTTGTTCCCCCACACAAATTTTTTAGCTCTTTCGCTGTTTTATTTCACACCATAACCAAATTACATTTATCTAGCGTCTAAGACAAAAAGTGATTTTTTTCAAATACGGGCTTGTTTTTTGCTGGCTTTATCGACAAAATGATTATTCAACAAACAAACAGTCACGTTTTCTGAAAAATAGTGCAAAAAGCTGTTGACTGTCGGGTCTGTAATTAGCATAATGCGCCCCGCAACGCCGACGAAGGTTATGCAAAAAAAGATGGCTATGTAGCTCAGCTGGTTAGAGCACAACACTCATAATGTTGGGGTCACAGGTTCGAATCCCGTCATAGCCACCATTATTTTGCGGGAGTGGCGAAATTGGTAGACGCACCAGATTTAGGTTCTGGCGCCGCAAGGTGTGCAAGTTCAAGTCTTGTCTCCCGCACCATTTTCCTTCTCGGTAGCATTGAATTTAAGATTGGGGTATCGCCAAGCGGTAAGGCACCAGGTTTTGATCCTGGCATTCCCAGGTTCGAATCCTGGTACCCCAGCCATCTTAAAACAATCAATAGTAGAATTCCCGGATGGGGTATCGCCAAGCGGTAAGGCACCAGGTTTTGATCCTGGCATTCCCAGGTTCGAATCCTGGTACCCCAGCCATCTACTATCCTACCTAGAGTTGCACAATTCATTTCAAAGAAATTATATATGGCTATGTAGCTCAGTTGGTTAGAGCACAACACTCATAATGTTGGGGTCACAGGTTCGAATCCCGTCGTAGCTACCATTTCTTTTGTTGGGGTATCGCCAAGCGGTAAGGCACCAGGTTTTGATCCTGGCATCCCCAGGTTCGAATCCTGGTACCCCAGCCATTCTCTTTTCCATATCACTTAAATTAACGCCTATTCTCTCTTTCTCTGCCTAAACTATCTTAATTTTGCTTATCGATTTTATTGATAAATTAAATGAAAAATAAAAAAATAGCAGATAACTCTATTTTTTAATAAGTTGAGGCTTCATCTCTACTGTTTTCTATATTTCTACCCCTATTTTTAGCTTAAATGATGACTTTTTAGTGATTTACTTATTTATTTAATCCCAATATTACCGATTAACCAATAGCTTAATCGTTTAAAGTGATATTAAAGCAACATTTAGCTCATAAAATTTACGTTTGCATAACTTTTCTATCAAATATGTGACTTCAATCATTTCTCTATAACTGCTGAAAGTGGTAATCTGCGCTCGAATTGTAGTTAGGTATGATTATTACCAGTTAAATTATTATCAACCTCTGGTACTAATAAATTCAGCCCCTTCTTCCATTCCAACTAAATTAGTTCTCAGAAACTCTAATAAAAGTTTTAAACCTAATAATTATAAATTGCCAAACGCAACATTTTTACAGAGAAAATTTATGCGAAACATGATAAAGCAACCAATATATAAGATCTTATATGTTCAGGTAATCGTAGCCATCGTTCTGGGTATCGCACTTGGCCACTTTTTTCCAGACATTGGAGAATCATTAAAACCGCTTGGTGATGCATTCATCAAAATCGTTAAAATGATTATCGCGCCAGTTATCTTCTTAACTGTTGTTACTGGTATATCTGGCATGTCAAACATGAAGGCCGTTGGTAGCGTCGCAGGTAAAGCGATGCTCTACTTCATCACTTTCTCGACCATCGCCCTCATCATCGGTCTTATCGTCGCGAATATCATTCGCCCAGGTTCAGGCCTTAACATTGATCCGGCAACCCTTGATAGCACTAAAGTTGCCACCTACGTTGAAAAAGCACACGAATCTTCGATAGTTGGCTTCTTGATGAATATCATCCCTGATACCGTCATTAGTCCATTAGTAAACGGCAACATCCTGCAAGTTCTATTTATTGCTGTCATTTTCGGATTAGCATTGGCGGCAACAGGTAAACACGGCGAGCCCATTGTAAAACTACTACAAAACTTTTCTGAACCTGTGTTCAAAATGGTAGCAATGCTCATGAAACTCGCTCCTATCGGGGCATTTGGCGCAATGGCATTTACCATTGGTAAATATGGAATTTCATCTATTGGCAACTTAATGATGCTGATTATGACGTTCTATATTACCTCACTGTTGTTCGTCTTACTTATTCTGGGTGCAGTTGCTAAATACAACGGTTTCTCCATCATTGCGCTAATTAAATATATCAAAGACGAGCTATGGTTAGTTTTAGGTACCTCTTCTTCCGAAGCGGCACTGCCAAGCTTAATGCGTAAAATGGAGCATGCAGGGTGTGAAAAATCGGTTGTCGGCTTAGTGATCCCTACGGGCTATTCTTTCAATCTTGACGGTACTAACATCTATATGACGATGGCCGCATTATTTATTGCCCAAGCCACTAATATTGAGCTCACTATTTGGCAACAAATTTCGTTGCTGTTAGTTGCGATGATCAGCTCGAAAGGTGCAGCGGGTGTGACCGGTGCAGGGTTTATTACCTTAGCAGCCACACTCATGGTGGTACCAAGCGTTCCTGTCGCAGGTATGGCGCTTATTTTAGGTATCGACCGCTTTATGTCTGAGTGCCGCGCTTTAACTAACTTAGTGGGTAACGCATGTGCGTGTATCGTTGTTGCGCGTTGGGAAAAAGAACTCGACACAGAAAAACTGGCGCATGCATTTTCAGCAAAAAATGAAACATTAGATTCAGTGATTACTGAGGATGACAACAGCAATACGGATACAAATCACATTCAGCCGATTGATTTAGCCAATAATAAATAGCACTAACTTCTTCACTTAATAATAAATAGGCCGCTAATTAGCGGCCTATTTATATATCTAAGATAAGTTCTATAACCCTAACGCATACTTCAACGCCAGTTTTTTCGCTTCTCCGGCGCGTTGTGCCGCCATCAACCCGAGATTCCTAACTATTTTCAATCCCGGTAAATTTTCACTAAATGCCATATAAAATACGTCCATTCCAGCTTGCATAATTAAATTATCAGGCAAACGACGGCGTTGATAACGCTTCAATACATCAAGAGAATACCAGGGCTGTATGTATTCGCGCGCGTAAATCACTTCTTTCAACAATGCATCAACATCTCGGTAGCCTAAATTCACTCCCTGCCCCGCTAATGGATTAATGGTATGAGCGGCATCACCAATCAATGCTAATCCATCTATTACATAGCGACGAGCATGATGACGAGTCAGTGGAAATGCCCCTGACGCAATTGCGTTAACAGGCCCTAAACGTTCAGGGAAAGCTTCAGAAATCGCTCCCGTCAACTGTTCCATTGACATGCCTTGTAAACGCCTAATCTTTGCAGGGCTGTCATACCAGACTAATGAAGCCCAATTATCATACAGCGGTAAAAATGCCCTAGGCCCTGATGGAAAAAACTGCTGCCATGTTTTATCTTGCTGAGACTGCTGTGTTTGAATGCTAATCAACATACATGATTGGCGATACTGCCAGCCACGGCTACCAATCCCTGCCATTTTGCGGACCTGCGAATTCGCGCCATCAGCTCCAATAACAAGCTTAGCTTGCAGAGCTCGGCCATCATCTAATGCTAATATCCACTCTTCTTGTGACTTAGGTTGGTATAAATTGATAAGTCTCGCAGGGCAGACAAGGTCTAGATTGCTGTATTTTTCACATTCTTGCCATAATGCAAGCTGTAACACACGGTTTTCTACCATAAACCCAAGTTCAGGCAACCCAAGACTCTGAGCATCAAAAACCACATTGCTCTCTGGCTCTTCCCATGTTTCTAACTGGCGATATGGAGCACTTCGCATTGACTTAACATGTTGCCAAGCCCCTAATTGCTCCAACAATTCAACAGAAGCACGGCTAATCGCAGAAATACGAACATCTGGAGCACTTTGTGGGTCAAAGGCCGCAGGTTGTGCTTTTTCAAGCAAAGCGACTCGCATGCCTTCTTGAGCAAAGCCCAATGCTGCTGCCGCGCCAGTCATACCTGCGCCAACGACGACAACATCATAAGATTCGATTAATTTATTCATACGTTCGCTACTATTTATTGTTTAATAAAGATTGTTGTTTGATAACAGTGACCACGTTGATAAAGGTATTGTACCGAAAAATGATGATTCTCACAGGAAATAAGGTATTGAAGGCTCAGAGGTCACTCGTTCCCCTCATCTTTATAACCATACAAACAGTGTATTTTGCTGAAAACACTTTAATTTGCACAAAAAACAACCACAATTTTGCAACATCCTCTGGTCACTGATGCCGCAAATGAATACAATACGTGCTAATTTTAAAACAATAGGCAAATTGCCTGCCCTTAGATTTCGTGTAGTGATATTATTTTAAATATCTTTGCATTTATCCCATCATACAATGATGTCCTTAATCAAAATGCATGCGAGTTCCCAAATATAAAGGGTAGGACTTTGGATTTACAACGCGTTTCGGAGTCCATTACACTAGCCGCTTCGAAAACACCGGATATACGACATGTCGACGAATAAAAAGCTATACATTAAAACTTGGGGTTGCCAGATGAATGAGTATGACTCATCCAAAATGGTTTCTTTATTAGAAAATACCCATGGTTATCAACTCACTGAAATTGCAGAAGAAGCAGATTTATTACTGCTTAATACCTGTTCAATTCGTGAAAAAGCACAAGAAAAAGTCTTCCATCAACTTGGTCGTTGGAAGTTTTTTAAAGACAAAAACCCTGACATTATTATTGGTGTAGGCGGCTGTGTCGCTTCACAAGAAGGGGATTTTATTCGCCAACGTGCACCAAGCGTTGACATCGTTTTCGGCCCGCAAACTTTGCACCGTTTGCCTGAGATGATTAACCAAGTTCAAGGTACGCGCAGCCCAGTTATTGATATCAGCTTCCCTGAAATTGAAAAATTTGACCGTTTACCCGAACCTCGTGCTGAAGGGCCAACGGCTTTCGTTTCGATTATGGAAGGCTGTAATAAGTATTGCACCTTCTGCGTAGTGCCTTATACCCGTGGTGAAGAAGTTAGCCGCCCTTGTGATGATATTCTATTTGAAATCGCACAGTTAGCTGCACAAGGTGTGCGTGAAGTTAACTTACTGGGTCAAAACGTGAATGCTTACCGCGGTGAGACCTTTGATGGTGAAATTTGCTCATTTGCAGAATTACTGCGTTTAGTTGCAGCTATTGATGGTATCGACCGTGTTCGCTTTACCACTAGCCACCCAATTGAATTTACTGACGATATCATCGAAGTTTACCGGGATACTCCAGAATTAGTCAGCTTCTTGCATCTACCCGTGCAAAGTGGCTCAGACCGCGTTCTAACGATGATGAAACGTGCTCATACGGCACTTGAATACAAAGCCATTATTCGCAAACTACGCGAAGCACGCCCTGGTATTCTTATCAGTTCAGACTTTATCGTGGGCTTCCCCGGTGAAACAACCGAAGACTTCGAAAAAACAATGAAACTGATTGCTGACGTGAATTTTGACATGAGCTACAGCTTTGTTTATTCCGCACGTCCTGGCACACCTGCTGCTGATTTACCTGACGACGTAACGGAAGATGAGAAAAAACAGCGTCTATACTTACTGCAACAGCGTATTAATCAGCAGGCATTAAGCTTCAGCCGCCAAATGGTGGGAACCATTCAACGTATCTTAGTTGAAGGAACATCGCGTAAAAATGTTATGGAGCTGTCTGGACGTACTGAAAATAACCGTGTTGTGAACTTTGAAGGTACACCGGATATGATTGGTAAATTTGTGGATGTCGAAATTGTGGATGTTTATACCAACTCATTACGCGGTAAAGTCATTCGTACAGAAGATCAAATGGGTCTTCGCGTTCATGAATCGCCAGAGTCTGTTATTGCACGCACCCGTAAAGAAGATGAGCTAGGTGTTGGTAGTTTTCAGCCCTAAGCCACAACCATAGGATATTCAGTGACCGAGACAAAAAATTTGCAAATCGCAACACAAGAAATCTTTCTAGAACCCGCAGATAACCAACGTTTAATGAGCCTCTGCGGGCCATTTGACGATAATATCAAGCAGCTAGAACGCCGCCTTGCTATCGAAATTAATCGCCGTGATAACCGTTTTAAGTTATCGGGTAAGCCGCTGAACGTTCAAGCGGCCAGCAAAATTTTGCGTCAACTGTATGTTGATACCTCGCCTGTGCGCGGTGTTATCCCTGATATCGACCCTGAAAATATTCACTTAGCCATTCTGGATAGCCGTGTTTTAGAGCAATCCGCCGATAGCGTTCCTGACTACGGTAAAGCGGTGAATATTAAGACTAAACGTGGTGTGATCAAACCACGCACCCCAAATCAAGCGCAATATATCGCCAATATTTTAGACCATGATATTACGTTTGGCATTGGCCCTGCGGGAACTGGGAAAACCTATTTAGCGGTAGCCGCGGCAGTTGATGCCTTAGAACGCCAAGAAGTTCGCCGTATTCTGCTTACGCGCCCTGCTGTTGAAGCAGGTGAGAAACTTGGTTTTTTACCGGGCGATCTCAGCCAAAAAGTCGACCCTTATCTGCGCCCGCTTTATGATGCGCTATTCGAAATGTTAGGTTTTGAAAAAGTTGAAAAACTGATTGAGCGTAATGTTATTGAAGTCGCGCCGCTGGCCTATATGCGTGGTCGTACGTTGAATGATGCTTTTATTATTTTAGATGAAAGTCAAAACACCACCATCGAACAAATGAAAATGTTTTTGACGCGTATTGGCTTTAATTCTAAAGCGGTTGTGACAGGAGATATTACTCAAGTTGACTTGCCTCGCGGTAGTAAATCAGGCCTACGTCATGCCATTGAAGTGCTTTCCGAAGTCGATGATTTAAGCTTCAATTTCTTCCACAGTGAAGATGTGGTTCGTCATCCTGTTGTTGCCAAAGTCGTCATGGCTTATGAAGCATGGGAAGAACAAGACAATAAACGTCGCCAACAGTTACGTGAAGAAAAAGAACAGCAAAAGCAATTTGAAAAGCAGGAAAATCTATAAATGAGTGACATTATTCTCGATTTACAAATTGCGTGCGAAAACCCTGAAGGCTTGCCTCCTGAAGCCGAATTTCAGCGTTGGTTAACAGCTGTTTTGCCTAAATTTCAAGCACAAAGTGAAGTCACTATTCGGGTGGTTGATGAGCCAGAAAGCCATCACTTAAACTTAACCTATCGTGGCAAAGACAAACCAACCAACGTGTTGTCATTCCCCTTTGAGGCTCCGCCAGAAATTGAACTACCTTTATTAGGTGATTTAATCATTTGCCGCCAAGTTGTTGAGCAAGAGGCTATCGAGCAACAAAAAACGGCAGAAGAACACTGGGCTCATATGGTCGTTCATGGTTGCCTTCATCTTTTAGGCTATGATCATATTGAAGATGATGAAGCAGAAGAAATGGAAAGTTTAGAAACCGAAATTCTGGCTGAATTAGGCTACGAAGACCCATATCTTGCAGAAAAAGAGTGACCTAACTATAATTTTTTGAGATATCTTTCTCAAAGAAAGCATTATTTTACAAAAAACTGACGGTTATTTTGCAGATAAACTGTCAATTTTGTGCTAAAAAAGAATGTAGCAAACTGTTTTTATTAACTAACCTAAGCTCCAAATACTTTGACTTGGGCTACTTTTGGTACCAAGTGCAGCCAACAACGCTGCGGTTCGAGATACGACGAGTGAATACTCTAAATAATTCGAATTGCAGCTAGGCGGCAAGCTAGGATATCTCGATGAGCATACATAAGTATGTGATTCGATTAGCCGAGTCCAGCCAACAACGCTGCAGTTCGAAGTATGACGAGTATTTTTTGAGGAAAAAAAAATTAACCGCCATGAGCGACGATAACTCTTCGAGTAGCGATAACCCTGGTCCTAAGAAAGGGTTCTTTGCACTGTTAAATCACCTATTTCATGGTGAACCTAAAAATCGTGATGATTTGGTCGAATTAATCCGCGACTCTGAACAGAACGATTTGATCGATCCTGACACCCGCGAAATGCTTGAAGGGGTAATGGATATCGCGGATCAACGCGTGCGCGACATTATGATCCCGCGTTCCCAAATTGTTACCTTAAAACGTAATCAAACGCTTGATGAGTGCCTTGATGTCATTATTGACTCTGCTCACTCACGCTTCCCTGTTATTAGTGAAGACAAAGACCATATCGAAGGGTTATTGATGGCAAAAGATTTACTGCCATTTATGCGTACCGACGCAGAGCCTTTTAGTATCGATAAGGTATTACGCCAAGCGGTTGTTGTACCTGAAAGTAAGCGAGTAGACAGACTACTCAAAGAATTCCGCTCTCAACGCTATCATATGGCTATCGTTATTGATGAGTTTGGTGGTGTTTCTGGTCTAGTAACCATTGAAGATATTTTAGAGCTCATCGTAGGCGAAATCGAAGACGAGTATGACGACCAAGACGATGTTGATGTTCGCCAGCTTAGCCGCCATTCTTATTCTGTCCGCGCCCTGACGCAGATTGAAGATTTCAATGAAGCCTTTGGGACTCATTTTAGTGACGAAGAAGTTGATACGGTCGGTGGCCTCGTTATGCAAGCCTTTGGTCATCTACCTTCTCGTGGTGAAACCATAACCATAGACAACTATCAATTTAAAGTTGCGATGGCAGATAGTCGCCGGATCCTTCTGCTTCACGTAAAAATCCCAGACGACGCGCCAGTTCCAACTTTGGAAGAAGAAAAGACTTAATGAACTCAACGTCTATTTATCAAAGTCAGCGGTTGCGGTTACTGCTGGCTTTAATTTTCGGAGCCAGTGGAACGCTGGCTTTTTCGCCTTTTGACATCTGGCCTGCCGCACTACTTTCTATCCTTTTCCTCCAATTACTGACCTTGCAGCGCACGGTCAAGCAATCTTTTGCTATCGGCTTTGCTTGGGGATTTGGCTTATTCGGTAGTGGCGTTAACTGGGTTTACGTCAGCATTGCAGATTTTGGCGGCATGCCAGGCCCTGTTAACGTATTTATTGTTATTCTTTTAGCGGCATACCTTTCTCTTTATACTGGGCTTTTTGGCGCATTGATGGCTAAATTTGCCCAACATGCCAATATTTGGCGTTTAGTCTTTTTTGCCCCAGCACTGTGGCAGGTTACTGAGTTTTTACGTGGTTGGGTTCTCACTGGTTTTCCATGGCTGCAATTTGGTTATAGCCAAATTGATGGGCCGATGAAAGCTCTCGCTCCTATATTTGGGGTGGAAATGATTACGTTGCTATTATTTAGCATCAGTGGTCTGCTAGTACTCGCTATCCTGCGCCGCAGCTTTATCGCGCTCGCTGTTGCGGCTGCCTTAATTTTTGCCCCATTAATTGCCAAAAATGTACAATGGTTTACCTCCCTTGAAGACAAGAAAATGGAAGTGGCACTGGTTCAAGGCAACATTCCCCAATCAATGAAGTGGGAAGCCAGCTTTTTACAACAAACCAAAGACACCTATATGGAGCTCTCTCGCCCTTATATCGGTAAAGCGTCTTTGATTGTTTGGCCTGAATCGGCAGTACCTTCCGTTGAGCTCGACAACCAAACGTGGCTTAAATCTCTCGACCAATTACTGGCAGAGTCGAACACTCAGTTAATTACGGGTATTGTGGATGCACGCCCTATGGATGGTGAATATACTTTTTATAATACAATCATTGTATTAGGCGATAAAAAACCGTATTTATATCCATCTAAAAACCGCTATAACAAACACCATTTAGTGCCATTTGGTGAATATGTACCTTTAGAAGATTTACTGCGCCCTATCGCACCGTTCTTTAATTTGCCGATGTCGGGTTTTAGCCGTGGCGATTATGAACAAGCGCAATTAGCAGTTGGTAATATTCATCTAACGGCTGCGATTTGCTATGAAATTATTTTAGGTACACAGGTCAGAGATAACTTTAAGCCTGATAGCGACTACTTACTTACTGTTTCAAATGATGCGTGGTTTGGAAAATCCATAGGCCCTTGGCAACACTTCCAAATGGCACGGATGCGTTCCTTGGAGTTAGGTCGCCCACTGTTGCGCTCAACCAATAATGGTATCACCGCAGTGATCAGTGCAGATGGCTCTATTCAGGATATGCTGCCACAATTTAAAACGGCAACACTGGCTACTGAGGTCACACCAACAACAGGACTGACACCTTATGCACGTTGGAGTAATTATCCGATGTGGGGAGTGGTCGTGATATTTGGTATTCTCGGTTTTGCTATGAATAGACGTCAAAAGTAACGATGTTAACCCCACCTCGATGTCTATAAATGAGGTGGGGAAACTAGCTAAGCAACTAATAACCCTCGTACATCTGCAATTTTCACTGTCACAATACAACCTGCATTGAATTGTAAAAAATCATCTTCAATACCATCGGAAAAAATAACGCCGTTATCGGGCATTAATGACTCCACCGCTAACGGGTTACTCGGCTCTATCGTGCCAAATACCCATCTGGTTCCTGTCGTTTTACTTAAAAACGGCTCCCTAACACTAAACTGTAACTTACATTCCTCCCAGCCAAATCCTTGTGCTAACGGATGATTATTCCCTCCCATAATTGCTTGTGCCCCCGCTAAAATAGATTGAAACCACCCCGTTGACCCAAGTCCGGTCGATATAATAATTCCAGAGGATGATTGAAACTCTTGTTCTCCATTCCAGTTCAATAAATAACGTGCCGATGTATGGCTTTTCGGGCCAATAAATAAATCGTTCACCGCCAGTAGTGATTGCCCGTCATTGGTTGTTGCCTGTGCAAAGGTCACTGATTTTTGTTCAACCTGACCTTTTAATGTTTTCGTTACCACCTCCTGTAATTGACTAATTTCAAATGGCAGTAGTTTTCCATCCCACCTTGCAGGATCGGGGTTAATCGCAATAACGGGCTGCCCTTTTAAATACTTTAACGTATTAGCCACTAAGCCATCCTGCCCAATCACAACGATAATGTCCTGCTTAGAAAATTGGTAGCTTGGTAATAATTTTCTTTCCAATAATTGAAATCGGCCTAAAGACTTCAAAATTGATTCAGCTTGAACTAATTGCCGCTGATATAAATCATGTTCATTCAAGTAATCATCGACTTCCACATGATTATGTTCCAAATAAAATTTTGCCTGAGGCCATGTATTGAAGCGTTCAATGAGCTCCTGTAAGCGAGTTTTACGTATCACGAGAATGAATCGGGCATCATCAATCCTATTCATTATTTCGCCTCTTTTTTCATTAGCTGTCCAAATAAATCAGGGGAAATATTTAACTCGCCAATTTTTCCTGCATTTTGTGCTAATGATTCAAATGCCATTGCCATCAATTGCTCTGGTCCCATTTTCGCCAACGCAAGCGCTTTTAAGTTCTCCACTGGTAATTGGCTATAAGCTTTCATTTTAGATTCAATCGCATAGGCATCTGCATCAGATTGGATCCGTTGGTTTTCCACGCTAAGTGCCACCAACTCATTACGTTTTGCTTCCGCACTCACCTGTGCTGTTAATTCTTCTTGCTTAATCTCTGCACGTTCACGTAACAACTTACGTTCATTATCAAGGCGAGCTTCTTCAATTTGCTGCTCTTTGGCCTGCACAGATAAGTCAGTTTCTAGCTCAGCTTCTTTAATCGTCCTTTCTTGTTCGACAGAAAATTTTCGTCTGGCATAGATAGCGTCATCCGCTTCTTTCAAAATGGATTCTCTCGCTTGTGCTTCTAATGCTTTGAGGGTTTCAGGTGAAGGTGCAATTGCTGCAATGGAAACATCTAAAATAGCGATGCCTAATGACTCTATTGCAGCTTGTTCTGCAAGTTGCTTGCTAACTAATGTCACCAATGATTGGCTAATCAATAATGCATCTCGTAATGAAGTAGTTTGTATCTTAGCTTGGATAATAGTTTGAGCCGCACGCACTACCCTGTCGCTCAGTTTAAGTGGATCTTCAGATGCATAGCTTTTTCCATCTTTAGTTAAGTTAAAATTTAAAACATCCGCCGTTTTTTCGGCAGCGACTACCTGAAAAGAAATTTGTCCCTGAATACGTAAACTTTGGAAATCAGAAGATTGTAAATTAAAAATAAAGGGGGCTTCTTGTGCATTCAATGGAAGCGCCGCAATAGAGGTTTTATCCGAGTTATACCAAAAACTGAGCCCCTTACCTTGTTTACGCACTTTTCCATTCACTGATTGAATAACAAAAGTTGATGAGTCTGCTTTGAAATATTTAAAGTTAAACATAGTGTACTCTCCATTAATGTCCTTAAGACTTTAATTTATTATTGTCTTATAGACAAAAACAAGTCAAGAACTAAATGTCCTAATGACAATAACTATATTTATCTGTATGATTTCCCCCTAAACTTCACCTTTGAATTTGAGTGGTAACAATATGAATGAAAAAGAATTTCTTGCTAGCTATGACAGAAAGGATTATTTATCACCTTTACTCACTGTCGATGCCGTTTTGTTTGCTTACCATGAAAACACGTTGAAGGTATTACTGGTTGAACGAGCTAGTTTCCCCGAAAAGGGGAAATGGGGTTTGCCGGGAGGATTTATTGATGAGCAACATGATCAAACCTTAGAAGAAGCTATTTTACGTAAACTAAAAGAAAAAACAGGCGTGATCCCCCCTTATATTGAGCAGCTTTGTACAGTTGGAAACCACCAGCGTGATCCACGCGGTTGGTCTGTCACTGTTTGTTATACGGCTCTAATTGCTTACCAAGCCTGTGAAGCCCATATTGATACAGTAGATTCTGTCAGGTGGGTCTCTATTGATGAAATAGATCAGCTTTCTCTTGCGTTCGACCATTTTAAACTCTATCAACAAGCGAGAGAACGTCTAAAGCAAAAATCACTTTATTCGATAGTTCCAGGCTTTGCATTACCTGAAGTTTTTACCTTAGCTGAACTTCAACATGTCCATGAAGTTCTGATTGGTAAGCCCCTGCAAAATAAATCATTTAGGCGCCGACTTGAACAAGCGGATTTGTTGATTGATACTGGAGAGAAACGCCATGAGCGCGGTCGCCCTGCTAATTTATATCGCTTAAAACCACAATCAGCGGATTACCGGTTTATTCGTAATTTGGAATTTTAATTGTTGAAATGCCTGATAAATCAATATTATCAGGCGTTGCAATGAATGTTATTGGCAAATCGCAGGGGTCACAATATAAGTAAAAATGAGTTTGTTGGACTTATGGTAATTATGCGTAATGCCTTCAGGGAACATTCCATGCAAAATATCCATACCTGCATTTTTACCACAGTAGTTGCGGTTCAAAATTTCACGCATATTTTGCTGCCAGCTATCGCCTTCCAATACGTTATCAGGGATCCCTTTGATGGTGTATTGGTAAAATAACATGCCATTTTTCGCGGTGACTTCAGTCAATAGAGTCACATCATCAATCAGCATAGGTAATGATTCAGCCATGTCAGACAGAAAAATGCCCCGTAACATCATTGGGTCATCATCGCCTTTTGCATTAAAGGCATTAATTTTATCTTCTGTTGAATTAGCTTTTATTTCATCATAACGCTGTTCTATTTGTGAATTTTCGATCGTTCCTGACGGTTGTTCCGGTACTGTTTTCTCTTCCACCTCAGGGGAACATCCCGCGATTAGTATCACACCTAAAAATAATCCAACCACTTTTTTAAACATAGCCATCCCATTCACCTATTTTATTATTTATATAGCCGAATGAGTTTACCATAATGATAAATTAAACTTATAGGCAGAAAAATCCCCTTTTTTAGCCCAAAGGGGATGATAGAAAACTAAAAAGATGCCAACCACATACGCATTTTTAAGCCATAAGAACTCGTCCAACCCGATGTAAAACTGACTAGCTCACCGTTATCAATCACCATAAAAGTGGGCGTCGCACTGACCCCAACCGCATTGGAAAGTTGCCCGCTTATATCGTTGATCACAGGAAAGGTTAGCTCCTTGTTTTCCATCCCCTTGATTAAGCGAGATGTTTCACCTGAACGTATCGCTACCGAAATAATTGGCATACCTGATTGGCTTAATTCTGATACCGTTGGCGAAGTCAAATTACAGACCCCACACCACGTCGCCCAGAAATAAACCAATATCGGTTTTTCTTTACTTAACTCTGCCAATGAAACCGTCTCACCGTTGGCCAGAGTGTGTTGTTCCAATAATACAGGCGCAAGGGTTTGTGGCTTGCGCCATAAATCCATCACTGTAAAGGCAATAAATAAAATAATTGCCAAAACAATAATTTCTTTAGACCATTTTTTTATTTTATTCATATAGTTGCTTACCTATTTGGTATCAAATAGTACAAATCAATGATGTAAGAAACCAAAACATCCACTTAAAATGAATGCTTTAGCATTTAATTAAATATTTGTTTTCCTATCCTCTAATTCTAGAGTTTTGGATTGTTTAATCTTTATCCTCTAATTTTAGAGTTTGGATTGTTTAATCTTTATCCTCTAATTCTAGAGTTTGGATTATTTAATCTTTATCCTCTAATTTTAGAGTTTGGATTATTTAATCTTTATCCTCTAAATAATTCGCGTTGTGGCTAGGCGGCAAACGAGACTATTGTGGGGAGCATACACAAGTATGTGACTCACGTAGTCGAGAGCAGCCAACAACGCCACAGCGCGAAATATGACGAGGATAACGAGGATTATTTGAGCTTAGCCAACTGCTCCTTCACTACCGCCTCAAACTGCTGTGCATCAATAGCACCTGGGATCAACTCATCACCTACCAATGTTGCTGGCGTACCATTCACACCCAATTTCTCTGCCAATATCATATTGGTGCGAATGTCATCACGGCTCTTATCACTGGCTTTCAGTTTATCGTTTCCTGTCGCTTTAAGCGCATCTTTGATATTGGCATCTGATAGCATGCCTTGTTTTTGCATAAATTTGTGGTGTAGAGCTTCAAATGCTTTCGGGTCTTCTTGCCACAGCGTCATGGTTAACTGAGCTGAATCCATTGAAGTCTGGCCTTTAAATGGTAAGTATTTAATTACCACAGCCACATCATCAGGGTATTTTTTCACAAGATCCATCAGTTGTGGGTCGAAACGCTTACAGAATGGGCAGTTAAAATCAGTAAAATTAACCAAAACTAACTTGGCATCTTTTTTACCGATACGCGGGCTGGTTGGGTCATTAAACAAAGCATCGTGCTCCGCTTTTAACGTTTCTTTCATTTGGGCTTGTTGTCTTTCCCCTTGTTTAGCTTGCAGGGCAACAATCGCTTCTTCCAAAATTTCTGGGTTTTCAATCAAAGTATCACGCACTAATTTACGCACTTGCGCTTCTTGGTCTGCACTTAAAGGTGCCGCTTGTGCTACTGACCCCATCATTAGCGACGAAAATAAAACGGCTAAGATTGTTTTTTTCATTTTGTGGCTCCTTTGGCCTGATTCATAACGGATATTAGCGATTCACGGTCAAGTATTGTTGACAGTACTTCGCCTTCGGCCAAGTTAGGGCCATAAATTTGATTAAATGGAACAGCGACCTGCCCACGTTTTTGTAGAAATGCTGTAATTTCAGGTGAAGGTTTGGTCCAATCACCCCGTAAAGCAACAACATCAGGTTCACTAAGTAGCTGTTGGATATCATCTCTCAGTAGTACATTGTATTTATTTGCCTTACAAGTCACACACCATTCAGCAGTAACATCAATAAAGACGCGCTTGTTATCCGCCAGCGCAGCCGTAATCGCTTGCTCAGTCAAAGGTTGCCAATTTACGGTATCTTTAACGAGAGAACGGCTGCCGGAATGCTGTTCTTGCGTCATCCAAACAAACCCACCAGCAAAAACGGCAAATAATATGAATGGCAAGATAGCTGCCCTTACACCTCGTTTTATCGCGATAAAAACAACTAATAATACTAAGAAAATGACAGCAATCGCCGTCGAAGTAGGCACACCAAAATGTGGTATTAATAAGCTAATTAACCATAAGCTAGATACCAGCATCATTAACCCTAGTATGGCGCGTAATTTCAGCATCCACATACCTGGTTTTGGTAGTAAGCGAGAGATAGCCGGAAAAGCAGCGATCAGTAACCACGGTAAACTCATACCGATACCTAATGCGGTGAAGATCAACCACAACTCTTCCATCGGCGCTGCCAGTGCAAATGCTACGGCTGTGCCCAAAAATGGTGCAGAGCAAGGTGTTGCCAATAATGTCGCGAATACCCCTTGCCAAAAATGACCGCTGCTACCATGCCCCCCAGCTGTTGCCAAGCGTGTATTGGCCTTGCTACCTAAGTTGATTTCAAATAAGCCAAATAAATTTGCAGTAAATAGCGCTGTTACCAATACCATAAAACCGATAAACCATGGGTTTTGGAACTGAATACCCCAACCAACAGCTTGTTGACCGACTCGTAATAACGTCATCAATAGCGCCAGTAACCAAAAGGAAACTAAAATACCAAGAGATGACAATAAAAACTGACGGCGAATGGTATTTTGCTCACCATGAGGCACCATCAATACAGAGCCAAGTTTCATCGCTAACACAGGCAGAACGCATGGCATCAGATTAAGGATCAAGCCCCCCAAAAGTGCAAATAGCATCACCTGCCATAACGAAGCACCACTCACTTTTGATGCTATCGTGCCAGTAAATGTACTCACTTGATGACTAATTTGCTGCGAAATTTCGCCATCTGCAACCACAAAAGAAACTGTTTTACCGGTTAAATCGGGAGACTCGCCTCCCCAATCATCACCAACATCTATTGTTGCTGTTAAATGATTGCCTGTTGTCTCTATTACAGGCACGCCTAATGCTGCACCTTCAACCACATCAGTAAAAATGTTAGGTTGTTCCCACGAATTTCCTGAACTTTTTTGTAATTCAATGATTAGCTTATCATTGGTAAAGCCAACTTTGGTTTGCTCTACTAAGCCACTAGATGGTGGAACCGCCCCTTTGGCTTGGTTAAATGCCCAAGTAAAGTCAGCAGGAGCTGGCTCTGTTAAATCGAGTTCAAACGGGTAATCGGTTAAAATACACACATTACTGCAGGTTGATAACGTGAGTGTTCCAGCAAGTTTATCGAGCTTTTCATTACTTGTGACTGTAATGGGGAAAACAATATCTCCCATATAGCCTTGAGTTGAAACACCCGCGACATCAAAGCGACCAGGTGTTGGCCATTGCCAATCTGTTGATTCAACAGGTGACGACCATACAATTTCAGGTGCGACTCCGCCTTCGCCAGGCGAACGCCAATAGGTTTTCCACCCGTCATCAAGTTTTACATCGAGCAAAATGTCGATTTTGCCATTTTCCTGTGCCGAACTTAATAACCTGACCTGCGCATGCCGTGGAGTGTTGTCATTCATCCACCCCGTATTCGCAGGTTGCAACCACCCCGTATCTGCAGCGTATAAACTGCTCGAAAATAGTGCAAAAAATATAAAAAATGAATTAATTAAAAAACGCATTGTTTCCTCCAGAATAAATTACACAAACGAGTCCCTATCCGTTGTGTGCTAATTCCGAAGATTACAAAATTGTAAGTGTCGTCTGACTCTTGGAGGGGCATGCTTCTCTTCATTATTTGCTCTAGATATAAATAGATTAGTACAAAATAAAGTTAGCGCAGCCAAAGAAAGAAACATGAAGAAGAATGGTTCAAGAACAGCAGGTAGCAAAGTCATTAATGACTTAGCACTCAGTTCACAGCTGGAAAGATGTGTACCGCTGCTATCACTTTGTTTTACCTGTGATTGATCGATATAAGAAACGTGAGTACCCGTGTTAATTTGTGCTTGCGCTAATACATCTGGCACAAAAAAATTGGCGAGCAAACGCTCTCCGACGGCACGTTGATTCATACAAACCAATACCATCAGACAGGCGAATATCACTAATCCTTTACCTAATTTTAAATGCCTGTTCATGCGCATCTTGGTATAACTTCCTGAAATAACACTAATTATGCGACTTTGACAACCATAACGATAAAAACCTATCTTTGACTAATACCGTTACCCCATCTATAAGTTAAATAGAGGTTACATCTTACACAGCAAAACATTCCGTACAAGTGCCATCAGCTAACTTTACAAATATCACCCTCTTTTTCAGTAAACAAAAATGCAGTTCTACCAAAACTAGGCACGCAAATTGCTTTATCTAATATATGGCATGAAACGAAGATAACTTGCACCTTAACAGTGCATGATTATCAGTTTAAGACAATTTTAGATGGTAAATCACCATGTTAGTGCGGTAATTCAAAAATTACCCAAATAATATGCGAGACAGCTCCCGAAATTGAAACAATTCGTTTTCATTAATTAACAAATTTAATTACTTTTTAACAACAATAAAACATATAGCGGATAATCGCGGAATTGTCTAAATCTGCGAAATATTTGCAAACACAACACTACGAAACCACAGTAATTCAGGCGTTATCTCGCGATAGCACCTTAAAAATTACAACGGGTTTACACCGATGTTCTAAAGGAGTTGTAACTATGCGTATAAGTAAACTTGTATTATCGATGATGATTTTAGGTGCAACCTGCGCAGTCCAAGCAGAGGAGTTAAACGGCACCCTGAAAAAAATCAAAGACAACGGTGTAATAGTTGTTGGTCATCGTGAATCTTCCGTACCTTTCTCTTACTATGATAATAGCCAGAAAGTGGTTGGTTACTCACAGGATTATTCAAATGCCATTGTTGATGCAGTGAAGAAAAAATTAAACATGCCTGATCTGCAAGTCAAACTCATTCCAATCACATCACAAAACCGTATTCCACTCCTGCAAAATGGCACATTTGATTTTGAATGTGGTTCAACAACCAATAATGTAGAAAGACAAAAACAAGCCGCTTTCTCTAACACAATCTTTGTGGTTGGGACGCGCTTACTCACTAAAGGTGACTCTGGTGTGAAAGACTTTGCTGACTTAGCCGGTAAAAATGTCGTCGTGACCTCAGGTACAACTTCTGAAATTCTGTTGAATCAGTTAAATGATGAAAAAAATATGAAAATGCGCATTATCAGCGCGAAAGACCATGGTGATTCGTTCCGTACCTTAGAATCAGGTCGTGCTGTTGCCTTTATGATGGACGATGCGTTGTTAGCAGGTGAGCGTGCAAAAGCGAAGAAACCGGATATCTGGGAAATCGTTGGTAAGCCGCAAACCGAAGAAGCTTATGGCTGTATGTTGCGTAAAGATGACCCTCAATTTAAAGCGCTTATCGATGAAACCATTGCAAATGCACAAACATCAGGTGTCGCTGAAAAATCCTTTGATCGTTGGTTCAACCAACCTATTCCTCCGAAAAATCTGAACCTGAAATTTACGTTATCCGATGAAATGAAAGCCTTATTTAAAGAACCAAATGATAAAGCATTAAACTAATAAAAAGACAAACAGGGTATTACTGAAGTAAGAATTGCAAGGCGGTCGTTCCCCGCCTTGCATCCTCTTTTACGACAGTATTCGGGAATTTCATTGCCCACAGGAAGTCAATATTATGTCTATTAATTGGAATTGGGGGATTTTCCTTCAGGAAGCCCCGTTTGGGAATACCACCTACTTAGGGTGGTTAATATCTGGCCTCGAAGTCACCGTAACACTTTCTATTTGCGCCTGGATCATCGCATTTCTAGTTGGTTCATTTTTCGGTATTTTACGTACCGTACCTAACCGCTTTTTAGCTTTTTTAGGTACCGCTTACGTAGAGTTATTCCGTAACGTACCGCTTATCGTACAATTTTTTACTTGGTATTTAGTTATTCCAGAACTTCTCCCTCGTTCAATCGGGGATTGGTTTAAAATGGAATTAGATCCTAACTACCAATTCTTTATTTCCTCAATGCTTTGCCTTGGGTTATTCACCGCAGCACGAATGACTGAGCAAGTACGTGCAGCCATTCAGTCACTGCATAGAGGGCAAAAAAGTGCCGCACTCGCAATGGGGCTCACTTTGCCACAAACCTATCGCTACGTTCTATTACCCAATGCCTATCGGGTCATTTTGCCACCAATGACCTCAGAAATGTTGAACTTGGTTAAAAACTCAGCCATTGCGTCAACCATTGGCTTAGTCGATATGGCGGCACAAGCAGGAAAGCTATTGGACTATTCTGCTCACGCATGGGAATCCTTTACCGCAATTACATTAGCTTATGTCGGTATTAACGTCATTATCATGATTTTGATGACGTTATTAGAGCGCAAAGTTCGCTTACCAGGCACCATTGGAGGGCGATAAAATGATGTATGAATTTGATTGGAGCTCAATTGCTCCGAGTATGCCCTTTTTAATCGATGGCTTCATTGTCACTGCGAAAATTACACTGACCGCGATAGTGGTGGGAATTTTGTGGGGAACGGTTTTGGCCGTGATGCGGTTATCCACATTCAAGCCAATCAGCTGGTTTGCAGCCCTGTATGTGAATACATTCCGTTCTATTCCGTTGGTTATGGTTTTGCTGTGGTTCTACTTAATCGTTCCTAGCTTATTACAAAATGTTCTAGGCTTATCACCAAAAAATGATATTCGTTTAATTTCTGCAATGATAGCCTTCTCTCTTTTTGAAGCAGCTTATTATTCTGAAATTATTCGTGCGGGTATTCAAAGTATTTCACGAGGACAAGCTTCTGCGGCGTTAGCTTTGGGAATGACAAATATGCAAACCATGCGGCTCGTGGTATTACCGCAAGCCTTTAAAGCCATGGTGCCGCTGTTGTTAACTCAAGGAATTGTTCTGTTTCAGGACTCATCCCTCGTGTATGTACTCAGTTTGACAGACTTTTTCCGTACTGCCACCAATATTGGTGAGCGTGATGGGACACAAGTAGAGATGGTACTGTTTGCGGGTCTGGTGTACTTTATTATCAGTTTTGGCGCTTCTATGTTAGTGAATTATCTTAAGAAAAGGACTGTTTCATGATAACCCTGAAAAATGTATCCAAATGGTATGGCCAGTTTCAGGTGCTTACAGACTGCACAACTGAAGTTAAAAAAGGTGAAGTTGTGGTTGTGTGCGGGCCATCTGGTTCTGGTAAATCCACATTAATAAAAACAGTAAATGGTTTAGAACCAATTCAACAGGGTGAGATTTTTGTGAATGATATTCAAGTTAATAACAAAAAAACTGACCTTGCAAAACTTCGCTCTAAAGTTGGGATGGTATTCCAACACTTCGAGCTATTTCCTCATTTGTCGATTATTGAAAATCTGACATTGGCGCAAGTTAAAGTATTAAACCGCGATAAAAAAGAAGCTGAAGCAAAAGGTTTGAAATTATTGGAACGCGTGGGTTTATCCAGTCATGCCAATAAATTCCCAGCTCAGCTTTCAGGGGGACAACAACAACGTGTCGCTATTGCTCGAGCGCTGTGTATGGATCCTATCGCCATGTTGTTCGATGAACCAACATCGGCCCTTGACCCTGAAATGATCAATGAAGTACTCGATGTTATGGTTGAGCTCGCCAATGAAGGAATGACCATGATGGTGGTGACCCATGAAATGGGCTTCGCCAAAAAAGTGGCTAATCGCGTTATTTTTATGGATGAAGGCAAGATTGTCGAAGACAGTAAAAAAGAAGACTTTTTCGCTAACCCACAATCTGATCGTGCAAAAGATTTCCTCGCAAAAATTCTCCATTAATCTTTCTCAGGGAGCCATTAGGCTCCCTAGCCTTAACACACATTCATGCGGGGCAATATTGTTGCACTATGAGTATTGCCTAAGCGAATAAATCAACAACAACTTGCTGAATTTGAAATAGTTCACGAAACCACTACCATTTCACTGTTTTTTTAGTTAAGTTGTTTGATTATCAGCGTAAAATATCCTGATCCGTTCCCCGAAAAACAATATCCAGCTTCCCCCTATTAGGTTCAGCTAATCAACTATTGTTGTTTTCGGTGTAGATCCGCTATGCTATGCGGATCTCAATTAAGAAAGACATTCACGCTACAGATGTAGCCTTTATTCACCATAGGATTATCGGTGCCATGCAAGAACAATATCGTCCAGAAGATATAGAGCCTAAAGTACAGCGTCACTGGGATGAAAAAGCAACTTTCAAAGTGACAGAAGACAACAGCAAAGAAAAATACTATTGCCTGTCCATGCTACCTTACCCTTCTGGTCGACTACACATGGGCCACGTACGTAACTACACCATGGGTGACGTTATCTCTCGTTACCAACGTTTGTTGGGGAAAAACGTTCTCCAACCAATTGGTTGGGATGCGTTTGGTCTGCCTGCTGAAGGTGCTGCGGTTAAAAATAATACTGCTCCTGCACCATGGACTTACGCCAATATCGATTACATGAAAAACCAGCTAAAAATGCTCGGTTTCGGTTACGATTGGGATCGCGAAGTCACCACTTGTACTCCTGAATATTACCGTTGGGAACAATGGTTCTTTACTAAACTGTATGAAAAAGGTTTAGTGTACAAAAAAACCTCTGCGGTTAACTGGTGCCCTCACGACTTAACTGTTTTGGCGAATGAACAAGTGGTTGATGGCTGCTGCTGGCGTTGTGACACCCCTGTTGAGCGCAAAGAAATCCCACAGTGGTTTATTAAAATTACCGACTACGCAGAAGAACTGCTCAACGACCTTGACAAATTAGATGACTGGCCAGAGCAAGTCAAAACCATGCAGCGCAACTGGATCGGCCGTTCCGAAGGGACTGAGATCACGTTCAATGTTGCAGACCGTGATGAAACCTTAACAGTCTATACCACTCGCCCTGATACCTTTATGGGGGCAACTTATGTGGCTGTTGCAGCGGGTCACCCTCTGGCTAAAGAAGCCGCGACAAATAACCCTGAATTAGCCCAATTTATTGATGAGTGCCGTAACACCAAAACTGCGGAAGCGGATATGGCGACCATGGATAAAAAAGGCATGGCAACCGGCTTATTCGTTATTCATCCATTAACCCAAGAAAAACTGCCAATTTGGGTCGCTAACTTTGTTTTAATGGAATACGGTACTGGCGCAGTTATGGCCGTTCCTGCTCACGACCAACGTGACTGGGAATTCGCCCACAAATACAACTTACCCATCAAAGCGGTTATTGCCGATGCTGATGGCAACGAACCTGATTTATCCCAAGAAGCGATGACTGAGAAAAATGCACTGATTAACTCAGGTGAATTCAGTGGATTAGACCACCAAGCGGGTTTCAATGCTATTTCAGATAAACTCGTTGCTCTGGGTGCTGGTCAACGCAAGGTAAACTACCGCTTACGTGACTGGGGTGTTTCACGTCAACGCTACTGGGGTGCTCCAATCCCAATGGCAACATTGGAAGATGGCACTGTGGTTCCGGTTCCTGAAGATCAGTTACCTGTCATTTTGCCAGAAGATGTCGTAATGAACGGTATTACAAGCCCGATTAAAGCAGATCCTGAATGGGCAAAAATGACCATTAATGGTCAACCTGCATTACGTGAAACCGATACCTTCGATACCTTCATGGAATCTTCTTGGTACTATGCTCGTTATACCTGCCCGCAATATGACGACGGCATGTTAGACCCTGAGGCAGCAAACTACTGGTTACCGGTTGACCAATATATTGGTGGTATCGAACACGCCATCATGCACTTAATGTATTTCCGCTTCTTCCATAAGTTGATGCGTGATGCAGGGTTAGTCAACTCCGATGAACCAGCAAAACGCTTACTGTGCCAAGGCATGGTGCTGGCTGATGCATTCTACTACACAGGTAGCGATGGCCAACGTGTTTGGGTTTCCCCAGCCGATGCCATTGTTGAACGTGACGACAAAAACCGTATAACTAAAGCGGTAGACAATGAAGGTCATGAGCTGGTGTATACCGGCATGAGCAAAATGTCTAAGTCGAAAAACAACGGTATTGACCCTCAATTAATGGTCGAAAAATACGGTGCGGATACTGTTCGTCTGTTTATGATGTTTGCTGCTCCACCAGAGTTAACCCTTGAGTGGCAAGAATCCAGCGTTGAAGGGGCTAACCGCTTCGTGCGTCGCGTTTGGCGTTTAGTGCATGAGCATTCACAAAAAGGTGCAACTTCACCTTTAGATATCAGCACATTAACACCAGAACAAAAAGACTTACGTCGTGACCTGCACAAAACAATCGCGAAAGTCTCCGATGATTTCAGTCGTCGTTATGCATTTAACACTGCGATTGCCGCTATCATGGAATTCTTGAACAAATTAGTTCGTGCACCACAGGAAACTGAGCAAGACCGTGCATTAGTACAAGAGTCTCTCGAAGCAATCACACTGATGCTATCTCCAATCATTCCACATGCTTGCTTTGAAATGTGGAAAGCGCTCGGTCACCAAACAGACATCGATTTCGCACAATGGCCAGTTGCTGATGAAACAGCCATGATTGACGATACCAAACTGGTTGTCGTTCAAGTTAATGGCAAGGTTCGTGGTCGCATTACCGTTCCGGCTGATGCAAACCAAGAATTTGTCCTAGATATGGCAAAAAATGAATCGAGCGTAGCGAAATACCTTGAAGGTGTTAGCATCCGCAAAGTAATCTATGTCCCAGGCAAATTGCTTAACCTTGTTGTAGGTTAATATTAGGTTATTGGCTGATAAGGAGGCCAGGTGCGTTATCTGATAACTTTATTTTTGAGCTTAGCGGTACTAGTCACCGCAGGTTGCGGTTTTCGTCTTCAAGGAACAACTCAAATTCCTGAGGAACTGAGAACATTGCAGCTAAGTTCAAGTGACCCATATGGCTACCTTACAAGGGCGCTTAGGGAGCAACTGCGGCTCAATAACGTGACCATTCTCGAAACGGGAAGAGCCGGTGTCCCCATTTTGAAAGTTTTGAGCTCTAATGAAAACACTGAAACTGTGTCCGTTTATCAAGATGGTAAAGCGGCAGAGAAACAATTAACACTGGTAATGAATGTGCAAGTGTTGATGCCTGATGGAGCTATCTATCCTTTACAAAGCCGTGTTGAACGCACTTTCTTCGACAACCCTTTAGAAGCGCTTGCGAAAGATGCTGAAAAAGAAATTGTAAGACAAGAAATGCAAGAACAAGCTGCACGTAATATTGTACGTAAATTATTGCTTGTTCATTCAGCAGAACTTGAGAAGGCAAAAAACCAAGCGGCTGATGCGAATACTCAACCATAATGACGCGTATCTACCCTGAACAGCTGGCCTCTTCGTTACAAGAGTCTCTAAGAGGCCGCTATTTAATATGGGGCAATGAGCCCCTTCTTCTTCAAGAAAGCCAAGATGCCATCCGCAAAGCGGCACAAGAACAAGGCTTTGAGGAACATTTTTCGTTTTCTCTTGAGCAAAATACTGACTGGGATGAAATTTTTAGTCTCTGTCAAGCTTTAAGCCTGTTTGCTAGCCGCCAAACACTCACTCTGCTGTTGCCTGAAAATGGCCCTAACGCTGCCATGGCAGAAAAGTTGAATCAACTGGCGCAGCTACTCCATTCAGACCTACTTCTTGTGTTACGCGGCCATAAACTCACGAAAGCACAAGAAAACAGTGCTTGGTTTAAAGCGATTAGCCAAGACGCCATTTATATCAGTTGCTTGACCCCTGAATATCAACGGTTACCACAATGGGTTTCTAAACGCGCCTACAGTATGCGGCTTTCTTTAGAAACCGAAGCTAACCAACTACTTTGCTATTGTTATGAAGGGAATTTACTTGGCTTAGCGCAAGCACTTGAACGGCTATCCCTTCTTTATCCTGATGGTAAACTCACCTACCCTCGTGTCGAAAGTGCCGTGAATGATTCTGCGCATTTTACGCCCTATCATTGGGTTGATGCCCTATTGGCTGGTAAATCGCGCCGTTCTTGGCATATTTTAGAGCAACTGCAACAAGAGGATGTTGAGCCCGTTATATTATTGCGCTCAATCCAACGCGATCTGATGCTGCTAATTACATTGAAACGCCAATCTGTAACAACCCCATTAAAAACATTGTTTGATCAGCACAAAGTTTGGCAAAACCGCCGAGGTGTGCTCACTGAAGCCTTACAACGCTTAACACTGCATCAATTGCAATCCGCATTAATGTTATTAACGCAAGCAGAAATCAATATAAAACAAGATTTTAGCCATTCTCCATGGCCTGACCTGCAATCACTGTCTATGCTATTATGCGGCAAAGCATTTGCAGAGAATTTTATTCATGAGTAATTCATTTTCAAAACAGCATAACTTACTAGCGTTATTCGGTGGAACATTCGACCCCATTCACTTTGGCCATTTACGCCCTGTGCAAGCCCTTGCTCAGCAAGTTGGGCTCGAAAAAGTGATCTTGCTACCAAACCACGTTCCCCCCCATCGCCCACAACCAGAAGCAACTCCATCACAACGTTTAGAAATGGTGAGGTTAGCAATACAGGATAACCCTTTATTTGCTATCGATACGCGTGAATTAGCGAAAAATAGCCCTTCTTATACGATAGAAACTCTCGCTGAACTACGTCAAGAAATTGGGCCAGAAAAGCCCCTTGCGTTTATTATTGGTCAAGATTCTTTATTGTCGATTAATAAATGGTACGGTTGGGATCGAATTTTAGATAACTGTCATCTATTAGTCTGTTCGCGTCCGGGGTATGCCACTCAATTTTCCGACCCTATAATGCAAAACTGGCTGTTAGAACATCAAACAACAGACCCGATTGCTTTAAATCAAACGGCCAATGGGTATATTTTTATTGGGGATACCCCATTGGTAAATATCTCTGCAACAGAGATCCGCGAAAAATTAAGCTCGGGCGACTCTTGTCACGAATTAATTCCAGATGCGGTTTTGCAATATATTCATCAACAGCACCTTTACCAACAATAAGGGATCTCTCTTATTGAACAACTATTAGGATATGGCTCAAAAATAACTTGCTCCATTAAGTAGCTGTCTGGGTATTGAACAAGCAATTGCTTCATCATCTCTAATGGCCTGTTTAGTGGTAAATTACCCGCTAAATAGTCATTAATCAGCCATAATAAGCGTTTTTTCTCATCTTTCGTGGCTTTATGTTTGAAATAGCCTTGCATATGGCTCAACGCATTAACTTCAATGTTTTTTGCTGGCACTGCCGCCAATATTTCCATTAAACAGGCTTTATATTGATTAAAAAAACACACAAGATCGGTACTACTTTTAATACTCGCCACTAAACGCCCTGTATACTGATAGCCAATAGGCGAATACGCCATGATGAGATATTTATGGCAACTATGAAATTGAATCATGTTGTGGTGTGTTAGCTTGCTATATAAACCATCTAATCTTTGTTTCGTATACAATTTCGTCAGAAAGCAATCCCAGAACGCTATATCTTGTAGCTTATCATCCGTTAATATCGGAATATTAGCTGGAAATAGCCCTTGAAATTTAGCAAGTTGCTGTCTAGAACAAATAATACCATTAACCTTATTTTGCATACCCTCATGGGCTAGATTCGTTACAAAATCAACTATAGAATTCACCTGTGGATGAATATTAGCGGATAGATGATTAATTCCTTCAAATATAAAAACTTTTGGTTTAATTATTTGCACAATACACGTCTCATTCTAAAATATTTGTCAGGAGTACAGTTTTTAGCGTTATTTTGTAAAGTTAGCACAAACTTCTTGCTCAAATGTACGGATATCCCTATAAATTTCACTCCACGATGAATAAAAAATAATTTAGCCGATTTTTCTTAAAATCTAGGGTAAAATAGCAGGGCTGTTAATATGTTTACTTTGTTATCAGCGATTATTTTATCTACAAACTACAAACAGTGTTTAACGTGATATTCTGTTTATTTGAATAAAAGGTGAACCTTTTGCAAGGAACTGAACTCCAACAATTTATTATCGATCAGCTTGATGATGCTAAAGCAGAAGATATCATTACTATCGATGTTCAAGGGAAATCAAGTATTACCGATCAGATGATCATCTGTACAGGGACATCAAGTCGCCATTTGATGTCAGTCGCTGACAGGTTAATCGAAGCTTGCCGTAAAAATGGTTTAATGCCATTAGGTGTTGAAGGGCAAGGTATTTCTGATTGGATAGTCGTCGACCTTGGCGATGCCATTGTTCATATTATGCAAGATGAGAGTCGTCGTATGTATGAATTAGAAAAGCTCTGGAGCTGAGTTTGAAATTACAGCTCATCGCCGTTGGAACAAAAATGCCGGACTGGGTCCAGACCGGCTTTATGGATTACCTCCACCGTTTTCCCAAAGATATGCCATTTGAATTAACGGAAATCCCTGCAGGAAAACGTGGGAAAAATGCAGATATAAAACGCATTCTAGAAAAAGAAGGCGAATTAATGCTCGCAGCTGTAGGTAAAGGAAATCGCATCGTCACCTTGGATATTCCCGGTGATCGTTGGGACACCCCAAAACTTGCCGTACAACTCGATAAATGGAAACAAGATGGCCGTAATGTCAGCTTATTAATCGGTGGTCCCGAAGGCCTTGCACCTGCTTGTAAAGCGGCGGCAGAGCAAAGTTGGTCACTATCACCACTTACGCTACCTCATCCACTGGTTCGTGTCCTTGTTGCCGAAAGTCTTTATCGCGCATGGAGTATTACGACTAACCACCCTTATCACAGGGAATAGTCAGGTTTAAATATGTTCAAAATGGCAATGGGATGAAAACACAACGCACCCCTTTTCGCGACCATACCGCAGAATCAGTTTTATTTATCCGCCGAGCGCTTATCGCCTTCGGTGTGATTGTCATTTTAACGTCTATTCTTGTGACCAATTTGTATCACTTACAAATTGTCCGCCACGAAGATTACCAAACACGGTCAAATGATAACCGAATCAAATTGGTGCCTATTGCACCAAGCCGTGGGATTATTTATGACCGCAGAGGGACTCAACTCGCCCTTAATAGCACGTTTTACCAGCTAGAAATCGTGCCGGAAAAAGTCAGTAATCTGCAAGAAACCTTAGATAACCTTCGTAATGTAGTAGATTTAACTGACGAAGACATTACTAATTTTGAAAAAGAGCGTAAGCGCTCACGTCGGTTTACCTCTATTGCATTGAAAACCCAGCTCAACGAAGTTCAAGTTGCTCGTTTTGCCGTTAATCAGTACCGTTTTCCCGGTTTAGAAGTCAAAAGTTACCAACGACGCTCTTACCCATATGGTTCAGCATTAACCCATGTGATTGGTTATGTGGCAAAAATCAATGACAAAGATGTTGAACGTCTTGATAAAGAAGGTTTATTACCTAATTATGCTGCTAGTCATGATATCGGTAAATTAGGTATTGAGCGTTATTATGAAGATGTCTTACACGGTAAAACCGGCTATGAAGAAGTGGAAGTGAATAGCCGCGGTCGCGTTATTCGACAATTGCATGAGCAACCACCGCAAGCAGGTCGAGATATCTACCTCACTATTGACCTTGAATTACAAATTTATATCGAAAAACTGTTAACCACCAGCCGTGCAGCCGTAGTGGTCACTGACCCACGTAATGGCGAAATTTTGGCTCTGGTATCTAATCCAAGTTATGACTCTAACTTGTTTGTAAACGGCATCTCAAATAAAGATTACCAAGCGTTATTAAATAATCCTGACAGACCGCTGATTAACCGAACAACTCAAGGGTTATATCCCCCTGCATCGACAGTAAAACCCTTTATTTCTGTTGCGGCATTAAGTGAAAAGGTCATCACACCGAATACGACCATTTTTGACCCTGGTTGGTGGCAATTGCCGGGCTCCGAAAAACGTTACCGTGACTGGAAGCGCTGGGGGCACGGCAAGCTGAATGTTTCAAAGTCAATCATTGAATCAGCGGATACTTTCTTCTATCAAGTGGCTTATGATATGGGGATTGATCGTATTTCTGAGTGGATGGGGCGTTTTGGTTTTGGTGATTATACCGGAATTGACCTTGCAGAAGAACGTTCTGGTATCATGCCGACCCGTGAATGGAAACAAAAACGCTATAAAAAGCCTTGGTATCAAGGCGATACCATTCCAGTTGGGATTGGGCAAGGCTATTGGACAGCAACACCAATTCAAATGTCAAAAGCATTAATGACATTAATCAATGATGGCCAAGTTAAAACCCCACATTTGCTTTACGGCACAAAATTGGGTAATGCCATGGTGCCTTATGAAGACAAAGAAACCAAACAAATTGGCGATATCAATTCCGGTTTTTGGGAGCTAGCGAAGCATGGAATGTACGGTGTCGCTAATGCACCGAATGGTACTGGACGCCGTAGTTTCATTGGTACCCCTTATAAAGCGGCAGCAAAATCAGGTACTGCGCAGGTCTTCAGCTATGAAACCTATAATGCCAGTAAACTTGCTGAGCACCTACGCGACCACAAATTGATGATTGCTTATGCTCCGTATGATAAACCCACGATTGCCGTTGCAATTATTCTGGAAAACGGGGGCGCGGGCCCAGCAGTCGGTGACATTGTGCGGCAAATATTTGACCACGTTCTTCTTGGTGATAACCGTACTGAAGTCGCGGTGTCAGCAACTAATGCAGGAGAAGACCGCTGATGCATAATCCTAATAATAACAATGAGCTATAAAGAATATGACAGACGATAAGAAAAAAATTTCGTTATCCACACGTCTGCATATAGATGTGCCTATGCTGCTAATTATTATCGCGTTGCTTGCATACAGCGCATTTATTATGTGGAGTGCTAGCGGCCAAGATCCTGAAATGATGGAGCGTAAATTAGGGCAGATAGCGACAGGCTTCGTCGTTATGATAGTAATGGCGCAGATCCCCCCTAGAATGTATGAAAATTGGGCGCCTCACCTGTTTATCTTCTGCGTTATTTTACTGATTTTTGTTGATGTTTTTGGGCAGATAAGTAAAGGGGCACAGCGCTGGTTAGACTTGGGTTTTATTCGGTTCCAACCCTCTGAAATTGCAAAAATTGCCGTCCCTTTAATGGTCGCTCGTTTCATGAACCGAGACCTATGCCCTCCTTCATTCAAAAATACATTAATTGCACTCGTATTGATTTTTGTACCAACATTATTAGTGGCTGCACAGCCTGACCTTGGTACCTCGATTTTAGTTGCAGCTTCAGGCCTATTCGTTTTGTTCCTTGCCGGAATGAGTTGGCGGCTTATTGCTGTTGCCGCCATTGCGCTCGCCGCCTTTATTCCACTACTGTGGTTCTTTTTAATGCATGGTTATCAAAGAGCCCGTGTCATGATGTTATTAGACCCAGAAACTGATCCACTAGGCGCTGGTTACCATATTATCCAATCAAAAATTGCGATTGGTTCTGGTGGATTAATGGGTAAAGGTTGGCTACATGGCACACAATCACAACTTGAATTTTTACCGGAAAGACATACCGACTTTATTTTTGCCGTGTTAGCAGAAGAACTTGGCTTAGTCGGTGTGCTTATTTTACTTGGTTTATACCTTTTATTGATTATTCGTGGGCTTTATATTGCTGCTAGCGCACAAAATACTTTTGGTCGGGTTATGGTTGGTGGTTTGATCTTAATCCTTTTTGTCTATGTATTTGTGAATATCGGTATGGTCAGTGGTATATTACCAGTGGTTGGTGTTCCCCTCCCTTTAGTGAGCTACGGGGGCTCCGCTTTGATTGTTTTAATGGCTGGATTCGGTATTATCATGTCGATACATACACACCGAAAATTCCTTTCCAAAAGTTTATAAAATGAGGCTTAGTATGCGTTTACAATGGATAATGCTTGGCGTCACCGCCGCGCTACTTAGTGGCTGTGTGACAGACGAAGTTAAACAACCAGCCCAAGTGCCAACCAATGTACCCACTCAAGATGTATTAGGTGCAGAGCCTCATTATGAGCCGTATCATCCAACTGCCAATAATGATTACTCACGTAATGGTCAACAGTACCAAATCGTACGCGACCCGTCACAATTTAGCCAAGTGGGTTATGCGTCTATTTATGGTGCGGAGTCTGCAGGAAATATGACTGCGATTGGTGAACGTGTTAATCCAGTGGAATTAACTGCAGCTCACCCAACGTTACCGATCCCTAGCTATGTCCGAATCACCAACATGATGAATGGCCGGATGATGGTCGTGCGTGTTAATGATCGTGGGCCTTATACGCCAGGAAAAAGTATTGCGGTGTCACGTGCAACCGCTGACCGCCTGAATTTAATGCCAACGACAAAAATTAAAATTGATGCCATTCAAGTCGCTCAAGACGGCACCTTGTCAGGAACTGGAACCGTTGGCTCTAATTTTGTGAAACAAAGCTATGCATTGCCGGGGCGCCCGCAATTAGGTTCTGGCCCAATGGGTACCCCTGTGATGGAGAACTTGCCAACGCCAGAAAATACATTGCCCGTTCAGCAACCAAAAGAGCCGATGCAGCCTACGATGCCTGACATGAGCTTACAAACACCAACGCCACCACCAACAACAACGGAAGAAGTGGTTCCTGAGCGTGGTTTTCTCGTTCAAGCAGGCGCCATTAGTAGCCAAACCAATGCGCAAAATATGCTGAATGAATTGAAAACACAGTTTAATGTTCCTGGGCGGTTACAACCTTATAATGGTATTTACCGCGTCCAATTAGGGCCATTTGCAACGAAACAACAAGCCGTTGAGGTACAAGGCCGATTACAGGCTGAAAAAAACCAGTCTTCGATGGTCGTTGCGCCTTAATAGGCGAATGCTTTAGGTTGCTCCCTCTGTTTGGGCAACCTGAAGTTGAGCAATGTTAAAAAATTATTGGTACAGCGCAAAAGTGGCATTTTTCTTATTCTATTCTTTTGCTAAACTGCGCCTCCTTGTGTTAACCGAATTTCGGATGTAATGGTAAAACCATGAATAATGTCGCCCCATCACGCATCGTGCGTCATACAGTACTCGGTTCCGCGCTACTGCTTATGACCGCAAATATTGCGAATGCTAATGAAACTTTCCCGAATACATCAATTCCTGCAGCACCTACTATTGATGCAGAAGCTTATATCTTAATTGATTATAATTCAGGGAAAGTTCTCGCTGAAAGTAATGCCGACCAACGCCGCGATCCTGCGAGTTTGACAAAAATGATGACCAGTTATGTTATTGGTCAAGCAATTAAGTCAGGTAAAATTGGTGAAAATGATATCGTTACGGTCGGAAATGATGCGTGGGCTACCGGTAACCCGGTGTTTAAAGGCTCATCATTGATGTTCTTAAAACCTGGCGACCGCGTTAGCGTATCTCAGCTAACTCGTGGTATTAACTTGCAATCAGGTAACGATGCTTGTGTTGCTATGGCCGACTATATTGCGGGTGACCAAGCCAACTTTGTTCAGTTAATGAATGGCTACGTAAACAAATTAGGGTTGAAAAATACCTATTTTCAAACCGTTCATGGTTTAGATGCCGAAGGCCAATATAGCTCAGCCCGTGATATGGCACTTATTGGGCAAGCACTAGTACGTGATGTGCCTGAAGAGTACGCAATCTATAAAGAAAAAGAATTTACCTTTAACAACATTCGCCAAACAAACCGTAATGGCCTTTTATGGGATAAGAGCCTTGCTGTTGATGGCATCAAAACAGGCCATACTAATGCCGCTGGCTATAACCTTGTCGCCTCCGCAACCGAAGGTGATATGCGCCTGATCTCCGTTGTTATGGGAGGTAAAAGCAGCAAAGGCCGTGATGCCGAAAGTAAAAAGTTACTTACTTACGGTTTCCGCTTTTATGAAACCGTTAAACCATTACAAGCCAATGTGGATTTTGCCAGTGTACCAGTCTGGTTTGGTGATGAGAATGAAGTAAAATTAGGTGTCACTGAAGATTTATACCTCACCATCCCACGTGGTCGCTTAAAAGATCTAAAAGCCAGTTATGAATTAACAACCACTGAGCTTGAAGCACCATTAACCAAAGGCCAGCAAGTCGGTACCATTAGTTTCCAACTCGACGGAAAAATCATTGAACAACATCCTTTAGCCGTATTAAAAGATGTGGAAGAAGGTGGCTTTTTCAGTCGGTTAATTGACTATATTAAGTTACTCTTCCATCGCTGGTTTGGTTAGGGCTTGAAACTAAAATAAGTCATCCCCATATAGTAACTATCGAAATAAAGTAAGTATCGAAATGTTTGTTGGATGAATACATCTCATTGGCTGGTTTAATACCAGCCAATCTTTTTCAGCCAGCAGCCCAATTTAAAAATTAGGAGTGCCCATGAAAACGAAATTAGGTGAACTGCTTGAGTTCCCATGCCCATTAACTTACAAAGTCATGGGTTTGGCACAGCCTGAATTGGTTGATCAAGTAATTGAAGTGATACAACGTCATGCTCCGGGGGATTACTCTCCAGACGTAAAACCGAGTAGCAAGGGTAATTATCACTCCGTTTCTATTACTATCAATGCCACCCATATTGAACAAGTGGAAACTTTGTATAGTGAGCTAGGTGCGTTGGAATTAGTTAAAGTTGTACTTTAATTTCTGTAAAAATAAACTACATCCCAAAGGTTAACCATAACCGATTAAGGTGTAGTTTTTTATTTATTCTGCACTACAGAGCCTTATAATTATTTTTTCTTGCTGATAGTACAAATAAAATAAGTTTTTCATCAAAATACCTAATGAGAAATAACTTTTCATATCAATCCCAAACCTAAAAATACAAACTTATCCAAATTCTTACCTTTTTCATACTCCACTCAAAAGAGTCGCGCTAACATATCTATAACATGACAAAACTAGCACTCCCCCCCTACCAGCGTTATACTAAGTACTCAATTTTTCAGGTGGATGTTAAAACATTGTCAGAACGAACGATAATTATCCGTCAATTAGGCCTTGCGCCGTACCAGCAAGTATCCGATGCGATGCATCAATTTACTGAAGAGCGCACTGAAAATACGTGTGATGAAGTATGGCTAGTTGAACACCCACGCGTATTTACTCAAGGTCAAGCAGGGAAAGCAGAGCATGTACTAGCCCCCGGGGATATCCCTGTTATACAAAGTGATAGAGGTGGTCAAGTCACCTATCATGGGCCAGGACAGCAAGTGATGTACGTGATGCTCAACTTAAAGCGCAATAAAATTGGTGTTAGAGAACTCGTCACCGCACTGGAAAACACCGTCGTGAATACCCTTGCCCACTTTAATATTGCAGCGTATCCTCGCCCTGATGCCCCTGGTGTCTATGTGAATGGCGACAAAATTTGTTCTCTTGGATTACGCATAAGGCAAGGTTGTTCTTTTCATGGTCTCGCTTTGAATATTGATATGGATCTTGAACCCTTTAACCGTATCAACCCTTGTGGTTACAGCGAATTAAAGATGACTCAGGTTAGCGACCTCGCTCCCAAAGTTTCATTATTTGATGTTCAGCCTGTGCTAATTGGCCAATTCTGTGACACACTGGGATTTCATATTGTTCAATAATAATGCTATAATTTTTTAACATTTTTAAAAAATATTTTAATGAATGGATAACAGCCTCCATTCGGTTTTATTTAGAATTATCACTTATCCATCAGCATAAAAGATAACTGGAACCGTCATATTATGAGTAAACCAATTCAGATAGAACGTGGAATTAAATATCGTGACGCCGACAAAATGGCGCTGATCCCTGTCAAAAACGTTGTGACTGAACGAGAAGAAATTCTACGTAAACCTGACTGGATGAAAATTAGGCTTCCTGCTGACTCCACTCGTATTCAAGGCATTAAAGCAGCCATGCGCAAAAATGGGCTGCATTCTGTTTGTGAAGAAGCTTCATGCCCTAATCTCTCTGAGTGCTTTAACCATGGTACTGCGACCTTTATGATTTTAGGCGCTATCTGTACCCGCCGCTGCCCATTCTGTGATGTTGCCCATGGCCGTCCAAATGCACCGGATGCCAATGAGCCTGAAAAATTAGCACAAACCATTAAAGATATGGCACTACGCTATGTTGTCATTACGTCAGTTGACCGTGATGATCTACGTGATGGCGGAGCACAGCACTTTGCTGATTGCATTAGCGCTATTCGTGAAAAAAGCCCATCGATTAAAATTGAAACGCTAGTTCCTGATTTCCGTGGCCGTATGGATCGCGCATTAGAAATTTTAACCGCGACACCACCTGATGTGTTTAACCATAACCTTGAAAATGTACCACGTGTTTACCGTCAAGTTCGCCCTGGTGCTAATTATGAATGGTCTTTAAAATTACTCGAAAAATTTAAAGAAGCCCATCCCGATATCCCAACTAAATCAGGGTTAATGGTTGGTCTTGGTGAAACCAATAAAGAAATTATTGAGGTTATGCGCGACTTACGTCGCCATGGCGTAACGATGCTTACGCTAGGTCAATACCTACAACCAAGCCGCCACCACTTACCAGTTAAACGCTATGTGAGTCCCGCTGAGTTCGATGAGATGAAAGAAGAAGCCATGGCAATGGGCTTCACTCACGCAGCTTGCGGCCCATTCGTTCGCTCTTCTTACCATGCTGATTTACAAGCTAAAGGTGAGGAAGTTAAATAGCCTCCACTATTTTACGTATAAACAAAAAATGCCTGATTTTCATCAGGCATTTTTTATTGCAATAGATAAAAAAACTCGCCCTAGATAACTAGCGCGAGTTTTCAGCTGTTCGTTTTAATCTTAATTATAAAAATTACAGAGGAATAACGTTAGCAGCAGATGGGCCTTTAGCACCTTCAGTAATTTCAAATTCCACTTTTTGGCCTTCAGCTAAGGTTTTGAAACCATCGCCCATAATCGCAGAAAAGTGAACAAATACATCTTTGCTACCATCTTCTGGAGTGATAAAACCAAAACCTTTAGATTCGTTGAACCACTTAACGTTACCTTTAACTTTAGACATCAAATATTACCTTTAAAATAAAATAGACACACCATCTGTATCAAGCTCAGTACATCAGATTTCTCAGTTACTTGTCTACAACCTAGATCACGAAAATGGACTAAAAAGATAAAAAAATATTATTTATCGATAGAATAGGTTCTGATTTCGACAATAATTCTTACCAATAGCAATTATCACAACCAATAGTATTATCTATTGCTAATTATTTAGCTTTTACTTCTCATGTAAAAGTAACCAATCTTTGATATCTAAGCCCCCAGTATACCCCACTAATTTCCCATCATGCCCAAGTACACGATGACAAGGAACAATTAATGAGATTGGATTACGTGAGTTTGCCATGCCGACTGCACGACAATAATTAGCTGAGCCTAACTTTAAAGCCAAATCTTTATAGCTCCAGCGTTCTCCATAAGGTATCCCACAAAGATGTTTCCAGACTTTTTTCTGAAATTCTGTACCTTGTGGATTTAATGCCACCGTAAAAACGGTTCTTTTGTGATTAAAATATTCCTTTAGTTCTTTCACACAAAGCTTCGAATGCTCATTCTTCGTTTCTTTTTCTGTTTTTTCATCAACAAAATAAAGGCTCGTTATTCCGTTGTCATCAGCCGTAATATGGACCCACGGTTTAGGAAATTTATCCGGTGTCGCTAAATATTGATGGTACATAGTATCTCCTCAAAAGGACTCAATTACCTGATTGTATATACAGTTATAGAGTAAATTATTTCCATTTTGCAATGATCTTTTTTCTTAGAGTGTCTATCTGAATCATCTAATACGATATTTTTTTATTTTCAATGTTAATAACCACCTAGCCAACAATTAGAATAATTATCATTCAACATTTCATATTCACTACATATTGTATGGTTGATAAATTTAAAATCCATATATAGTATTTATGTATCACATACCTTATTTTTAATGCGGATAAACATTCAAAAGGTAAATAACATGATTGAGATTACCATTTATAGTAAACCTAACTGCGTTCAATGTAATGCTACTTATCAAGCCTTAGATCGCAAATCTATTTCCTACCAAATTATTGACCTTACTGAAGATAGCCAAGCCCTTGAACTCGTAAAAAAATTGGGTTATCAACAAGTCCCTGTTGTTATTGCAGGTGAAAAACATTGGGCTGGTTTTCGACCTGACATGATTAGCCTATTAGCCGCTTAGGTGATGTCATGGAAACGGAATCACTCATCTATTTTTCAAGTCGCTCAGAAAATTGCCATCGCTTTATTGAAAAGCTTGGTATCCCTGCAACACGGTTACCTATTGGCAACCACGAAAGTAGCCTTATTGCGACAAGACCTTATGTTTTATTACTACCAACCTATGGTGGTGGCGGTACAAAAGGTGCTGTTCCAAAAGAAGTGATTCAATTTCTTAATATTGAAGGCAATCGCGCATTCATCCGTGGTGTTATTGCTGCGGGTAATACCAATTTTGGTGATGCCTATGCGATAGCTGGAAATATCATCGCGCAAAAATGCCATATTCCCTACCTATATCGATTTGAACTTCTTGGTACTGATAAAGATGTTCAATCCGTTCAACGAGGCCTAAAAACGTTTTGGCAACGTACAAACAACTAGAGTTATTCCAAATGGATAAAATGCAAAATATATCAGATGTGGATTATCATGCGCTCAATGCGATGTTGAATTTATATGATAACGAAGGCCGTATTCAATTTGATAAAGACAAAGAAGCGGCTCATCACTATTTTCGACAGCATGTGAACCAAAACACCGTATTTTTCCATGATTTAAAAGAAAAATTAGATTTTTTAGTACAAGAAAATTATTACGAAAATAGTGTATTAGAACAATATAACTTTGAATTTATCAAAACACTGTTTAAACAGGCATACGCTCACAAATTTCGTTTTCAAACTTTTCTCGGTGCCTTTAAATATTATACTAGCTATACGCTGAAAACCTTTGATGGCAAACGCTACCTCGAACGCTATGAAGATCGCGTCTGTATGGTTGCTTTAACCCTTGCTCAAGGGAATGAATCCCTTGCTAAGTTGTATGTCGATGAAATTATTACAGGTCGTTTTCAACCTGCAACTCCCACCTTCCTTAACTGCGGTAAAAAACAACGTGGTGAGTTAATCTCTTGTTTTCTTTTAAGAATTGAAGACAACATGGAGTCCATCGGCCGCTCAGTCAATTCTGCTTTGCAGTTATCCAAACGCGGTGGCGGAGTCGCCTTTCTAATGACCAATTTACGAGAGCAAGGTGCCCCAATAAAACTAATTGAAAATCAATCTTCTGGCGTTGTTCCTGTTATGAAAATGTTAGAAGATGCTTTTTCTTATGCCAACCAATTAGGCGCAAGGCAAGGTGCCGGTGCCGTTTATTTGCATGCTCACCACCCTGATATTATGCGTTTTCTTGATACCAAACGTGAAAATGCAGATGAAAAAATACGGATTAAAACACTGTCTTTAGGGGTAGTTATTCCTGATATTACTTTTCAATTAGCGAAAGACAACCAGGACATGTATTTATTTTCACCATATGATGTTGAACGCACCTATGGTGTCCCTATGTCTGAAATCAGTGTGACAGACAAATACCATGAAATGGTCAATAACAAAGCGATAAAAAAATACAAAATCAATGCTCGGGAATTTTTCCAAACTTTAGCTGAAATCCAGTTTGAATCTGGATATCCGTATATTTTATTTGAAGATACCGCGAATCGAGCCAACCCTATCGCAGGACGCATTAATATGAGTAATCTGTGTTCAGAAATACTGCAAGTTAATCGCCCTAGTGTTTATGAAGACGATTTAAGCTATCAACAAATCGGTAAAGATATTAGCTGTAATTTAGGCTCTATGAATATCGCTAAAACAATGGATTCACCGAATTTCGCTCAATCAATAGCGGCTGCCGTTAGAGCACTGAGTGCGGTTTCAGATATGAGTAACATTCGTTCTGTCCCTTCCATTGCGGAAGGTAACCGACAATCACATGCGATTGGGTTAGGGCAAATGAATTTACACGGCTACTTGGCAAGGGAGCATATCTATTATGGCTCAGAAGAAGCTCTCGATTTCACCAATATCTATTTTTATGCGGTCACCTATTACGCGTTAAAAACTTCCAACCAATTAGCCATTGAAAGGAAAACTGCATTTATTGGTTTTGAACATTCAACTTATGCCTCAGGTGATTATTTTGATAAATATATCAACAACATTTGGCTACCAAAAACACAAACCGTTCAGGAATTATTCCGACGTTCGGGTATCGAAATTCCAACTCGTGAAGACTGGCAAGCCTTAAAACAGTCTGTTATTACCTATGGAATTTATAACCAAAACTTGCAAGCGATACCTCCGACAGGGTCTATCTCTTATATCAATAATTCAACATCAAGCATTCACCCCATTGTTTCACGAATTGAAATTCGTAAAGAAGGTAAAATTGGTCGCGTCTACTACCCCGCCCCTTTCATGACGAATGAGAACTTAGAATATTACCAAGATGCTTACCAAATCGGTCCTGAAAAAATCATTGATACTTATGCCATGGCAACTCAACACGTTGACCAAGGTTTATCTTTGACTCTATTTTTTAAAGATGATGCCACCACGCGAGATATTAACCGAGCGCAAATATATGCTTGGCGAAAAGGAATCAAGACATTGTATTACATCCGATTACGCCAAACTGCCCTCGAAGGAACTGAAGTCGAAGGCTGCGTATCTTGCACTTTGTAATAGGAAAATATTATGACCACCAGCACATCTAGCACATCTAGCACACCAGTAAAAGCCATTAACTGGAACCGTATTCAGGATGATAAAGACTTAGAAGTATGGAACCGATTAACAAGTAATTTTTGGCTTCCCGAAAAAGTGCCATTATCTAATGATATTCCTTCTTGGAATACTTTAACTGCTGCAGAAAAACAGCTAACAATACGTGTATTTACTGGCCTTACCCTGCTAGATACGATTCAAAATACAGTGGGTGCGCCTTGCTTAATGCCAGATGCACAAACACCTCACGAAGAAGCCGTTTTATCGAACATTAGCTTTATGGAAGCAGTACATGCGCGCTCTTATAGCTCAATATTTTCAACTCTCTGTTCAACGATTGATGTTGATGATGCATACCGCTGGAGTGAAGAAAATATTGCATTACAGAATAAAGCTAAGATAATCCTATCTTACTATTGTGATTCACACCCTTTAAAGAAAAAGATCGCAAGTGTCTTTTTAGAATCATTTTTGTTTTATTCGGGTTTCTATTTACCAATGTATTGGTCAAGTAGAGGAAAGTTAACAAACACCGCAGATCTTATACGTTTAATTATTCGAGATGAAGCCATACACGGCTATTATATTGGCTATAAATTTCAAAAGTCATTATCCCAATATGATGAGAATACTCAGAAAGAAATTAAGGATTTTGCTTTTTCATTATTATTCGATTTATATGAAAATGAAGTGAAATATACACAAGAACTTTATGACACAGTAGGTTGGTCGGAAGATGTCAAAAAATTCCTTCATTACAATGCCAATAAAGCATTAATGAATTTAGGTTATGAAGCCTTATTTCCTGATACCGTCACCGATGTAAGTGCAGCGATATTATCGGCTTTATCTCCTGATGCAAATGAAAATCATGATTTCTTTTCGGGCTCCGGTTCATCTTATATTATTGGTAAAGCAGTCAGTACCGAAGATGATGACTGGAACTTTTAATTTAACTGTTAATTTAATTTATCAATAAGAATCACTTACAACCAAATCCATACCATGATGAATTATAATGATTTTATTTGTCATGGTATTTTTTTAGCTCAAAAAACAGCCAAATTAATTCGTTTTTTATATGTATATCTGTTTAATTACTCATTTTTAATGAGTCAATCTGGCAATTATTTTTAATTCAATCAATTACCATCTCATTTTACATAAATTTATTTAATGAATTTGATATTAATTTCTATTTTTTCATCTATCAACTAAGCATTTATTCCACATAAAAATCGAATAAAATCGGCAACTCGCATATTGATTAGATTAGTGTGAATTATTTTCAATTAAATTCAATCTCACCAGTAAGTTAACTTTAATATAGAAACTATAAAAGCTATCATCATATAACTTAATATCGTTTTTATTTACATTAATAGCATCACATTTCATCTCTATTTTTTTGATTAATTATACTTAACCTAGGGTTGTCAGCTGATTTTATTATGCTAGGGTTTATTGCTTGCAAATTTTACTAATAACTCAAACGGAGAAATTTGAATTTAATCCATAATTAACTAACCCATTAAACCGAATATAGGAATCTCTGCCCTAATAATTTTCAAAGGATAATCATAGATAGGAAACATAATGTTAACTATCACTATAGAATTCATCACTTTCAATATAGGTAATTTGTCTTCCTTGTTGATTGAAAATTGGGTAAATAATATATGGCAATAAAATTACAAGTTAAAAATTTATATAAAATATTTGGGGACAATCCTGATCAAGCATTTAAGCTATTAGAGTCAGGTATGAATAAAGATGATATCTTTGAAAAAACAGGCCTTACCGTAGGTGTTCAAGATGTTAATCTGACGATTGAAGAAGGCGAAATCTTTGTTGTCATGGGACTTTCTGGCTCAGGAAAATCGACCTTGGTGCGCCTCCTCAATCGCCTGATAGAACCCACTAGTGGACAAGTCATGATAGATGGGGAAGATATTTCCAATATCTCTGACAAAGCACTGCGCGAAGTTAGGCGAACAAAAATTAGTATGGTGTTTCAGTCCTTTGCGCTGATGCCACATATGAACGTCATCGATAACACCGCTTTTGGTATGGAACTTTCTGGCATTCCAAAAGAAGAACGCCATAAGAAAGCCATGAGTGCGCTTGAGCAAGTTAATCTTGAAAAATGGGCTAATTCATACCCAGATGAGCTCTCTGGTGGGATGCGTCAACGTATCGGCTTAGCCAGAGCACTAGCCAATGACCCTGATATTCTGTTAATGGACGAAGCGTTCTCAGCCCTTGACCCACTAATTCGTACTGAAATGCAAGATGAACTGCTCTCCTTACAAGGGGATAAACAACGCACGATTGTCTTTATTTCTCATGACCTTGATGAAGCGATGAGAATTGGCGACCGCATTGCCATTATGCAAGGAGGCGTTGTTGTTCAAGTCGGCACACCTGATGAAATTCTCAATAATCCAGCAAATGACTATGTTAAGACCTTCTTCCGTGGTGTAGATATCAGCCAAGTATTCAGTGCGAAGGACATTGCACGCAGACGTCCTAATGCACTATTGCATATCGCACCGGGTTTTGGCCCTCGTTCAGCGCTAAAAGTCCTCAACGATGAAGACCGCTATCACGGTTATTTAATTTCTCGAGGGCATACCTTTGCCGGTGTGGTTTCTGTTGAATCCTTAGAAAAAGCACTCCATGAAAAAGCAGGTATTGAAGCTGCAATATTAACTGATATCGAGCCAATTCAAGGTGATACATCCTTAAATGAAGTTATTTCTACCGTGGCACAAGCCCCTTGCGCTGTTCCGGTTATTAACGAAAAAAACCGTTATTTGGGCGTAATTTCAAAAGGAATGCTGTTACAGGCGCTGGATAAGGAGACACCAAATGAGTAAGCAGAATCAAGAAGCAACGAATAGCCAACAAGACCCGTGGGCGGATACTGAAGCCACGAATACGCCAACACAAGGTACTGAGAATATACCGGCGGATGACCCATGGGCAGCAACAAGCTCTAGCGAAACAAATACCGCTGGGGATGATCCTTGGGGAAATGCATCAGACACAACCACACCTGCTGACACCAGTTCAAGTGATTGGCTTGATGCCACCCCAACAGATAGCATCATCCCCGATCAGTTTAATATTATGGATCCCTTCCAGCACACTCTGATCCCTCTTGATTCATGGGTTGCACATGCTATCGATTGGGTAGTTCTCAACTTTCGTCCTGTATTCCAAGGAATTCGTGCCCCCATTGATTTTATTCTGAGTGGGTTTGAACAATTTCTCACCTCGCTACCATCCCCTGTTGCCATTATCATTTTCGCATTACTCGCCTGGCAATTGGCAGGACGCGCGATGGGGGTGGCCACATTTGTTTCAATGATAGCCATCGGAGCAATTGGCGCTTGGTCTGAAGCCATGGTGACACTGTCTCTGGTCCTCACCTCTTTACTGTTTTGTATTGTCATAGGACTGCCACTGGGTATTTGGCTGGCACGTAGTGATAGAGCCGCTAAAGTTATTCGCCCATTACTTGATGCGATGCAAACCACGCCAGCATTCGTCTATTTAGTCCCGATTGTCATGTTATTTGGTATCGGTAATGTACCTGGTGTTGTCGTCACTATTATATTTGCTTTACCGCCCATCATTCGTTTAACCATTTTAGGGATCAAACAAGTCCCAGCTGATTTAATTGAAGCCGCTGAATCATTCGGTGCAAGTCCTCGCCAAATGCTATTTAAAGTGCAATTGCCATTGGCGATGCCAACCATTATGGCCGGGGTCAACCAAACCTTGATGTTAGCGCTGTCAATGGTCGTTATCGCCTCAATGATTGCTGTTGGAGGCTTAGGCCAAATGGTCTTACGGGGTATTGGTCGACTTGATATGGGTCTCGCATCTGTCGGGGGGGTCGGTATTGTTATTCTAGCTATCATCTTAGACCGTTTTACCCAATCTTTAGGGCAAGATACTCGTGGCAAAACATCATGCCGTTGGTACCAAAAAGGGCCTATTGGGCTGGTTATGCGCCCATTTTGTAAAAAAAACCATTAATCAAGACATCCTCCATTCACCTGAGTGCCATTCATATGGCACCTAACTTGGCACTTAGCATGAAAGCCAAGCTCGCTGCGAAAAAACAGAGGAAACAATATAATGAAACATAAAATCATTCTTGCATCTGCACTAACAGCCATGTTTGCCGTTCCATTTGCCGGTGCTAACGACCTGCCGGGTAAAGGAATCAAAATTAACCCAGTGCAAAGTACGATCAGTGAAGAAACATTCCAAACACTGATTGTGGCGAAAGCCCTTGAAGAACTTGGCTATGATGTTCAACCTATCAAAGAAGTCGACTATAACGTAGCTTACGCATCCATTGCGAACGGCGATGCGACTTACCTAGCCACCAGCTGGGTTCCTTTACATAACGCACAATATGACGCTGCTGGCGGCGATAATGTGTTCTATCGTCAAGGCAATTATGTTGTTAATGCAGCTCAAGGCTATCTCATCGACAAAAAAACAGCTGAAAAATACAACATTACCAATGTTGAACAACTCAAAGATCCTAAAATTGCTAAGCTCTTTGATTCAAATGGTAATGGTAAAGCGGATTTAACGGGATGTAACCCAGGTTGGGGCTGTGAAGCGGCCATCAATAACCATTTAAAAGCCTATGATCTAGAAAAAACGGTCGACCATAACCAAGGTAACTATGCGGCGATGATGGCTGACACCATTACCCGATATAAAGAAGGTAAGCCTATTTTATATTATACGTGGACGCCTTATTGGATAAGTGATGTCCTCAAGCCGGGTCGTGATGTAGTTTGGTTAGAAGTGCCATTCTCTTCAATGCCAAATGGTGAAAAAACAGACACCACATTACCTAACGGAAAAAATTATGGTTTCCCACCAAATACCATGCATATCGTCGCCAATAAAAAATGGGCTGCGGATAACCCAGCAGCAGCAAAATTATTTGAAGTGATGAAGCTACCTATTGCCGATATCAATGCACAGAACTTAAGAATGCATAACGGTGAAGCCTCACAATCGGATATTCAACGCCACACAAATGCGTGGATCAAAGCCCATCAATCCACTTTTGATGGTTGGGTAAAGGAAGCGCAAGCAGCCGCTAAGTAAAAATAAACAAACCGATTAATAACCTCAGCCACCCTAGCCGGTGGCTTTTTTGCATCAATGACAAAAAGAAATAAACCAAGGTAATAAATTTTGTTTATAGTAGTCACCTAGCTAATAATAGGTGATCCTCATGAAACAGACCCAAACTGCAGAGTTGACAACGGGCCTCACTATTTTAATGGCCATTGCCACAGGCCTTGTCGTTGCCAGTAATTACTATGCTCAACCGCTTTTAGAGACCATTGCGGGGCAGTTTAATTTAACAACCAATATGGCTGGGTTTATTGTCACCGCCGCCCAACTCGGTTATGCCGCAGGTTTACTATTTTTAGTCCCTTTGGGCGACTTATTTGAGCGTAAACGCTTAATTTTAACCATGACCTTTCTTTCTGCATTAGGGTTATTAATTACAGCGCTTTCAAATAATATTTGGCAAATCCTTTTAGGTACCGCCCTTACAGGGCTATTTTCTGTTGTTGCACAAGTTCTGATCCCTCTCGCGGCATCTATTGCTAAGCCACATAAACGAGGCAAAGCGGTAGGAATGATTATGAGTGGTTTATTGCTAGGTATTTTACTTGCGAGAACTGTATCGGGTGCTGTTGCTATGGTCGGTGGCTGGCGTGCTATCTATTGGGTGGCCTTTACGCTATTGATGCTATTAATGATTGTTCTAGCCATTAAACTTCCACGTTATCATCAAAAAACTAACTTAAACTACTTTCAGCTGATTTGCTCTATTGGCCGGCTATTTTTCGGCACTCCAGTGCTCGCGGTACGCGCTTCTCTCGGTGCACTATCATTTGCTAATTTTGGTTTACTTTGGACCGCAATGGCTTTCTTGTTAGCCAGCCCGCCATTCAATTATTCCGAAGGGACTATTGGTTTATTTGGCTTAGTCGGTGCTGCAGGTGCACTTATGGCTTCCCAAGCAGGGCATCTTGTCGATAAAGGAAAAGGAAAGCGCATTACGACTATTGGATTGGTATTATTGCTATTGTCCTGGATACCTATCGGCTTAGCTAAATATTCCCTCGTCGCATTTATCATTGGTGTATTAGTGTTAGACCTTGCAGTGCAAGCCGTCCATGTCACTAGTCAGAGTACGTTATATCGTATATTACCAGAAGCTCGTAACCGCCTAACCGCTGGCTATATGACTAGTTATTTTATTGGAGGCGCTCTAGGGTCTCTCCTTTCAGGTTATGCCTATGAACATGCGGGTTGGGAGGGTGTTGCGGTTGCAGGTGCAATCTTGACCACCATAAGTTTAATTATTTGGGTTATCGGGATTCGATTTGATCCCGTCATCACCACAACTGATGAGTAAATATGACTTATACCGATATCAATACATTTTTAGATAAAATTGACGAGCCCACACATCAATATATAAAAAGTTATAATGCATTAAAAATATACGGTTCAATTTTATCCATCCAATACGTTGAATATTGAATAAATAAGCAGCCCATCACAGAACTGATAGTTATCAACTGTAATAGTAAACAAAGTAAATATTAGTGAATGACACAGTTAAACAAATACAATGACTCGATAAAAAGGTAGTATTCCTGTTAATAAATTAAATTACTGTTTCATCAAATAATGTTTTAATTATACAAAAATAAGTAATTACACCTACACATTGAAAATATCTATCTAACTTGTAATTATTGGGTAACAAAAAAAATGGTATTGAGTTAATGTCATGTGATTATATATTGTTTTGTATGATTGGAATTAGCCTTTAATTTAGCATTAGGTTGGTTGTTTTATAGTCAAAATTAACGCACTCTGAGTGAAATAGTCGATAGGCTATACTAAAACTGGCGAATTACATTCATAAAATTTATGAATCATGTATCATTATCAAAATAAAATCGGCGATATTAATTAAGTATAATTGCTAATTCTATCTTTTAATATACCATTTAGATGGTTGATGACAGTTGTAATCTTACCAACTGAAACTAATAAGGTATCCCAATAATGGAAAGTTCATTTACACCGACTGAAGAGCTACTCAATGCTCGTGTAGAACAACAAGATTCACATGAAAGTCCTATTCCGTATCAAGAAATTCTGCTAACACGCTTATGCATGCATGTTCATGGGAAATTACTTGAAACTCGGAATAATATGTTAAGGTCTCAAGGTATTAATGAAACACTGTTTATGGCGCTCATGATCCTTGATACAAAAGACTCCCGCAGTATTCAGCCATCTGAACTCAGTGCTGCTCTTGGTTCCTCAAGAACCAATGCGACACGAATTGCAGATGAACTGGAAAAAAATGGTTGGATTGAACGCAAAGAAAGTCACAACGATAGACGTTGCCTTCATCTACACCTCACAGAAAAAGGGACTGAATTTTTAAATGGTCTATTGCCACCTCAACACAGCGCATTAATTGATATTTGGTCTGTTTTAGATACTGATGAAAAACAACAGCTTGACACGCTGATGCGTAAATTACTGACAAAACTAGATACTATAAAAGATTGACCACAGAAATTGCAAGGTTAATGTATTTGAGCCATTCTTTAGCTCAAAGCTGAAAAAATACTTTTCAGCCAATAATATTTCATTATCCTTTCAGCCTTATGCTTTACGATATCCCATCAAACAGCAAAATCATTTGTAGTCTCAGTTTCCAGTGGTTAATACCTAACTACTGGAAACAACCGTGATCCTTATCCATAGAAGTGGAGAAATACGAGTATGAGTTCCCCTGAGGAAATGCAACAAACGCAAACTCCCCAACGAAATAAAAAAAGACAACGCAAAAGTGCGCTTATCTTTTTGACTCTATTATTTATTATTATAGGCGTTGGCTGGGTGGTCTACTGGTATCTCGTTCTTCGCCACTATGAATCAACTGACAACGCTTATGTCGCGGGTAACCAAGTACAAATACAATCCCAAGTTTCTGGGAGCGTTATGACAGTCAATGTGGATAATACCGATTTCGTGACAAGTGGAACTGTTTTGGTTGAACTAGACCCACGTGATGCAGAATTAACACTCGATAAAGCAAAAACAGAATTAGCGAACAGTGTACGCCAGACTCGTCAGCACATGGTTAATAGCCGCCAGCTACAAGCCAATATCGACGTAAAACGGTCTGAATTAAACCGCTTACAGAATGATTTAAAACGTCGCGAAGTTTTAGGCAGTAGCCATGTCATCGGTAAAGAAGAACTACAACACGCAAGAGAAGCCGTTGTCAGTGCAAAAGCAGCATTAGACATGGCAATAGAGCAATATAATGCTAATCAAGCCATTGTTTTGAATACCGCAATTGAAAAACAACCCGCAGTAGAACAGGCCGCGACACAAGTTAGAAACGCTTGGCTCACCCTACAACGGACGAAGATCGTCAGCCCTGTTGATGGCTATGTTTCACGTCGCAGTGTGCAAGTGGGTTCACAAATCACCCCTTCAACACCATTAATGGCCATTGTCCCTTCCAATGGTATGTGGATTGATGCGAACTTTAAAGAAACACAACTTGCGGACATGCGTATCGGCCAACCTGCGAAAGTCACGACTGATTTTTACGGTAAAGATATCGTGTTTAACGGTACTGTAGTTGGGCTTGATATGGGAACAGGTAGCGCATTCTCTTTATTACCTGCACAAAATGCCAGTGGTAACTGGATCAAGGTAGTCCAACGCCTCCCCGTGCGTATTGCCTTAGATGAAACTCAGCTTGAAGAGCATCCACTACGTATCGGTTTATCCACCGAAGTTACGGTTGATACATTAGATAAAAACGGCAAAGTGCTTTCTAAAGGGATGCGCGCTACCCCTGCTTACCATACTGCTGCATTAGCTGTGGATATGTCTCCTGCAGACAAAATAGTTACTGAGATAATTAATAATAACCTAGGAAATCAATAGGTGGAGGTGCAATCGTGACGACAGCACCTTTAACGGGATCAAAACTCGCATGGATGACGATTGCCCTTTCGTTGGCAACATTTATGCAAGTTCTTGATTCCACAATTGCTAACGTAGCTATTCCGACCATTGCTGGAAATTTAGGGGCTTCCAACTCACAAGGAACATGGGTAATAACCTCTTTTGGTGTTGCCAATGCAATCTCCATCCCTGTTACTGGTTGGTTAGCGCGTAGAATCGGTGAAGTCAGGCTATTTTTATGGTCCACTGGCTTGTTCGCTTTAACTTCATGGCTGTGCGGTATTTCTGGCAGCCTAGAGATGTTGATCTTATTTCGTGTTTTACAAGGTTTAGTCGCAGGGCCTCTCATTCCTTTGTCTCAAAGCCTGCTGCTTAATAATTATCCTCCAGCCAAGCGCAACATGGCCCTCGCCCTTTGGTCAATGACTATCGTTATTGCTCCTATTTGCGGACCAATTCTTGGTGGTTATATTAGTGATAACTACCATTGGGGCTGGATATTCTTTATCAATGTGCCATTTAGTATTGCAATCATTTTTGCCATCATGCGTACCTTAAAAGGCCGTGAAACTAAAATATCTATTCAGCGTATTGATACTATTGGTTTGGTACTATTAGTTGTCGGTATTGGTGCTTTACAAATCATGCTTGACCAAGGCAAAGAGCTGGATTGGTTTAACTCGACTGAAATTATCGTCCTAACCGTTATTGCCGTTGTCGCTATCGCCTTTTTAATTGTCTGGGAACTCACCGATGACCATCCTGTCATCGACTTATCCCTATTTAAAGAACGCAATTTTACGATCGGCTGTTTATCCCTAAGTTTGGCTTACATGCTCTATTTCGGGACGATTGTACTACTGCCGCAATTGCTACAAGAGGTTTATGGCTATACTGCGACCTGGGCTGGGCTAGCCTCTGCTCCTGTAGGGTTATTACCGCTACTGATTACGCCAATTATAGGGCGTTTTGGTAACCGAATTGATATGCGTTATTTAGTTACATTCAGCTTTATTATCTATGCGGTTTGTTACTATTGGCGTGCTTATACATTCGAACCTGAAATGAGTTTCGCTGAAGCCGCTTGGCCACAATTTGTACAAGGCTTAGCTATCGCTTGTTTCTTTATGCCTTTGACAACCATTACATTATCTGGTCTACCACCAGAGAAAATGGCCTCTGCATCCAGTTTATCGAACTTCACTCGTACCTTAGCTGGAGCCATCGGGACATCAATTACCACAACTATGTGGACCCAAAGAGAGTCAATGCATCATGAAAACCTCGCTGAATTTGTTAACCCATACAACCCAAATGTCCAACAGATGTACAGCGAGCTGGCAAAAATTGGTATGAATGAGCAGCAAAGTGCGGCATACCTCGCTAAAACGATTACTGACCAAGGACTGATTATGTCAGCAAATGAGATATTTTGGCTCTCAGCTGGAATTTTCATCCTACTAATGGTCATTGTATGGTTCGCTAAGCCACCATTTGGGGCAGGTTCGAAAGACGGCGGCGGTGCTCATTAATCAGCCCAGCCCCATATAATTTTATGGGGTTCTCTGAAGCTATTGGAAAAATACTCGTGCTGATTCAGTAAGTTGTCTTTGTGACAGAAATAAAAAAGCCATACAGAGTGGGATATGCATCCTTTATGTATGGCCTTATTTTTTTATAAAACGTGAGGGTTATTTAACTTGGTTTTGTTGCCACCACTGAGCCAACATAATTCCCGTTGCAACAGAGACATTCAAGCTTTCCACTTTACCTGTTCCACCGATATACAGACTCATATCGCCTTGATCCCACGTGCTATCACTTAAACCATCACTCTCTTGGCCTAAAACTAATACCATTTTGGCGGGTAACTTCGCTTTTGCGAGATCTTGACTGCCTTTATGGCTGGAAGTCGTCACAATGGTATAACCCGCTTTGCGGAATTTATCTAAAGTATCGGTTAATCCATCGGCATCAATCGCTTTAATGTGCTCAGCACCACCTTCTGCAGTACGAATTGCTGCACCAGACTCTAGCATACCTGCATCCTGCAAAATCACCCCCTTGATACCGAAATGCGCACAGCTACGCATAATACCGCCCAGATTATGAGGATTTCCCACATCTTCCAGTGCTAATACGCAGTCATTACCTGTCGCTTGCTGCAAGTATGCATCTGCACTCATTCCACCACGTTTTTTGATGATAAAACAGACGCCACCATGATGTTCGGTTCCTGATGCTTTCGATAACTCTTCGTCATCTACCACGTGGTAAGCCTTGCGATTTGCCGCCATCCATTTTAACGCATCTCGAAAACGCGGCGTAACGGATTGTAAGAACCATGCACGAACAATCGCATCAGGGCGGTTTTTAAACATGGCTTGGCAGGCATTCTCACCATAGATACGAGTTTCTTCCTGGCGCTGCTTACGCAGTTGTTCAGGATCTATTTGACTCTTACCAACAATTCCGCCGTGGTCATTCGCTAATTCTTCGCTATCTGGCTTTGAAACAGTGCGCCATGGTGAACGTTCACGAGGTGCCTCATTTCGGTTATCGGAGCGACGCCCTTCACGACTTCCTTCAGGGCGATTTGAGCGGCCACCACGATCTTGACGGGCACCCTCTCGTCTATCGCCACCACGCTTGTCATTACCACGCCTATCGTCACGGCCACCGCCTCGGCGTTTATCATTACCTTTATTGTTGTCCTGCTCTTCACTGCGGACATACATCACTTTTACTTTGCCGTTTTTACCACTAAAATCATTCGAGTCGTTCATCACTATCCCCTACTAAGCTATGGCGCGAAGATTACATGATGTTGCATGGCTACGCTACCGATTCACGCTATTATCTCATCTAAAAGTTATTGAATATACTTCTATCGCATAGAAATCGTTTTGCGTACAATATGCGCTTTAATTTTAGGTCTAAAAAATATCACTCAACATGACTTCGAATGCCGTTTATCACCTGCGTCAACAGCGCCTCGCATTATCGACTAAACCGTTTAAAGCGCGAGGATGCCGAGTAAAACGTTGCCAATATTGCTTGTTACCTATCCCACAATGCCTGTGCCAAGACACCGTATCGTCACAAGCAAAAAGTCAATTCTGCTTGATTATGTTTGATGGTGAAGTATTTAAGCCAAGTAATACGGGAAAATTGATTGCGGATATTTTACCCGACACTTTGGCCTTTCAGTGGTCAAGGACAGAGCCTGATACCCAGCTACTGGCGGCATTACAAGACACCTCAAGGCAACCTTATCTTATTTTTCCAGAAAGCTACGCTCAAAATGAACGCGTTGTGGTCAATGAGCCTACTTTGTCGGATAAACCCGCTTTATTTATTTTACTCGATGGAACCTGGCCAGAAGCTCGTAAGATGTTTCGTAAAAGTCCTTATCTTAATGATATTCCAATACTTTCAATTAATACCAAAGCAAGAACAGACTATTTGTTACGCACCCCATCAAAAGAAGAACAGCATTGCACTGCTGAAGTTGCAGCTACCGTTTTAGAATTAGCAGGAGATTTAGACGCTTCACAACAACTCTTTAGCCATTTCAATTTGTTCCGTCAAAAATACCTTGAAGGAAAGCCGCATCACCCTATCGCACAGATGCTACTCACTGAATCTCACCTCTAACTATTTATTGGTACTATTTTTCTCTTTCTTTTCGAGCCTAGTACCATTAAATGATAACTTTTAGATCATCGTACTGATAAAACGTGAACGTGCTTGTATAAATTAATTAAACTCACCAGATAAACTAGCGCAATCGCAAAGATAAGGCATAGTATTCATAAGTATCACTCAGCCACTTTTTACCTATTGAACGCTTATCTCGTTCAGCAAAGCAAAGGGTTATCAACTATGGGTTTAGTCAGTCAGTTAGAATCTTTATTCAGGCCAAAGTCTATCGTTGTCGTTGGAGCATCTGAAAATCCTGGCCGAGCAGGTTCGGTGATGATGAAAAACCTACTTACCAGCGGCTTTAAAGGCCCTATTTTACCTGTTAACCCAAACCGAAACTCTGTCCTTGGCGTACTTGCTTATCCTTCCATAGATAAATTGCCACTCAAACCCGACCTTGCCGTTATCTGCACGCATTACTCACGTAATATCGCCTGTTTACAGCAATTAGGGGAAGCCGGCTGTAAAGTGGTTATTATTTTATCATCCCCTTCCATTCAGTTTAATGAATTAAAAAAAGTCGCCCAGCAATATCAAATTCGCCTATTAGGCCCGAATAGCCTCGGTTTTCTCGCCCCATGGCAAGGATTGAATGCCAGTTTCTCCCCGATTCCAATCTTAAAAGGGAAACTCGCGTTTATCTCGCAATCTGCTGCTGTATCAAATACCGTTCTGGATTGGGCAAGGCACCGAGACATCGGTTTTTCTTATTTTATTGCCCTTGGTGATAGCATCGATATTGATATTGACGATTTACTCGATTATTTAGCCCGTGATAGCAAAACCAGTGCCATTTTGCTGTATCTCGAAAGCATTAGTGATGCGCGACGTTTCTTATCTTCATCTCGCAGTGCTTCACGTAATAAACCTATATTGGTGATAAAAAGCGGTCGAACCCGCAAAGCACAAGAACTTCTAGGCGATAAACCGAGTCTAGATGCCGCTTATGACGCAGCAATCCAGCGGGCTGGGCTACTTCGCGTGCAAGATACTCACGAAATGTTTTCTGCGGTTGAAACATTAAGCTATATGACACCATTACGAGGTGAACGCCTCTCTATTATGAGCAACGGTTCTGCACCCGCAGCGATGGCATTAGACGAACTTCTCTTGCGTAGTGGCAAACTTGCAACGTTAAGTGTTGAAACAGAAAATGAATTAAGCTCACTGTTACCTCTTGATTTATCGACGCAAAACCCGATTGACTTGGGGGATGATTCCACTGTTGAACGCTATATCAATGTACTGAACAAAATGCTCGACAGCCACGACCATGACGCTTTATTGCTTATCCACACTCCCAGTGCGATAACGGAAAGTAAAACCATGGCAGAAAAAATTATTAAAACGATTAAGCAGCACCCACGAGGGAAATGGCTAACCATCTTAACCAACTGGTGTGGAGAATATTCATCTCAAGAATCTCGCCGGCTATTTAGTGAAGCTGGGATCCCAACCTACCGTACGCCAGAAGGGGCAATCACAGCATACATGCATATGGTGGAATATCGCCGTAACCAAAAACAACTCAAAGAAACCCCGGCCCTACCTATTGGTATTACAGCAAATACTCAACAAGCTCATGAATATATTCAACAAGCACTGGAAAGTAATAAGCTACACTTGGATACACACGAAGTTCAGCCTATTTTAAAAGCATATGGGTTAAATAGCTTACCCACATGGATAGCGCACTCTAGTAATGAAGCAATTGAAATTGCAGAAAAAATTGGCTATCCCGTCGCCTTGAAATTGCGTTCTCCTGATATTGTTCATAAGTCAGAAGTACAAGGGGTCATGCTCTACTTGCGTAATGCTAAAGAGGTAGAAGATGCCGCCAAAGCAATTATGGAGCGTGTTTCAACAAATTTCCCTAACGCACGAATTGAGGGCCTATTGGTACAAAGTATGGCCAATCGAGCTGGCGCTCAAGAACTTAGAATCGCTGTTGAGCTAGACCCTGTTTTTGGCCCTCTCATCATGTTAGGAGAAGGCGGTATTGAGTGGCAACAAGAAAGTCAAGCTGCTGTCGCTCTTCCCCCGCTAAATATGGCTTTAGCTCGCTACCAAGTTATTAATGCCATCAAAAGTTACAAAATCAAATCTCGAAGTGCTTTAGAACCCTTAAATATCATAGGATTGTCAGCTTTATTAGTGCGTGTTTCAAATTTAATTATTGACTGCCCGAATATTACAAGGCTAGACATTCACCCATTGCTTGCCTCAGGGGATGAATTTACGTTACTTGATGTCTCCATGACTCTAAGCCCAACAGATGATGCAACAACATCAAGGTTGGCAATTCGCCCTTACCCTAGTGAGCTCGAAGAAACGATTCATTTAAAAGAAGACCTTACTTGCTTACTACGTCCGATCCTCCCTGAAGATGAGCCTTTGCTAAAATCCTTTATAGAACAAGTTACTAAAGAGGATCTTTATTATCGCTACTTTAGCGAAATTAGCGAGTTTACCCATGATGATCTCGCCAATATGACACAGATTGATTATGACCGAGAAATGGCTTTTGTTGCGGTAAAAAAACCCAATACGACCCCTGAAATTATTGGTGTCACAAGGGCGATGGCAGATCCTGATAACCAAGAAGCTGAGTTTGCAGTACTGGTTCGTTCCGACATGAAGGGGCAAACGCTCGGTTATCAACTTATGCAAAAGTTACTTAACTATACTCGGAGCCATGGCATTAAAAAACTGACGGCAATAACTATGCCTGAAAACCGTAATATGATTAGCCTAGCGAAAAAACTCGGCTTTGAAATTGATGTTCAGTTTGAAGATGGAGTGGTTAATCTGACACTGCACTTATAGAAATATCCAAGAATACGGCTCAACTTGTATAGTAATTAAACAAGTCGTCAATTTATACTAAATGGTTTGGCTAAATATGCTATCATCCATAGATCATTCGCTTAAAAATGTGCGCAAAGCGAGTTGCTATTAGACTAATAAGAGAAAATTCACACTGTGATGTTGTCAAAATTAAAACAAGCAAAACATCAACAATATTTGGTCAGTTTGCCAAAACTATCTCAAGAAATTGCTGATGTAAAAACGCTATATAAGACAGAAGATTTTCGTGATGAACTGCTTAAACAAATCTCTCAGGCTCAAAATACTATCTACATAACGGCTTTGTATTTAGAGAAAGACGATGCAGGTAAAGACGTACTTCATGCTCTATATGCTGCAAAACAAGCTAATACATCATTGGATATCAAAATTCTCGTAGACTGGCACCGTGCTCAACGAGGCCGGATAGGGGCTGCTGCAAATGCCACAAACGCCGATTGGTATTACGATGTTGCAAAACATTACCCTGAAATTGAAATTCCTATCTACGGTATTCCTGTAAATACACGGGAAGCACTAGGTGTTCTGCACCTAAAAGGCTTTTTATTTGATGATACTCTGCTCTATAGCGGTGCAAGTATTAATGACGTCTATTTACAGCGTCATAATAAATACCGTTATGACCGTTATCACCTTATCAAAAACAGCCAACTTACCGCATCAATGAAAAAATTTATTGATGACGCATTACTACAGTCTGATGCCATTCATCTATTAAATACACCGAATCGGCCAAAAACAGCTGAGTTTAAGCACCTAATTAAGCAATTTCGATTGGGCTTACGGGGAGCGTCCTATCAATTTTCAGGGAACGCATCAAATGATGAGTTGTCTGTCACTCCCTTTGTTGGCCTCGGCAAGAAAAACGATTTAAACAGTGTTATCACTCATTTAATGGGTGCAACAAATAATAAACTAACAATCTGCACGCCTTATTTTAATTTACCTGCGGTGTTAGTCAGAGTTATTAGTCGGTTACTCCGTGATGGCAAACAAGTAGAAATTATCATTGGCGACAAAACTGCCAATGACTTCTACATTCCACCAGAAGAACCCTTTAAAATAATTGGTGCGTTACCATACCTTTATGAGATCAATCTGCGCCGTTTTGTTAGTCGCTTGCAACGCTTTATTGATAGCCAGCAGTTAACAGTTAGGCTCTGGAAAGACGCAGACAATACCTATCATCTAAAGGGGATGTGGGTTGATAATCACTGGCAATTGATCACGGGTAACAACTTAAACCCACGCGCTTGGGGGTTAGATCTTGAAAACGCAGTACTAATTCACGACCCAAAACAGCAATTGCAAGAGCAACGCAATCACGAGCTAGAGTGTATTCGAACTCATACTAAGGTTGTTAGCCATTTTCGTGAATTAGACAGCATTCAAACCTATCCTGTTAAAGTGAAAAAATTAATCCGACGTCTACGTCGAATACGAGTGGATCGGTTAATTAGTCGGATTTTATAATACATCTCAATTTAGCGTCACTTAAGTGGCGCTTTTTACATTCATCATCTGGATAATGATACCTAATATGTTTAAGCCGTTAATTTTTAGCTTACTTATATTTTCCATCACAGGATGCAGTGGTTTTCATTGGTCCAATGACAATTGGCAAGGCAAAGATAAAGCACAACATTTTGCATTTTCAGCCGCTATGGCTGCAGCGGGTAACGCTTATGCAGATAGACAAAATATGGAGCACAGAGAAGCGGCGCAGTTCGGGGTCTTGTTTTCAGTTTCATTAGGTGCCGCAAAAGAATTATATGATAGCCGGCCTGCTGGTACGGGGTGGAGTTGGCATGATTTTGCCTATGATGTTGCAGGGTCAATAGCGGGTTATAGTTTATATCAGTCCTTAAAGTAATCCTCTCCTTACTTCCCATTCTTTTAAATTCCCCTGCTATTTTCAATATTTCGCTCACCATCGAAGTATCTCTTAATTAACCCTTTATAGTTGAGCTCTCAATATTAAGGAGAGACTCATGATCGCAGTGATTTTCGAAGCCATCCCAGTACCAGAACAAAAAAATCGTTATTTTGAACTAGCCGGTCAACTAAAATCTGAACTTATGCGCATAGAAGGATTTATTTCGGTTGAACGTTTTCAAAGTATAACCACTGAAGGAAAAATACTCTCTCTTTCGTGGTGGGAAACAGAAGAAGCCGTAAAAAATTGGAAAAAACATTTCATGCATATTGAAGCGCAAGTTGAAGGACAACAAACCATTTTTTCTCATTATCGAATTCGAGTTGCCCATACCCTAAAGGATTACTCATTCCATAAAGAGGATAATTTTAATGTATGATATTCATGTGATTCTTGAAAACCAAGTAGGTGACCATAATAACAGGCTAATATTAATAACAGACAATAATATATTAACTGCTGAAGTTACAAAGAAGTGGGAAAACCTACCATATGATACCAAGCAAAAATAGTATTCTCATTGAAGAGAAAGAACCGTTAGAGAAATCTATCGCAAAAGTTGCATTTGCGATTGCTGACCCTTCAAGAGTCAGCATTTTGTGTGCATTAATGGATGGTAGGGCATGGACAGCAACAGAATTAAGTGCAGTTGCAGATATAGCACCATCAACAACGAGCGCACACCTCACTAAGCTATTAAATAGCCACTTAATTAGCTGTCTATCTCAAGGAAGGCACCGGTATTACCGACTTGCAGGCTCAGATATTGCCGAATTATTAGAAACATTAATGGGGGTATCCATGAAATTAGAGTATACCCCAACAATAGCAACACCTATTCATCTGCGAAAAGCACGTACTTGCTATGATCACTTAGCAGGGGAAGCTGCTGTTCAGATCTACGAATTTATGGATAAAAATGGTTGGTTTACCGCTAAAGAAAACAAGTTATCAGATATTGGTATGGCGCAATTTAAAAAATTTGGAATAGATATTATTCCTCATACAAAACGAAAAATAGCATGCGCTTGCTTGGATTGGAGTGAAAGACGTATGCACCTAGGAGGACTTGCAGGAGCCTTGCTACTACAATTCTTTGAAAAAAATAGATGGATAGATAAAGCAAAAGGCTATAGAGAAATTACTTTTACTTCCAATGGTAAAAAAGCTTTAAAACGTATTTTTGATATTAATATAGTTTAATCTAAAATAGGCATTATCGATAAAATTCAGTATGTTATCAACACAAAAAAGCCTCGCGATTTTTATCGCGAGGCTTCGATAAGTGGCGGAACGGACGGGACTCGAACCCGCGACCCCCTGCGTGACAGGCAGGTATTCTAACCAACTGAACTACCGCTCCACTTATTCTTTTGCCTTTCGGCTGTTTACCGCTAATTGAGCAATAAACCTTTAATT